>CAZOOS010000073.1:0-11909 GCA_964581475.1 uncultured Hyphomicrobium sp.
TGACGATGATCTTCTTCTACGTGCTGCTCCTGTCGCTCGCCGAGCAGATCGGCTTCCTGTCGGCCTACCTCATCGCGGCCACTGCAACGGGGGGATTGCTGTCGGTGTACGTGTGGCGCGTGCAGGAGAGCATGAACAAGGGTCTGGTCATGGCCGGTGTGTTCTTTGTGCTCTACGGCCTACTGTATCTCATCCTGCAGCTGGAAGACTACGCGTTGCTCGCCGGGGCCATCGCCGGCTTCGTGATGCTCGCGGTCGTCATGTTCTCGACGCTGCGCGTCGACTGGTCCGGGCAGAAACGCACGGCCGCGTAAGCGTAAGCGGGCGAGACCCACTTTTCGTACGCGGCGTGTTCCGGCCGGAACAGCGCATACCCCGTGACCTCTCCTAAACCTCTCTCAGGTTCGCACCGACGAGTGATCGGGCGCGACGACCCAAGGAGAGGTGTCATGAGTAGTTCGCCCTATGCGACCCGCGCTGCGGAACAGCAGGCGCCGTTTGCCGGTCATCCGTTCGGTGGCCTTCCGCGCGAGGACCGCTTCGGCGTGCTCGCGACCTCCGACAATCAATCTGCCGACAGCCAGGTCCAAGCCGACACGGAGTGGACGGGCGGCTTCGACTTTCACCTAGGTGTCTATTCGAGGTTTTGAGCCGACGGCGCACCGGGACGGTGGCGCAAATTTGGAGAGACTGCCATGAACATCATGCCACAGACTTTGAACAAGCTGCGCGCGCGGATGGATCGCGACATGGTCGCCGCTCCTTTCTCGTCGCTGCCGGAATACAAGTCGATCACGTATCATCAAGGGCTCGGCAAGATGCTGGGCATCGCGAACCCGTTCTTCCGCTCGACCGAAGGCCCGCAAGGCCGCCACACGCTGATCGACGGCAAGCCGGTCCTCAACTTCGCCTGGTGCGACTACCTCGGCCTCAGCCGGCACCCCGATCTGATCGAGGCCTCGAAGGCCGCCATCGACGCCTATGGCACCTCGGTTTCCGCGAGCCGCATGGTCTCCGGCGACACGCCGCTGCACCGCGAGCTGGAGCAGGAGATTGCCGACACGATCGGCGTCGAGGGCGCGCTGGTGTTCGTCAGCGGCCACGCCGCCAACGTTTCGACGATCGGCACCATCATGACCGCCGACGACCTCATCATTCATGACGAGTTCGTGCACAACAGCGCCGTCGTCGGCATGCGCCTGTCGGGCGCCAAGACCATGACCTTCAAGCACAACAAGCTCGACGTGCTGGAGCAGGTGCTGCGCGAGCAGCGTGCCAAGTACAAGAACTGCCTCGTCGTCATCGAGGGGCTCTACTCGACCGAAGGCGACATCCCCGACCTCGCCCGCGTCATCGAGCTGAAGGAGCGCTACGGCGCTTGGCTGATGGTCGATGACGCGCACGGCTGCGGCGTGCTCGGAAAGACGGGTGCCGGCCTTGCCGAGCATGCCGGCATTCCGGGCGACAAGGTCGACATCTGGATGGGCACCCTGAGCAAGGCATATGCGTCCTGCGGCGGCTACATTGCCGGTAACCGCGAGCTCATCGACGCCCTGCGCTACTCGGCTCCCGGCTTCGTGTTCTCGGTCGGCCTGCCGCCGAGCATGACGGCCGCGGCGCTCGCCGCCCTGCGCGTCGTCAAGCGCGAGCCGTTCCGTGTCGCCAGGCTGCACAGCAACGGAAAGCTGTTCCTGCGCGAAGCCAAGGCACGCGGTCTCGACACCGGCCGCTCTATCGGCATCGGCATGCTGCCGGTGATGGTCGGTGCCACGACACGCGCGGCGAAGGCCGTCTCCAAGGTTCTGGAGCGCGGCATCAACACCTCGCTGATCATGTCGCCGGGCGTGCCGGTCAACGCGGCGCGGCTGCGGTTCTTCCTCACCTGCGAATTCACGCCGGAGGAGATCATGCACGCCCTCGACGTGACCAAGGAGGTTCTCGCGCGTTAGGCGGCGCGCCGCTCAGGCTGTCACCTCGAGCGGCATCGTCGCCGGCCCGGTCGTCTCGTAGCCTTGCGCTACGAGGCGACCTTGGCGTGCGTCCGCCACCATGACGAGGCGCGTGTTCCAGTTGAGCACCGGCCGCGTCAGCCACGGGAAGCTCGGATCGAGCGCCGTCGACACGCTGTGCATCTGCCGGGCGCGCCCGGCGCTGTCGCAGCCGCGCGAGTGGCCGGTCCAGCCGGGCGTCTGCCAATGGTTGGCGGTGGTGTTGACGCCTTCGTGCACGCGCGCCTCCGTCTCCGTGCGCTCGATGACGGCCGTCTCGCTTGGCCTAAGGCCGGCCAGCGAGAAGATGGCCGGCGAGGCGATCGGCCGCTCGGCCAGCATGCGCTTGGCCTCTTCATAGCTCGTCGCCGTTTCGAACACCTCGCGCAGCAGATGCGCCGGCGTCAAATGCGGCATGCGCCACACGCGACCGCGATTGACGGCCCAGTCGAGGTAGAAGTGGCCCAGCCGGCGGCGCATCGGCGCCTGGTTGAGCGCGGCGGAGAAGCGCCCCGGTGCCATGGCCTGCAAGACGCCCGTGTAGCCGGGCCAGGTGAGTGTGATGAACGGGCCGGCGGCCCCGGCGACGCGCGCGGCAATGACATAGCGGCCGAGCCCATACGTGACCCAGTCGAGCACGCGCACCAGACGGGCACTGGTGCCCTCCGGCGACGGCGCCACCCGGCAGCTACACCCCCACTCGTAGTTGACCGACAGAAAGTAGGCCCCCGGGCGACCAAGGCGGTGGGCGATGGCGTCGATCTCGTCGAGATGCACGCTGTCCTGTTTGGCCAGCCAGCGGCGCGAGACGGCATCGAGGCCGCGCAGGGCAGAGCGCGGCACGCCGCGGGTGGCGCTGTCGATCAGGGCATGGGCGCGGGCCGGCTCCAGCTCGAGCGTCTCGAGCGGAAACTGGGGGCCGACGTCGTGCACGGGGATGGGATCGAGGGGATGCATCGGGTCCGTTTCACAACGCGGGGCCGATCCGCGAAGGCGCTTGATCTGGGCTCGGCCGGCCGAAATATCCATAGCGCGGGGCGCCAGCGTCCATAATGGCGCCAAAACACCGGTCCCGATTGACATTTTGCGGGGGTTCGACGATAAACCGGCCCTCTCGCGCCCCATTCAACCGGGGCGCGCAATGCGCTGCCCGAGGCTCGTTCGCCCCAGAGGCGATCTTATAAAGTCCGCAGGCGACTGCGGCGCCATAGGGCGCGGATAACGTTGAAGGAATGGCCATGTACGCTGTCATCAAGACGGGCGGCAAGCAGTACCGTGTTGCTGCTGACGACGTCATCACCATCGAGAAGATCGCCGGCGATGCCGGCTCCAAGGTCGAGTTCGCCGAAGTCCTCATGATCGGCGGCGACGCCCCCAAATTCGGCAGCCCGCTCGTTTCCGGCGCCAAGGTCGTCGGCGAGTTCATCGAGGCCACGCGCGGTCCGAAGGTCATCTCCTTCAAGAAGCGCCGCCGCAAGAATTCGCGCCGCAAGCGCGGTCACCGCCAGGATCTCGTCAAGATCCGCATCACCAGCATCATCGGCGCCTAAGCGGCCGCCCGTACTTCAAGGATCTGAACGATGGCACAAAAGAAAGCTGGCGGCTCGACGCGCAACGGCCGCGACTCGCACTCCAAGCGCCTCGGCGTGAAACGCTACGGCGGTGAGCGCGTCATCCCCGGCAACATCCTCGTACGCCAGCGCGGCACGCAGTGGCACCCGGGAACCGGTGTCGGCATGGGCTCCGATCACACGATCTTCGCCGTTGTCGAGGGCGCCGTTGAATTCAACACCAAGCGCAATGGCCGCGTCTATGTATCGGTGCGCAGCGGCGAGAGCCAGGGTAGCGAATAGCGGCGGCAGATCGCCCAGAGTTCGAGAGGGGGATGTCGCGGCGTCCCCCTTTTTTAGTGACCAGCGACCGGCGCCGCGGCCGGCATTTCAAGTCGGGGGCGCGGTGCATATGCGCTCGCAACGTTTGACCTATCGTCCGTTGGACGCGCGCGATGCGGGCCGTATCGCCGTTCTCGCCGGCGAGTGGGATGTGGCGCGCATGACCAGCCGCATCCCGCACCCTTATTCGCTGGTCGACGCCGATCAGTGGATCGCGTCCATCGACCATGACGAGTTCGTGCGCGCCGTCGAGCGCGATGGCGAGCTGATCGGCGCCGTGGGCTATATTCCCGGCGAGCCGGGGCAGGCCGAGATCGGCTACTGGATCGGCAAGCCCTGGTGGGGAAACGGCTATGCCACCGAGGCGGCCGGCACCTTGGTGCGGCACTGCTTTGCCGACGCCGGCTTCCGGCAACTGACCTGCGGCCACTTCGCCGACAACCCGGCGTCGGAACGGGTGATCAAGAAATTAGGCTTCCGCCGCATCGGCACGGGCGCGCAGTGGTGCGAGGCGCGCCAAAGCGAAGTGCCAACGGTAAGATATGTGCGCCGGCGACCACTGCTCGCCGGCTGGCGGAGTCCGGCGCGATGAAATTCCTCGACCAGGCGAAGATCTACATCCAGTCGGGTGCGGGCGGTAACGGCTCGCTCAGTTTCCGGCGCGAGAAGTTCATCGAGTACGGCGGCCCCGACGGCGGCGACGGCGGCAGGGGCGGCGACGTGTGGGCCGAATGCGTCGATAACCTCAACACGCTGATCGACTATCGCTATCAGCAGCACTTCAAGGCGCAGAAGGGCGGCAATGGAGCGGGCAAGAACCGCGCCGGCGCCAACGGCGAGGACTGCATCATCAAGGTGCCGCCCGGCACGCAGATCTATGCCGAGGACCAGGAGACGCTGCTCGCCGACTTGGCGAAAGTCGGCGACCGCGCCCTGCTCGCCAAGGGCGGCAACGGCGGCTTCGGCAACGCGCATTTCAAATCCTCGACCAACCAGGCCCCGCGGCGCGTCAACCCCGGCCTCCCGGCCGAGGAATTGACCATCTGGCTAAGGCTGAAGCTGATCGCGGATGCCGGCGTCATCGGCCTGCCCAACGCCGGCAAGTCGACGTTCCTCGCGGCGGTCAGCGGGGCGAAGCCGAAGATCGCGGCTTATCCGTTCACGACGCTGCACCCGAACCTTGGCGTCGTGCGCGCCGGTGACGTCGACTTCGTGCTCGCCGACATCCCGGGCCTGATCGAAGGCGCCAGCGAGGGCGCCGGCATCGGCACGCGCTTCCTCGGGCATGTGGAGCGCACGAAGGTCCTGCTGCACCTCGTCGACGCGACCGAGGAAGATGTCGCCGCGGCTTATCGCACGGTGCGGCGCGAGCTGAAGCTCTATGGCGCCGACCTCGACAAGAAGAAGGAGATCGTCGCCCTGTCGAAGTGCGACGCGCTCGACAAGGAGACGCTCGAGGAGCGCGCCGAGGCCCTGAAGAAGGCGGCGAAAAAGAAGCCGCTGGTCCTGTCGGCGGTATCCGGCGAAGGCATGCGCGAGGCGCTGTTCGCCCTCGGCAAGGAGATCGGCCGCGGCAAGAAGCTGGAAAAAGCCGCGACCCAGGCGCCAAAGGCCTGGCGCCCTTAAGCGTCGTAGCCGCCATGCATCGAATTTTGTCCCGTTTGGAGCCGCCCGGACCGCTATGTTAACAAAGCGCTCACTGCGCCCGCATGCTTTCACCGCGAAATTACTGCTTATTCAGCACCGTATCCAAAATGTCAGCCGTTAATTGAGCTGACCGGGTCGCCCCATTGGGCCCTGGGGGTGGACCGATTGTCGAGGCGGACTATCGCGTTCGTGACGCTGCCGATCGTGGCTCTCGCGGCCGCGGCGTTCGGCGTCGTGATCGCGTCGCTCGTGATCGGTGCGCGGGAAGCCGACAGTATCGCGCTCACCCGACAGCGGGAGACGATCGAGCACGCGCTCGACCAACACGGGCTGGCGCTGGCGCGTGAGCTGCGCGTACAGACGGTATGGACTGAATCGTTCGAGCGCACGCTGGCGCGCGACACCGCTTGGATGCGCACGTTCTACGGCAAGTATCTGACCGAGATTCTCGGCTATGATGGGATCTACGTGCTGGCCGCCGACGACACGCCGGTATTCGGCTTCGTGCCGGGTGACGACACGCAAGCGAATTTCGCCCACATCGCCGGCGGCATGCAGGATCTGCTCAAGGCGGTACGCGACCCGGCGTCCAAGCTCCCTGCCTACAACGTCGTCGAGACCCCGGTCCGGCTGGGCGACGGGCAGCTGGCGCGACATCGCGCCGTTGCCGACGTTCGTGCCGTTGACGGACGGCCGGCGAGCGTCATCATCTCGACGATACTGCCCGACGGCGGCTTCCGCGGTGACACGGGCGAGCCGATGCTCCTGGTGGCTATCGAGGACATCGACAAGAAGTTCACCAAGCTGCTCGGCGACAACTTCGGCTTTCAGAACATGGAGTGGGCGGAGCACGGCGCACCGCCGGGGTTTGACGGTGAACCTGTAAGGTCGCTGAACGGGGCGCCGGTGGGGCTGCTCGCCTGGCGCAAGGATCGCCCCGGGCTCGAGTTCATCCGCCGTGTCGCCCCCGGGCTCGGCATCTCGCTCATCCTTATCGCCGCGCTGACCTACTTCCTCATCCTGTGGGGCAATCGGCAGGCCAAGCGGCTGGTCGAAAGCGAGGAGCACGCCAGCGTCGCCGTGCGCACCGATCCGCTGACGCAATTGCCCAATCGCGTGGCGCTGCACGAGACATTCGGCGAGCTGCTGCAGGATGTGAAGGCCAAGCGTTCGACGCTCGGCTTGTTCTTGGTCGACATCGACCATCTCAAGGACATCAACGATGCATTCGGCACCAGCGTCGGCGATGCCGTCCTGGTGCGGACCGCAGGCCGCCTGCGGGCGTTTGCAGCTTCCGGCACCGTCGTGGCGCGTCCCGACGGCGACTGCTTTGCCCTGCTGGCACCGGGGCTCGACAGTGAAGCAGCCGACGCGCTGGCCGCGGACATCGTGGCGGCGCTCGCCGAGCCGGTGGATCTTGGCGGTGGAACCCGCGTTTTCGTAACGGCCTCGGTCGGCTATGCCATCGCGCCGCGCGACGGCGACACGGCGGACGAGCTGCTTCGCCGCGTCGATCTGGCGCTCGAGCACGCTAAGGAGCGCGGCGAGCAATCGGCGCTCGCCTTCGCTCCCCTCATGGACCAAGAGGTCAGCTACCGCAGAACGCTGGAGAATGCGCTGCGCGCCGCCGTGGCCAATGGTGCAATCGACGTTGCCTATCAACCGCTGATGGACCCCAGCGGTACCCGCGTGCTTGGCGTCGAGGCGCTCGCCCGCTGGAACGACGCCGAGCTTGGCGCGGTCTCGCCCGAAATCTTTATCCCGCTGGCCGAGGAGGCGGGGCTCATTCAGAATATCGGTGAGCTCGTCCTGCGACGCGCCGTCGAGGACGGAAAGGCGTGGTGCGGCGTGAATGTCGCCGTGAACGTCTCGGCCTTGCAAATTCATCACGGCGACATCGTCGAAGTGGTGCGCGATGTGTTGCGCGAGAGCCAATTCCCCGCCGACCGCCTGGAGATCGAGATTACCGAGAGCGTGCTGCTTGCCGACGAAAAGCGCGCCAACGAGCAGATGCGCGGCCTGCAGGCGCTCGGCGTCAAGGTAGCGCTGGACGACTTCGGCACCGGCTATTCGAGCCTGCAGTACCTGCGCCGCTTCGGCTTCGACAAATTGAAGATCGACCGCAGCTTCATCGACGGCGCCGGTTCGCCGCAGGACAGCTCGGTGATCCTTGCCTCCATCATCCGTCTCGGACACGATCTCAATTTGACGATCACCGCCGAGGGCGTCGAGACGATGGAGCAGCAGCGCTGGCTGCAGGCCTCGGGCTGCCATCAGTTGCAGGGGTATCAGTTCTCGCGTCCGTTGCCGGCCGAGCAGATGTCGCAGTTCATTGCCGCGCATGCGGCCACGGCCGCGGTCGCGAGCTGACGGGCTTAGCGAGGCTTCGCAAGCCAGGACTATCGCTGGTCCGCCACCTAGCCTAATCAGGCCACGTGGACGACAGAGGCCCGTGAAGCCGGCATGAGCAAACAGTACGACGTCATCGTCATCGGTGCCGGCCTGGGCGGCCTTACGGCCGCAACGATGCTGGCCCAAGCCGGCTGCAGTACGCTGCTCATCGAGCGCAACTACGGCGTCGGTGGCGCCGCTTCGACCTATAAGTCCGGCGATCTCGTCATCGAGGCTTCGCTGCACGAGACGGCGAGCCCCGAAGATCCCATCGATCCCAAGCACGCCATTCTCAAAGGGCTGGGCGTGCTCGACAAGGTGGCCTGGGTTCCCACCGGTTGCGTGTACGAGGCGCGCGGCGGCCCGTTGGGCCCACCGTTCGTGCTGCCGGAGGGGTTTGCCAATGCGCGCGCAGCGCTCACCGAGCGCTTTCCCGCGCTGCGCGGCGGCATTGCCGAGGTGCTTTCCGATATGGAGCGCATCGCCAACGGGCTCGGCACCTTGAGCGCTGGCCGCGCCGCCTTCGACAATCCCCTTTCGGGCCTCGCGGCCGTTCTCAAGCTGCTCCCCCTGATGCGCGGCTGGCGCCACTCGCTCGCCGAGCGTCTGCAGCGGGCCTTCGGCGACAACGAGGCCGCCAAGTGCGCGCTCGCGGCCAACATGCTCTATTGGCACGACGATCCCGATACGCTGTGGTGGATCCTGTTCGCCGTGGCGCAAGGCGGCTACATCGCCTCCGGCGGACGCTATATTCAAGGCGGCTCACAGCGCTTGAGCAACGCCCTGGCACGCGCGCTGAAGGCGGCCGGTGGCGAACTCGTGCTGCGCCGCTGCGTGAGCGAGATCCTGCTCGATGGCGACGGCCTGCCGGTTGGCGTGGCGCACGAGCGCAAGGAAGGCGGCGAGCGTGTCGAGGTGCGCGCGCGCGTGATCGTCAGCAACGCCGCGCCTTCCTGTGTGGCGAACATGCTGCCGCAACCGGCACGGCAATCGTTCTTCGCACCCTACGCCGAGCATCCCTTCTCGATATCGCTGTTCTCGGCGACGTTCGGCCTGTCCGAGCGGCCGGCCGATCTGGGGCTCGGCACCTACGCGACGATGCTGCTGCCGGAGTGGATGACGAAGCTTGCCGACTATCGGCGCGGCGCCGCCATGCTGGCGGACGCGCCCGGCGAAGCGCTACCGCCCGTTGCCGTCGTCAACTACGACGCCATCGATAGCGGCCTCGGCGGGCCACCATTTCCCGTCTCGGTCGTCGGCGCCGACAGACTGGCCAATTGGCAGGGCCTGGACGCGGCGTCGTACGAGGCCAAGCGCGATTCCTGGCAGCAGGCCATCAAGGCGGGACTCGACCGCGTCTATCCGGGATTTTCCGCGCGCGTCGTCACCTCGGTGTTCAGCACCGCCAGCTCGATAAACACCTATCTCAACGCACCGGGCGGCGCCGTGTACGGCTTCGCCCCGACGCCCCCTGCCGGGCCGCTTTGGAAAGGCACGGGCCGGTCGCCGCGGACTCCCATCGACCGGCTGTTTCTGGCCTCGGCCTACGCAAGCAGCGGCGGCTACACGGGCGCCATCCTCGGCGGTGCCACGGCTGCGCGCCAGGTTCTCGCCGCCCTCCCGGTTAGCAAAAAATAGGCAGATGCCATGCTAGCCCGAGGCGATAACGGAATGCCCGGGGAGCCGAACCATGACTGAGACGACCGGCCTGCGCTCGAAGCTGCACCAGAGCTGGGGCTGGCTGCTCGCCCTCGGCCTCGTCCTCATCCTTTTCGGCGGTCTCATCCTGACGACGCCGCTCGGCGTGGTGACGGCTTCCTTGACGACCGAAATCTGGATCGCCGCCGCGCTGGTTGCCGCCGGCGTGCTGCAGCTCATGCACGGGATGAAGTCGGGCGATTGGAGCCACGCAAGCTGGCAGGTGCTCGGCGGCATCGTCTCCATTGTCGGCGGCGTGCTGATATTCCTCTATCCGACGATCGGCCTTGTCTCGCTGACGATGATCATCGCCATCACGCTGGTGGCCCAAGGCATCACCTCGCTGCTCGTCAGCGGCGGCGTCGCCGACTGGAGCGGACGGCGCTGGTTGATCCTGTCGGCGGTAATTTCCATCGTCGCCGGATTGCTGATCCTGTTCGACCTGCCGTCGTCGGCCGGCTGGACGCTCGGCACCATCGTCGGCGCGGCGCTGCTGCTGCAGGGCGTCAGCCTGACGCTGCTGTCGCTCGAGGTGCGGCGCGGCGTCTCATAGAAGCCGACTTCCGACGCGCACTGTTCAGCGCGGTTGATAGGCGCTGATATCCCAAATACGCGCCGCGCCGTCATAGCAGGCAACCACCACGTGCGTGCCGTCGCGGCTGATGGCAATCGACTGCGCCTCGCTGGCATCCGTCGGCAGCGTCGCTAGCAAGCCGCCCGTCTGCGCGTCCCACACGCGTGCGGTCTTGTCGTGCGAGGCGGTGACGACGCGCCTGCCGTCGGCGCTGAACTGGGCGCTGGCAACCGCACGGTTGTGCCCACTGAGGGTCACCAACAGTGCCCCGGTGTTGGCATCCCATATGCGCGCCGTCTTGTCTTGTGAGCCCGTGAGAAGGCGGGCGCCGTCCGGACTGAAATAGATCTGCGTCACCGCCCGCGTGTGGCCGGCCAACGGCGTGATCAGCTCACCCGTATCGGCGTTCCACAGGCGCGCACTCTTGTCGCTCGCCGCCGTGGCGGCCAACTTCCCGTCCGGGCTGAAGGCGGCGCCGAGCACCATGCCGGTATGGCCGGCCAGCGTGGCGGTGGACTTGCCGTCCGTGGCGTCCCAGATGCGGCCGGTCTTGTCGGCGGAAGCGGTGATGACGCGCTTGCCGTCGGCATTGAAGGCGGCGCGCATCACCGGGCCGTTGTGACCGACCAGATCGGCGACGGCTTCGCCGCTCTTGGCATCCCATACCGTCGCCTTTTCGTCGCGTGAGGCGGTGACTATGTGGTTCCCATCGGAGCTGAACGCGGCGTACTCCAGCATCTCGCCGTGTCCCGACAACGTCTTGATCAGCGCCCCGCTGCCGGCGTCCCAGATCTTGGCGCTGCCGTCGCGCGCCGCGGTGACGACGCGGCTGCCATCCGGGCTGAACGAGGCACTGCGCACGCCTTCGGTATGGCCGCCGAGCGTGGCGAGAACGGCGCCGGTCTTGGCATGCCAAATCCGCGCCGAGTGATCGCTGGAAGCCGTGACCACCTTCGTGCCGTCGGGACTGAAGTCGGCGCCGGCCAAATCGGCGGTATGCCCCTTGAGCACGACGGTGGGTGGAGGACCCCCGGCCGGAGCGCCGGCACGCGTGTCCGGGGGCATCGAGTAAATGAGGATGGCGGACAAGAGCGCTGCACAGTGCACGTGCCGGCTTGGCTGCATTGGGCTCCCTCGATCGCGTGCGCGGGCGGCTCCGGCCTGGCCGGAGCAACCGCCTGTTCATGTGCGCCACGCTATGAGGGCCTGCCGGCCCCTTGTTGTTGCCGAAGGCTACCGCTTTTAGCGCCGGTGAGCTATCAGGCGTGGCTTGGACCATGAACGGATTACCGGCGCCGAAGCGCAAGCCATGACAACACAAGCAAAAACCGCCGCCGGGAGCGCCGCGCGCCCCGAGTGGACGAACGCCCGGCGCATTGTCGTGAAGATCGGCTCGGCGCTGCTGACCGACCGCGCGACCGGTACGCTCAAGGCCGAATGGCTCGCCTCCCTGCTTGACGATGTCGCGGCGCTGGCCGGGCTCGGCAAGCAGGTGGTGCTAGTCTCGTCGGGCGCCATCGCTCTCGGGCGCCACACCCTGAAGCTGCCGAAGGGTCCGCTGGAGCTGGAGCAAAGCCAGGCGGCGGCCGCCGTGGGGCAGATCAGCCTAGCGCATGCCTACCAGGACATGGCGCGCGCACGCGGCCTCGTCGCGGCGCAAATTCTGCTGACGCTCGGCGACACCGAGGAGCGGCGCCGCTATCTCAACGCGCGGCATAC
>CAZOOS010000074.1:0-11828 GCA_964581475.1 uncultured Hyphomicrobium sp.
GGCGCTTCGGAGGGGACGCGCGCGTTGTGCGCGTCCGGCCGCATCGGTAGCTGGCCGTGGTCGGGGCTTTCCGCGCGCACGAGGTTCGTCAGCGAGACCTCGGCCGTGGGGATGAGCCAGAAGCCGTTGACTGTTTGGAACAGATCCTCGGCGAACTTCGGCAGGTTGCCGGTGCCGTAGGCGGCGTGGTCTTTCACCAGCAGCGGCACGACGTTCTCGGTGTAGCCGAACTCGCTGGTGTGCAAATCGAGCATGAAGGCGCCGATGGCGCGCTCCAGCCGCGCCAGGGCGCCCTTCAGCACGACGAAACGGGCGCCGGAAATCTTCGCCGCGGTGGCGAAGTCCATCAACCCCAACGCCTCGCCGATCTCGAAGTGCTGCTTGGGCTTGAAGTCGAACTTCGGTGGCGCGCCGACCTTGCGCACCTCCTTGTTGTCCTTCTCGTCCTTGCCGAGCGGCACATCGTCGAGCGGCAGGTTGGGAATGACGGAAAGCTTATCGCGCAGTTCGGCATCGAGCTTACGCTCGGCTTCCTCACCCGTGGCGAGGGTGTCCTTCAGCGCCGCAACCTCGGCCATCAGCGCATTGGCCTTGGCCTCGTCCTTCGCCGCCTTGGCGGCGCCGATCTCCTTGGAGGCCGCGTTGCGGCGCGCCTGCGCCTCCTGCAGCTTGGTCACGTGGCCGCGGCGCGCCTCGTCCAGCGCGATCAGCTCGGCCGACAGCGGTGCGAGGCCGCGCTTCTTGAGACCGGCGTCGAACGCCGCGGGGTTGTCCCTGATCCACTTGATGTCGAACACGTCTATCTTCCCAGTTTCCGAGGGCCAGCCCCCAATCCGTCATCCCGGCGGAGGCCGGGATCCACGACACCTCGCAAAAGCGGGTGCGGAGACTTGCGTGGATGCCGGCCTACGCCGGCATGACGACAATTTGCGGCATTCGGGACGGTATAGTGGCAGGGCGCGGGATGGTCCAGAAGCGATCAGGTCGCGCCGGAAGCCTGCTTCGCCGCTTGCTGGGCCGCGACCCGCTCCACCATCCAGATCGACACCTCGTACAGCAAGATCGTCGGCCGCATCATGGCGATCATGCTGAACGGGTCGGGCGGCGACAGGAAGGCAGCAACGGCCGTAATGCCGAGGATGGCGTAGCGCCGCCCCTTGCGCAGCGTCGGCGCGGTGACCAGCCCGGCGCGCGCGAGCAGCGTCAGCGCCACGGGAAGCTGGAAGCAGATGCCGAAGCCGATGATCAAATTCATGATCAGCGCCAGGTATTCCGACACGCGCGCCTGCAGGTGGATCTCCACCGGGCCGCCCGTCTGCTGCATCGACAGGAAAAAGCGCATCGCCATGGGCATGACGAGGAAATAGACGACGAGCGCGCCGAGCAGGAACAGCACCGGCGTCGCCACCAGGTAGGGTACGAACGCGCGCCGCTCGTTCTTGTAAAGGCCGGGCGCGACGAACTTGTAGATTTGGTTGGCGACGATGGGGAACGACAGGCAGAAGGCGCCGAACAGCGCCAGCTTCATCTGCGTGAAGAGGAATTCCTGCGGCGCCGTGTAGATCATCTCGATCGGGTCGCTGCCGCCGTGCGCCCACAGGTAGGGCAGCACGAGAATGTTGTAGATCTGCTTGGCAAACATGAAGCAGAGCGCAAACGAGATGCCGATGGCGACGAGCGACCAGATCAGGCGCTGGCGCAGCTCCACCAGATGATCGATCAGCGGCGCCTTGGAGGCGTCGATGTCGTCCTGGCCGGCACGCGCGTCCGGGCGGTCGATGACATCGCTCATGCGGCGCCCCTGTCCGGCTCGTCTCTCTTCTCGGCAGGCGGTGGCAGTGCAGGCTCGCTGGCAGCTTCGCCGGGAGCCAACGCGGGCGCCGGCGTGGCGCTGACGGCGGCCTTCGGCGCATCGATGTCGACGCGCGCCGCCTCAATCTGGCTGTCGATGGCGCGCGAGCCGATGTCCATGGTGGCGCGCACCTCGCGGCTGACGGCGTCGAACTCCTTCTTGAGGCCGTCGAGCTCGGCTTCGCGCATCGCCTCGTCGAACTGGCCACGGAACTCGGCCGCGTGTCGGCGGATGACGCCGAGATACTTGCCGACCGCGCGCAGCAGGATCGGCAGGTCCTTCGGACCGACGACGATCAGCGCGACGATGGCGAGGATCAGCAGCTTGCTGGAGGTGATGTCGAACATGCGTCGTCCCGATTGCCGACGCGCTCAGGGCGCGAGGCGCCGCGGTGGCCTGTCACCGCGCCGCCCTCAGCCGGTCTTGGTGGTGTCGCGGTCGGTAGACTTGACGGGCCGCTGATCGATGACGCGCGGATCGACGGGGCGCGCTTCCGGCCGCTCCTCCTCGTCGTCCTCGGACAAGCCCTTCTTGAAGCTTTTGATGCCCTTGGCCATGTCGCCCATGATGGACGAGATGCGCCCGCCGCCGCCGAAGAAGAGCAGCGCGACAAGCGCGAGGATGAGCAAATGCCAGCCGCTCAGGCCCATCGTCGTTCGCTCCTATGCCGAATTGCTAGTTTGCCTAGTGATATTGCAGAAAGCATATGGGCCCGCAAGGCCGCCAACCCTATTGCTTAGCGCTAAGACGTTACGGAAGCTTCACTTTTTAGCTCTCGGCGGCGAACACGAGAACGCGCGCGGGATCGATGTGCGCCCGCACCTCCGCCCCGCGCGCCCATCCGGCGCTTTCGCGCACGCGCACTTTCAGCGGCTTGTCGAAGCCTTCGACGCCGACCTCGAGGCGCGCCACGTCGCCCAGGAACTTCACGTCCAGCACGCGGGCGGCCAGGCCCTCGCCGTCACTCGACAGGCGGATGCCGCGCTCGCGGACGCAGACGACGGCGCGGCTGCCGGGCGCTAGATCCGAAGCGGGCAGCACGCCGATCGGCGTGTCGATGCCGGACGCGCCGACGCGGTAGCCAATCTCGTTTATTTCCGAGAACAGGCGCGCGACGAACAGATCGGCCGGCCGGTGATACAGCGCCTCGGCGTCACCGGCCTGCACCAGACGCCCAGCGCGCATCACGGCGATGCGATCGCCGATGCGCATCGCCTCCTCCGGATTGTGCGTGACGATGACCGAGGTGGCGCGCGTTTCGCGCAGCAGCGCCAGCGTCTCCTCTTGCATCGTCTCGCGCAACTGCACGTCGAGGCCGGAGAACGGCTCGTCCATGAGCATCACGGCCGGGCGCGGGACGATGGCGCGCGCCAGCGCCACGCGCTGCTGCTGACCGCCGGAGAGGATGTGCGGATATTCGTCTGCGACGTTCGCCAATCCAACCCGCTTCAAGGCGGCAAGCGCCTCGCGCTGCGCCTCCGCCTTGGGCAGCCCCTTGAGACCGAAGGCGACGTTGCCAAGGATAGTGAGATGCGGGAACAGCGCGAAGTCCTGGAACATCAGGCCGACGCCGCGATCCTCCGGCGGCACGAAGCGCGACGGCCCCGCCACCTCATGCCCGTTGATCAGCACGCGCCCGGCGGTCGGCTTCTCGATGCCGGCCGCCACGCGCAACAGCGTCGTCTTCCCGCACCCGGACGGTCCGAGCAGGCAGACGATCTCGGCCGGCGCAATGTCGAGATCGACGCCGGCCAGCGCCTGCGTCTGGTCGTAGTCGCGGGTGACGTTCTCGAAGGTGAGCTGGGCCGCGAAGGTGGCGGCGGCGCGACCCTTGGCGTTGCCGTTGGCAGTGCCGTTGTCGGCAAGCGGCAACGCGCGCGGAGTATCGGTAAGCGGCAATGACGGGCACCTTGTTACACGGCAACGTCCCGCGTCAGGACTTATCGGGCTCCTCGCCCTCCGGCAAGGCTTCCGCGTCCTCGCCGTCCTCGTCGTCGTCGAGCGCCTCGTCTTCCTCGTCCTCCTCGTCCTCGCCGGCCTCGAGCGGCAGCTCGTCCGGCATCAGAGCGGCGACATCGGTCGGATCGGGGACAGAGAAGTCAGGCGGCAGGTTGCCGTCGAGCAGCCCCGAGGCGCGCAGCTCGGCGAGGCCAGGCAGGTCCTTGATCCCCTCGAGGCCGAAGTGGCTGAGGAAGGCGTCCGTCGTGCCGTAGGTGACGGGGCGTCCCGGCGCGCGGCGACGGCCGCGCAGGCGCACCCAACCGGTCTCCAGGAGAATGTCGAGCGTGCCGGCCGAGGTGGTCACGCCGCGGATTTCCTCGATCTCGGCGCGCGTCACCGGCTGGTGATAGGCGATGATGGACAACGTTTCGAGTGCCGCCTTCGACAGGCGCCGCTCCTGCGTCGCATAGCGCTCGAGCAAGTAGGAAAGATCCTCCGCGGTGCGGAAGGCCCACTTGCCGGCAACCTTGACAAGGTTGACGCCGCGCCCAGCGTAGAACGCGCGCAGCTCCTCGATGAGTGCGCCGATGTCCTCGCCCTGGGAAAGGTGGCCGGCGAGCTTCGCCTCATCCAGCGGCTCGGACGCGGCAAACAGCAACGCCTCCAAAATGCGCAGCTTCTCGCGGTGATCGGCAAAGGGCAGCGCGGCGACATTGCGCGGCAAGGCGTTGCCGCGCGGCGGCTCGTCGCCCGCGTCATCGCGGCCGTTGTCATTGTTCTCCTGGCTCGACGGGACCAGGCTCAGACGGGGCGGCTCCATGCGCTTTTCTTTCGTCATTGGCTGTCCGGGACGCACACGGGTTTCACCAACTAGACGACTCGCTGCCATTCGGCATCAGACTGCGTGGCATCAGACTTGCGCGGACGCATGTAAATGGGTTCGAACGGGCCTTCCTGGCGCAGCTCGATGCGGCCTTCGCGCGCCATCTCCAGCGTGGCGCCGAAGGAGCTCGCCATCACAGTCCTGCCGTTCTCGTGCGCACCCGAGAGCTCCTGCAGGCAGTACTCGAAGGCCATCCATTCGCTCGCCGACGGCGACTCGCCCAGCAGGCGTTCCAGGCGTAGGCGCGCATCCTTGATCGACCAGACGGGACGCACCTTGATGACGTGTCCCACCTTGATGGTGCGGCGGCGCTGATCGGCGTAGGCATGCAACAGATCGTAGATCTTCGCCGTGAACTCGGTCTCGCGGATCGTCTTGGTGCCTTCCGGCATGCCGCGCGCAAACACGTCGCGACCAAGACGCATGCGTGTCATCAACTGCGCCGCGGCCTCGCGCATGGCTTCCAGACGCATGAGGCGGAACGACAGACGGCGCGCCAACTCCTCGGCCGTCGCCTCGTCGCCCTTGACCGCCTCGCGCGGCAGCAGCAGGCGCGACTTCAGATAGGTCAGCCACGCCGCCATGACGAGGTAGTCGGCGGCGAGCTCGAGGCGCAGCTTCTGCGCTTCGCCGATGAAGCCGAGGTATTGGTCGGCAAGCGCCAGCACGGAGATCTTGGAAAGATCGACTTTCTGCGTGCGCGCCAGAGCGAGCAGCAGATCGAGCGGCCCCTCATAGCCGGCCACATCGACGATGAGCGCGTCCTCGTCGTCGAAGTGCGCGTCGACGACGGGCTCCTCCCACGCCGATACGGCCTCGTTCGCTGCTTGCGGCTCGCTGGTCATCTAGCTTGACGGCTCATCCGATTGGGGGTCCGAAACGCGGACACGCGTTTGATTCTGCAATCATATAGTGTTGAGTTTACACTGATTCAGTACCGGCGGCTGCAATGGCAAGGACCTTGGCCAGTTGCGCTTCTGCCGCAGCGGAATCAAACGGCCGCGTGGCTTTTGTTATATTAACGGCCGTTTCAAAGCGTTGCCGGGCCCGGCCTTGCAGCCGCCCGGCGCCGGCTGCCGCCTGCCGCATCTCGGGCAGATCGCCGCTGCAGTGAAGCGCCAGGTCGGAACCGGCGGCGATCACTGCCTCGGCGCGCGTGCGCATGGGGCCGGACAGCGCCTTCATCGTGAGGTCATCGCTCATCAGCAGCCCATCGAAGCCGATGTCGCCGCGGATGATCTCGCGCGTGACGATTGACGAGGTGCTGGCCGGCGCGCCGGCGTCTATGTCGCGGAAGACGACGTGCGCCGTCATCGCCGCCGGCAGATGATTGAGGGCCTTGAACGGCGCGAAGTCGGTTGCCGCCAGTTCGGCGCGGCTCTCGGTGACGACGGGCAGCGCCAGGTGGCTGTCGGCCGTGGCGCGTCCATGTCCGGGGATGTGCTTGATCACGGGAACGACGCCGCCGGCGATAAGGCCCTCGCCCACCGCCTTGGCCAGCGCGACCACCTGCTTGACGCTGCGACCGTAGGCTCGGTCGCCGATGATGTCGTGGGCGCCGGCGACGGGAACGTCGAGTACCGGAGCGCAGTCGGTGTTGATCCCGAGTTCAGTCAAATCGGACGCCAGCAGGCGCGTTGCCTCGAACGCCGCCAGAACCGCCGCCGCATGATCGCGCGCATAGAGCGTGCCGTAGGCCGCGGCGGGCGGCAGCGCGCGTCCCAGCGGCGGGCGCAGCCGTTGCACGCGGCCACCCTCCTGATCGATCAGCACCAACAGATCGTCGGCGCCGACGGCGCCCCGCACGTCGGCGATGAGCGCGCGGATCTGCGCGTGATCCGCCAGGTTGCGGGCGAAGAGAATGGAGCCCGCAGGTCGGGCGTCTGCGAGGAAAGCGGCTTCGTCGCGCGACAGCTTCGTGCCCGCGACACCGACGATGAGAGCGGTGCGCATCACCTATCCGATGCAAAGTTCATGTGGGGCCGGATAGCATCGCAGGGCGCGCCCGTCGAGCGCGCCGCGATGGAGCTGCTTAGTAAGCGGTAACCCAGCAGTCCTTGTAGCCGGAAGCCTTGAGCTGCGTGCACAGTTCGCTGGCCTGCGAGCGCGAGCCGGGCGGGCCGACCAGCAGGCGGTGGTAGGCACCCTTGCCGGCCAGCGTCGTCTCGCGCACGTCCGGCGTCTTGTTGGCCAGCACCGGGCCGTACTGCTGCTGCATGTCGGCGAACTTGCGCAAGGCGTCGAGGCGGCTGCTGCCGGACGCGGGCACCGAAGCCAACACCACGACGTAGCCGTTGGCGCCGGTCGCGCTGCTGGCACCGTCGTTGGTCGTCTCCGGCGCGGCGGCGGCGACGCGCTGCTTCTTGGGTGCCGCGGGGGCCGCCGCTGGCTCTTCGGCAGGCGCGCTATCGGCCGATGCCGGGATGACTTTGGTCGATTTGACGTTGACGCGCGGCTTGGGCGCATTGACGACGACCGGCTCGGCCTCCACCTGCTGTTGCGGCGGCTCGACCGGGCCGGAGCGCTGCGGCGGAGCTTGGGCGGCGCTGCCGAAGGCATCGACGACGGTGAGGCCGGGCACCGAGACGCTATCCTCATGCGCCGGGGCGGCCGGCTCGGCGGAGGCTGCCGGAGGCGCGATCTGCCCGTCGCGGCCGACGACCAACGTCGCTACCTTGCGCGATCCGTTGCTGGCATCGGCTTCGGATAGGGCGTCGGCGCCTCCTTCCGGCGCGGCACCCTCTTCGCCGAGGCGACCGAGAACCTTGCTGTCGGTATGTGAGAACTGCTTGCCGCCCGGATCGAGCGGCTTTTCCTTGGCGGGTGTCGCGTCGCTGGCGACCACCGGCGTGGCACCATCGGGCGCGGGGCCGCCGAGCACGGACTTGTAGGCCTGCGCCAGACCATAGCCGAGACCGATGGCCACGACGACGGCACCGGCAATGCGCATCGCCCAACTGCGCCGGCGCGGCTCCTCGACCTCGTAGGCGCCGGCCTCTTCCTGGTTGTAGGTCGGCTCAAGGGCGCCCGCGTGCTGCTGGTCGTAGCCGCGCGCATAGTGCTGCTGCTCGAGCGCCGGATCGCCGTAGCCGGCTGGGCTGATGGCCCAGTCGCCCTGCTGCAGCGGATCGACATTGGGGTGGTTGCTGTTAGCGGGAAACGGCGCGTCTCCCGGCAGGTAGGCGCCCAGGTCATGGCCATAGGGGTCGTGAGAGGCAGGCGCCGGCCACTGACCATAGCTGGGGGCGGGCTCGTGCTGGGGTGCTCGCGGCGCGTACTGGGGCGGCGCCTGGCGGTAGCCGCCGGCAGCGACGATCGGGTCATGGTGGGTGGGCTGCGGGCGCGGCTGTTGCGGCGGTGCCTGACGCGCCTGTTGCGCATAGGCAGGCGGCTGCGTGCGCGGATAGTTTTCGAAATCGTGCGTCGGCGCGTTGCGCGCGCTGTCGAGGCTGCTCAGCCCCTGACGGTTGGTTGGAGCCGCGGCAGGGGCCTGAGGAGGCGCGTACTGAGGGGCCTGGCCCTGCTGCGGATAGTGGTAGGCCTGCTGCGGCGCGTTGTACGATGGAGCTTGCGACTGCGGCTCGGCGTAACCCTGCTGCGCGGGATAGCCCGGATTCTGCTGGGCGGGCGGCGCGTACTGTGGGGCCTGCTGGGGCGCTTGCGGGCGCTGCGCGGGGCGGCCGCCGGTGCGGGGATCGGGCTCGCCCGCGGCAGGGCGTTGACCCTGCCATCCGCCATTTGCGGCACCTTGGGAGCGAGACATCCTGAGAACCCCTCGAAGCGCTTGTCCAGCCGTTGAGCGTCGAATCGGAGTCTAGCGCATAGAATCCGGGGCCTCGACGCCGAGGACTGAAAGTCCGGAGGATATCACCTGTTGTACGGCAGCAATAAGTGCGAGTCGCGCTGCGGTCATAACCCCGTCATCTGCTTGAATAAATCGCAAATGTGGCGAATCGTTGCCGCGGCTCCATTGGCCGTGCAAGGCCGAAGCGAGGTCGTAGAGATAGAAGGCGAGCCGGTGCGGCTCCTCCGCCTGCGCCGCACCACTGATAAGGCGCGGGAAATACGCCAGCTTCTTGATCAGCTCGATCTCGCCCGCATCCGTGAGCCTCGACAGGTCCGCCCCGCGAACCTTTTCACTGCCGGGCGCCAGGTCCGGGAACACCTCCTGCGCATTGCGAAACACCGAAGCGGCACGCGCGTGCGCGTACTGCACGTAGAAGACCGGGTTGTCCTTCGACTGCTCCGTCACCTTGGCGAAGTCGAAGTCGAGAGGCTCCAGCTCCTTGCGGTACAGCATCATGAAGCGCACGGGATCGCGTCCGACTTCGTCGACGACGTCACGCAGCGTCACGAACGTGCCGGCGCGCTTCGACATCTTGTAGGGCTCGCCGTTCTTGAACAGCTTGACGAGGTTGACGACCTTGATGCCGAGGTCGGCCGTGCCTCCCGTGGTGTTCCAGCTCTTCAGCTTGCCCTTGGCGTCGCGCTCGACGTTGCCGCCGGCGAACGCGGCGACGACCGCCAGCATGCGCGGGATATAGCCGATGTGATCGGCGCCGAAGACGTTGACGAGGTGCCGATAGCCGCGCTGCAGCTTGTCATAGTGGTAGGCAACGTCGCCGGCGAAGTATGTGTAGCTGCCGTCCGACTTCATCAGCGCGCGATCTGCCTCGTCGCCGAACTCGGTCGACTTGAACAGCGTCTGCTCGCGGTCCTCCCATTCCTCGTCCTCGTGCCCTTTGGGCTTCTCCAGGCGGCCCTCGTAGATGAGGCCCTTGGCGCGCAGCGCGTCGATGGCGGCTTTGATCTTGTCGGTGCCGCCCTGCGTCAGCGAGGCCTCCGAGAAGAAGACGCTGTGCGTGATGTTCAAGGCGGCGAGATCGGCCTTGATCATTGGCATCACCTGATCGATCGCAAACGTGCGCACGATTGGCAGCCAGTCCTCCTCGGGCAGGCTGACTAGAGATTTGCCGTGCAGCTTCGCCAACGCCGCGCCGACCGGCTTCAGATAGTCGCCGGGGTAGAGCCCCTGCGGTATGTCGCCGATGTCCTCTCCCAGCGCCTCGCGGTAGCGCAGGAACACGGACCGCGCGAGCACATCGACCTGGCCGCCGGCATCATTGACATAGTACTCGCGCGTGACGTCGTAGCCGGCGAAGGCGAGCAGGTTGGCGAGCACGTCGCCGAACACGGCGCCGCGGCAATGACCGACGTGCATCGGTCCCGTCGGATTGGCGGAAACGTATTCGACATTCACTTTCTTGCCGTCGCCCATCGTCGAGCGCCCGTAGTCGGCGCCCTCCTCGAGGATGGCGCGAACGAGCCCGTGCCACACCTCGGGCTTCAGCGTGAGATTGAGAAAGCCGGGCCCGGCCACGGAAACCGCCTCGACGCCGTCGATGCCCGACAACTTCGCCTGCAGTTTGTCGGCGATGTCGCGCGGCTTCATGCGCGCGGGCTTCGCCAGCACCATGGCGGCATTGGTTGCCAGATCGCCGTGCGTCGCATCGCGCGGCGTCTCCACCTCGATGCCGTAGGTCGGCACATCGGCCGGCAGCGCGCCTTCGGCCTTCAACGCCTCGAGCGCCGCCGCAACGCGATTTTCGATCTGTGCGAACACATCCACGGCGGCGTTCCCGGAGGCTGGAAATTGCAGGAAAAGTGCGCCCCGGCTAACGCAAATCAGGGGTGGCGTCAAACAGCCGGCGGTGTTCGGCAATGGCGTAGCGATCCGTCATGCCGGCGACGAAATCGCCGACGAGACGTGCGCGTCGGCGATCATCCAGTTGGCGGGAGGCGGCATACCACGCTTCGGCCATGGATTGGGGTTGCAGCATATAGCGGGCGAAGAGGTCCGCAACGATGCTCTCGGCGTCGCGCATCACCCGCATGACCCGTTCATGGCGGTAGACGCGCTCAAAGAGGAAGCCTTTGAGCAAGGCGATGCGTTCGGCCATCGCCGGCGAAAACGCCACCGTCGCCTGCCCGGCGCGGCGGATGTCGTCGGGGGCGTCCGGCGCCAGCGCGGCGAGACGGATCCGCGTCTCGTTGACGAGATCGGCGATCATCTGCGTGATCAGCGTGCGCGTCAGCTCGTAGACCTCGCGCGCTTCCTCGCGCACGCCCAGCCGGCGCTCGCGCGCCAGGGCGGGGCCGGTGAGCGGCTGGCTTTCGAGATCGGCGAGCACGATGAGATGCGCGCGCAGGCCGTCGTCGATGTCGTGGGCGACGTAGGCGATGTCGTCGGCGAGCGCGGCGACCTGCGCCTCGGCGGAGGGCCACGAAGCGAGGTCGAGGCTCTGCCAGCGCTCGGTACGGCGTGCCGCCTTGGCAATGGCCGAGGCCGAGGCCGGCCCGTTGTGCTTGGCCAGCCCCTCGAGCGTCTCCCACGTGAGGTTGAGCCCGTCGAACTGCGCATACTTGCGCTCCAACGCCGTGACGACGCGCAGGCTTTGCGCGTTGTGATCGAATCCGCCGTAGGCGTGCATGGCCCCGTCCAACGCCCGCTCGCCCGCGTGTCCGAAGGGCGGATGGCCGAGATCGTGGGCGAGCGCGATGGCTTCGGCCAGATCCTCGTCGAGGCGCAATTGGCGCGCCACGGTGCGGGCGATCTGCGCCACCTCCAACGAGTGCGTCAGACGCGTGCGATAATGATCGCCCTCGTGGAAGACGAACACCTGCGTCTTGTAGGTGAGGCGCCGGAAGGCGGTCGAATGCAGCACCCGGTCGCGATCGCGCTGGAAAGGGCTGCGGGTGGTGCACTCGGGCTCGGCGTCGAGGCGCCCGCGGCTCGGCACCCCACCCGCCGCATAGGGTGCAGGAGACCGCTCGCCGGGGCCGAGCCGGGCGCCATAGTCGGGGATGGCATCGTTGTTGGTTGCTGGCTCCAAGGCCGGTCCCGGCTTCTGCCGCACTCCGGCGGCTTTGAATTCGGCGCCCTTCGCGCTTATCTTGCATAAGGATAGATTCCACCCCACCGCAAGTCCGCGGGCCGGGCAAGATCGAGGCCATCGATGAGCGACCCCGTCACCGTTACCGAGCGCGCCGCCAAGCGCATCGCCGAGATCGTCGCCGGCGAGGCGGCGGCACGGGCATTGCGCGTCAGCGTCGAGGGCGGCGGCTGCTCGGGCTTTCAATACAAATTCGACC
>CAZOOS010000075.1:0-11736 GCA_964581475.1 uncultured Hyphomicrobium sp.
TGCTGACGCTCGGCGACACCGAGGAGCGGCGCCGCTATCTCAACGCGCGGCATACCATCGAGACGCTGCTCGACCTCAAGGCCGTGCCGGTGGTGAACGAGAACGACACGGTGGCGACGACGGAGATCCGCTACGGCGACAACGATCGCCTGTCGGCGCGTGTCGCCTCGATGGTGTCTGCCGATTGCCTGGTGCTGCTGTCCGACATCGACGGGCTCTACACGGCACCGCCGAACGCCGATGCCGACGCCTCGCGCCTCGACGTCGTCACCGCCATCACCCCGGAGATCGAGGCGATGGCGGGAGACGCCGGCACCGAACTGTCGAAGGGCGGCATGCGCACCAAGGTCGAGGCGGCGAAGATCGCCCTCGGCGGCGGCACGCACATGGTCATCGCCAGCGGCAAGGTGCTCAACCCCCTGAAGTCCATCGGCGAAGGCGCGCCGTGCACCTGGTTCCTCGCCCACTCCGATCCGATGACGGCGCGCAAACGCTGGATCTCCGGGCAACTGGAGCCGAAGGGCCATGTCTATATCGATGCCGGCGCCGAAACGGCCCTGGCGGCGGGCAAGAGCCTGCTGCCGGCGGGTGTGAAGCGCCTCGAAGGCCGCTTCGACCGCGGCGACGCGGTGATTATCCGCGCCCCCGACGGGCGCGAGCTGGGGCGCGGGCTAATCGCCTATGCCAGCTTTGACGCTGAGCGTATCATCGGCAAGAAAAGCGCCGAGATCGCCACTATATTGGGCGTGTCGCGCTGCGATGAGCTGATCCATCGCGACGACATGGCCTTGCACCGGAAGTGATGAGCGGATGAACAAGCCCGAGCGCATCGACCAAGGCGGCGCTTCGACCGAGGAGGCCATGCTGGCCATCGGCCGGCGCGCCCGCGCCGCGGCGCATGCGCTTGCTCTGGCGTCGCCGGCGGCCAAGTCCCAGGCGCTGCGCGCGGCTGCCGCTGCCCTGCGCCAGGCGACACCGGCCATCCTCGCCGCCAACGCCAAGGATCTGGAAGCCGCGCGCGCCGCCGGACGTCCATCCGCGTTCATCGATCGTCTGCTGCTCAATGAAGCGCGCATCGAAGCGACCGCCACGGGCGTCGAGGAAATTGCCGAGCTGGCCGATCCGGTGGGCACGGTGCTGGCGGAGTGGACGCGGCCGAACGGCTTGCGCTTTGAGCGCGTACGCGTGCCGCTCGGCGTCATCGGCATCATCTACGAGAGCCGCCCCAACGTGACCGCCGACGCCGGCGTGCTGGCGGTGAAGGCCGGCAACGCGGCCATCCTGCGTGCCGGATCGGAAAGCCTCAACTCGGCGCTGGCGATCCACGCGGCGCTGGTCGCCGGCCTCAAGAGTGCAGGTTTGCCCGAGGCAGCGATCCAGCTCGTGCCGACGCCGGACCGGGACGCCGTCGGCCACATGCTCGCCGGTCTCGGCGGCGCCATCGATGTCATCGTGCCACGCGGCGGCAAGAGCCTGGTCGAGCGCGTGCAGAAGGAGGCGCGCGTGCCGGTGTTCGCCCACCTCGAGGGCCTTTGCCACACCTACGTCGACCGCGACGCCGACCTCGACATGGCGGTCGACATCGTGCTCAACGCCAAGATGCGCCGCACCGGCGTGTGCGGAGCGACGGAAACGCTGCTGGTCGATACGGCGGCGGCAGCAAACGTCCTGCCGACATTGGTGAAGGCGCTTCTCGAAGCCGGCTGCGAGGTGCGCGGCGACGCTGCGGCGCAGAAGGCCGATGCGCGCGTCACGCCGGCTACCGAGACCGATTGGGCAACCGAATATCTCGACGCCATCATTGCCGTAAAAACGGTCGATGGTGTCGCCGGCGCCATCGACCACATCGCCCGCTATGGCACGCAACACACCGACGCCATCGTCACCGCCAACGCCGCGACGGCCGAACGCTTCATGCGCGAGGTGGATTCGGCTATAGTGTTGCACAACGCTTCGACCCAGTTCGCCGACGGCGGCGAGTTCGGCTTCGGCGGCGAAATCGGTATCGCCACCGGCAAGCTGCATGCGCGCGGCCCCGTCGGCGTCGAGCAGCTCACCAGCTTTAAATATGTCGTCCGCGGCGCCGGGCAGATCCGGCCGCAGTAGAAGTAAGCGTCATGCGAGAGGAGACAACAATGCTGCGCACATTAACTTGCATCGCCCTGGCGCTCGCCGCCGCATCGACGGTTGCCGGCCCCGCCGCAAGCGGCAGCCGCAAATACGCGCCCATGGCCTCCACGCCGATCAAGGATTGCACCCGCTACAACGGCAACTGGGGATACTACGGCAACCCATGGTGCACGAAGGCCGAGCAGGCACTTTGGGACCGCGCCGAAGCCCGCCGCGTCGTGCGGTAGCTGGCCGCCGGCATAGGGCCGCCGCGACGCCGCGATGTCGCCCGATTGCCGTGGCGCTCTCGCCGCAACGAGAACAACGGGAGCGAAGCGATGCTCAAAAAGATCCTCGCGGTGCTGGTGGTACTCATTGCGGCGTTCGCCGGCTACGTCGCCATGCAGCCGGACGAGCTCCTCATCCAACGTCAGGCGACCATCGCGGCACCACCGGCCGCGGTGTTCGAGCAGGTCAACGATCTGCACAAGTGGGATGCCTGGTCGCCGTGGGCGAAGATGGACCCCAACGCCAAGATCGGCTTCGAGGGACCGGCCGCGGGTAAGGACGCCGCCTTCACCTGGTCCGGCAACGACCAGGTCGGCGAGGGACGCATGACGATCGTCGATAGTCGCCCTGCGGAGCTGATCGATATCAACGTCGCCATGATCAAGCCGTTCGAGAACACGAGCAGCTCCAAGTTCGAGTTGAAGCCCGAGGCCAATCAGACGCTGGTGACTTGGAGCATGGGCGGCAAGCAGAACTTCCTCATGAAGGCGATGTGTATCGTTTTCAACGGCAAGAAGATGCTCGGCGACGAGATGGAGAAGGGTCTTTCCAATCTGAAGACCGTTGCCGAGAAGAGCGCGCCGACGCCTTGAAGTCTTGATTTCGCGCTGTCGAATTCGACCGCAAGGATCGGAGTGCGGGCCAGGGCGGATGCCCCTATGTTCCGGGCATGGAACACGCCAGAGTAGGCTCGATGCCCCGCACCGCCGTCAAATCGCGCAGCAAGACGCCGCCGGCCGATGACCGCCGCTGGGCCGCCGTCGTGGCCCGCGACAAGCGCGCCGACGGAACCTTCGTCACCGCCGTGGCGACGACCGGCATTTATTGCCGCCCCTCGTGCGCGGCACGCCACCCGTTACGGCAGAACGTGCGCTTTTACGAAACCTGCGCCGAGGCCGAAGCCGCCGGGTTTCGCCCGTGCAAACGCTGCAAGCCGAATGCGCCCGCCGCAGATGGCGAGCACACCGAGCGGATTGCCGCGTCGTGCCGGCTCATCGAATCCGCCGAGACGGCGCCCACTCTCGACGCGCTGGCCGCGCACGCCGGCCTCAGCCCGTATCATTTCCATCGCGTCTTCAAGGCTGCGACCGGCGTGACGCCGAAGGCCTATGCCGTCGCGCACCGTCGCAAGCGCATCGCCGAGGCGCTGAAAGGAGACAAGTCCGTGACCGCAGCCATCTACGAGGCCGGATTCAATTCCAGCGGGCGCTTCTACGCCGACGCCACGCAGTCGCTGGGCATGAAACCTGGAGCCTACCGTGCCGGCGGCGTCGATGTGGAGATCCGCCACGCGACGGCCACATGCTCGCTGGGCTTGATGCTCGTCGCGGCGACCGACAAAGGCGTATGCGCCATCTTCTTTGGCGACGATGCGGAAGAGATCGACCGGGAGCTGCGCAGCCGCTTCCCGCGCGCCAAGCTGACCGCGGGCGATCGCGCCTTCGCCAAACTCGTTGCGCAAGTCATCGCCTACGTCGAGTCGCCGCAAAAGGGACTGGCGCTGCCACTCGACGTGCGCGGCACCGCGTTCCAGCAGCAGGTCTGGGCGGCACTGCGCGACATCCCGACGGGCACGACGGCGACGTACGGCGAAATCGCCCGCCGCATCGGCAAGCCGGCGGCGGTGCGGGCGGTCGGAACGGCCTGCGCCGCCAACCAGATCGCGGTCGCCATCCCCTGCCATCGCGTCGTCGGCCGCGACGGCAAGCTGACGGGCTACCGGTGGGGCGTGCAACGCAAGCGCGCGCTGCTCGATCGCGAGAAGGACAAGGCCTGATACTCAGGCGACGTGGCGTTGCGGCGCCTCGGCCAACAGTTTCAGCACCTCGCTCTGCGGCCGCGCCGCGCTAAAGAGGAAGCCCTGCCCTTCGCGGCAGCCCTCGGCGGCGAGACAGGCGAGGTCGGCCTGCGTCTCGATGCCTTCGGCGACGACCTTCATGTCGAGGCCCGATGCCAGCCCGAGGATGGCGCGCACGATGGCCAGCGTGTGCCGGTTGGTCGGCAAGTCGCGGACGAACGAGCGGTCGATCTTGATCTTGTCGAACGGGAAGGCGCGCAGATAGCTGAGCGAGGAATAACCGGTTCCGAAGTCGTCCATGGAGATGCGCGCACCCAGCGCGCGCAAGGCATGCAACTGCTCGATCACCTGATCGGTGCGGTCGAGCAGCACGCTTTCCGTGATCTCGAGATCGAGGCGCTGCGGATCGAGGCCGGAAGCTTGCAGCGCCTCCTTCACCGTCTGCAGGACGTTGCCGACGCGGAACTGCATGGGCGACAAGTTGACGGCGAGCTTGACGTGCGGGGGCCATTGGCTCGCGTCGCGGCAGGCCCGCTCCAACACGTAATTGCCGAGCGGCGTGATGAGGCCGGTTTCCTCGGCGAGAGGTACGAACTCCGAGGGAGGAACGGAGCCGCGCGTCGCGTGCGGCCAGCGCAGCAGCGCCTCGAAACCGACGACCTCCTCCGTGCTCAGATCGACCAGCGGCTGATAGTGGACCTCCAGCGTTTCGGCCGCGAGTGCGGAGCGCAAGTCGATCTCGAGCTGGCGCCGGGCCTGCGCGCGGGCATCCATCTCGGGCTCGAAGAAGCGGAAGGTCGATTTGCCAGCGGCCTTGGCGCGGTAGAGGGCCAGGTCGGCATTGCGCAGCAGGTGATCTGCATCATTGCCATCGGCCGGCGCCACGGCGATGCCGATCGTCGAGCCGACCGTTACCATGTGGCCTTCGATCACATACGGCTCGCTGACCACCTGGATGAGACGCTGTGCGAGGATTCCCAGTTCCTGCGGCGACTTCATTTCCGGCACCAGCACGGCGAACTCGTCGCCGCCGAGCCGCGCTGCCGTATCCCGCGTGCGCAGGACGCGCCCGATGCGGGCGGCGACATCCTGCAGCAAGCGGTCGCCGATCGGATGGCCGAGCGTGTCGTTGACCAGCTTGAAGTTGTCGAGATCTATGCACAGGGCGCCGATGAGGTTGCCGCTGCGACTACGCTGCGCCAGGGCCTCGGCCATACGCTGGCGGAAGAGCACGCGGTTCGGCAGGTCGGTAAGGGCGTCGTGGTGGGCCATGTGCGCGATACGCGCCTCGGCCTCCTTGCGCTCGGTGATGTCGATGATGGCGATCAGCACGGCCGGAGCGCCCTCGTAGTCGAGCCGGCGCGAGAACACGACGACCTCAATGTTGCGGCCATCGCGCGTGCGGTGCTTGGCGGTGCTGACGTCGGACACGAACGGATCGATATCGTCGCCCGCCGGCTTGTCGTCATCGGCGTGCAGATCGCGCAAAGTCACGGCAAGTAGATGCTCGCGACTGAAGCCATAGTGCGACAGCGCAGCCGCATTGGCGGCGAGGAAAGCCTGCGTATCCCGCCGCAGCACGAACATCGGCACCGGATTGTCCTCGAACAGCAAGCGGAACGAGGCCTCGCGCTGCTTGAGGTCGGTGATGTCCATGCGCAGGCCGATAATGCCGCCGTCGCTCGTCTGCCGCTCCTCGATGAGAATGCAACGGCCGTCGGCGAGAACCTGCTCGTGCTGCCTGCCCGGCTTGTAAAGCAGCTCGAGCCGCTCCCGAATCCAGGCTTCTTCGCGCCCGGCGGCAGCCGGGTAGTCGCCGCGTTCGACACCGATGCGCAGCGTGTCTTCCAGACGCGCGCCCACTTTGAACAGGTCGGCGCTGCGCTTGTAGATGTCGGCATATTTCTGGTTCCACAAGATATATCGCCCCTCGTTGTCGAGGAACACGATGCCCTGCGGGAGGATCTCGAGCGCTTCGCGGAGACGCTCGTGCGCGGTGGCCGCGGTCGCCACGGCGGCATCGGCGCGGGCACGCGCGCTGCGCAACTGCACGCGGGTGCTGTCGAGGGCGTCCCAGGCAACCGCGCATCGAGACACAGCGCCGCGCACCGCGCGGCGTACCAGCTCGCGCGCACTCTCAAGGCGCCCCGCGCTCTTCTTCTCGCCCGCTGATTTTGACATGGTTCCGCCGCTCGACTACCGCGAGCAAGGTGCCTGCGCGTGCCTAACAAACGCTTGCCTGCCGGCGACCGGGCAGAACCGGTCCGTGTGCGTTGCGACTATCTGTTGAGCAGAATTCGCGGCGAGAGCCGCGTGGGCAGCGGTGCCGGAGGCTTACGCCGCCCTCCGCCGCAGCAATTGCCCAAAGCCTCACCGCCGCTGCCCAATGATGAGCCAGTTGCGCGGATGGCTAATAAAGGCTTGCAGTCGGCAAGCGAACGCGCGGCGCCGAAGCACCGCGCGCCGCGCGTTTGTAACGAAGGAGTTACTGGTTCCAAGCCGGGAGCGTCGGAAGCTGCTCCTCGGTGAGCTCGGTAACGAGCTTGCCGTCCTGCGTCTTCACCTGGTCGAGGGTCAGGATGGCACCCTTCTCGCCGAAACCGAGGAAGCCGCCGTACTCGATGGCAACACCCTTGATCTCGCCGTTGGCGTCTTCGAGGACGGAGTCCACCTCGGCGATCTTCTTGCCGTTGGCGTCATAGACATCCATCTCCTCGACCTTGTCGACCGAAGCGTTGAGCGGGGCGACCATCTTGGCGTCGTCCTCGGACTCCTTCAGTGCGCTCGAGGCTACGTCGGTAGACGGAGCAGGCGCGGGAGCGGCAGCTTCCTTGTCCGACGGCGCTGGAGCGGCCGGGGTCGGCTCGGTGGCGGCCGGCGGCTGCGGTGCGGGCGTCGTGCTCGGCGCCATCTGATCGGACTGCGTGCTCGGCGCATTCTCGGTGGCCGGCGGCGAAGCCGGCGGCTCCTGCGCGAAGGCAGCGCCCGCCATCACGGCGAGCAGGGCAACAAGACTGATTCTAGTGGTCATTGGACTCCTCCTTGGGGCTTAGAATAATTCGACCTCAACCATAACTCCCACCATGGCCTGCGGGTTCTCTACTGCCCGCTTTCTTTTGGACGCTCCGGCGCTTCGTAAGCGATATAGCGAGTGATTTTCCACTGGCCGTCCGGGGCTTTACGTAGAATGTCCATGCCCGGTTCAACCGATGTGACGACCTGTCCACTGGGGAGCGTCACATTGAGGGTCCAGGCCAGCCGGACGACGGCAAGGTCGCCGGAGACGATAATCTCGCGGATGTCGAGAGCGTAGGCGTAGCGCTTGCTCTGATCGGCAAGCGAGCGGTGCAATAGCGTGCACACGTCATTGTAGTCGCGCTCAGGATAGCCGCGGAAATCGTAACGCAGCTCTGGAGAAAACAGGCGGCACACTGCGTCGGCTTTTCCGGCGTTGAAGTCCTGCGTCCACTGCGCGAACGTCGCGCGGATCTCATCCTCGGCGCCTTCCGCAGCCGCGAATGTGGCCGGCACCGCCATAAGCAGCAGCGCGAGGATGGTCGCAGCAATGGCGTTGTCGCTGGGCATGGGTCTAGGCGCCGCCCTCGATCAGACGCTTGTGAACTTTACCGAGGATGTCGGCGACCGCATCCTTGTAGTCTTCGGTCAATTTCTTCTGCTCGCCGTCGCTGTCGCTCCAATTGTACGTCAGCGCGTAGGTGACCGGCGTATCGCGCACGATCATCTGCCCGGCCACGGCCAAGCAGTGGAAACCGTTCCAGTCGATCGAGCCACCCTTCATGTAGGCGACCGTGTCGGCCGGAACGACGAGGGCGATGGCATCGGCCATGGCTTGTACGCGCTTGAACTCGGTGAGCGTCTCCGGCTTTTGAAAAAAGCCGCCGCTGAGCGCCCGCTTGTAGTAGGCGACGAACTCGGAGGCGGGGACGGCCATCGTCTCGACATCGTTCAAGGCGGGGCGATATTTCGAGGTGTCGGGCTTGTCGTCGTTGACGACGGCCTGCATGCCCTTCCAGCCGAGATCTTCGCCCTGCGGCGCCCCGGCGACGTAGGAAAAGAACTGTCGCGTCGAATCCGGGATGCGCGCCTTGCTCAATCCGGCATCGGCGATGAACTGGCGCACGCGCGCAGGCGTCACCCGCTTCAGCGCCATGTCGGTCGCCGTGTTGTCGCTGTGGGCGATCATCGCCTCGAGCGCGCTGCGCGCCGGCGTCGTTCCGGTGAGGTGCTCGAGCACCGGGCTGCTCAGCGAGCGCACACCATCGTCGACCGCAAGCTGCTCGGATTCATCCAAGCGCCCGGCTTCGACCTCCTGCAGGTAGGCGGCGAGCACGAAAGTCTTGAAGCAACTGCCGACGAAAAGCTCCGCGTCGGGCTCGGAGGTCACGCGCCACGGCGTCGTCGCCTGGTCGACATCGACCTGCGCGCTCTTCTTGCCGGGGAGCTTTAGGAAGCCATCGAGCAAATGCGGAATGGCATGCGGGGTCGCGGCAGGAGCAACTTCACCGGCGGCGAGGGCCGGTGCGCGCGCGATGACTGCCGACCCCGCCAGCATTGCCGCTGAAGCCAGGAACTGCCGTCTGCGCATGTAGTGCCTCCTGGCCCACCTCGGCCGGTCGCATCAGCAATGGCAGAGCAATAATGACGGGTTCGTTACCAGGGTTGCATGTCGAATCCAGACCGTTTGCAAATTCAACCGGTTGCCGGCTTACATTCGTCAGCGAAACCAGCGGGCCAGATGCCGACAGCCGCACGATACAATTTCACCGACCTGCGGGCTCAGATGCCGCTTGCCGTTCCCGGCCAGCGGATCGGGCTGATGGGTGGTACATTCAACCCGCCGCATGCCGGGCATGCCGTGTGCGCGGTGACGGCCCTGCGCCGGCTGCAACTCGACCAGCTCTGGTGGATGGTGACCCCCGGCAACCCGCTGAAAGACCGAGACGGCCTGCCCCCGCTCGCCGACCGCATGGCCGCCAGCCGCCGCCTCATCGCCGACCCCCGCATCAAGGTGACCGGCTTCGAGGCGGCGCTTGGCACCCCCTACACGTACGAGACGCTGCGCTACGTGACCCGGCGCTTTGCCGGCGTGGACTTCGTCTGGGTCATGGGCGCCGACAATCTCGCCGGCTTTCATCGCTGGCAGCGTTGGCAGGACATCGCCCGGCTAGTGCCGATGGCGGTCGTCGACCGTCCGGGCTGGCGCCTACCGGCGCTCGCCTCGCCGGCGGCCCAGAGCCTCGCCCGCTACCGGGTGCCGGAGGGCCTGGCGGGGCAGCTTCCGAGGATGGCGCCGCCCGCCTGGACGCTGCTGAGCACCCGGCTGTCGGAGGCCTCATCGACCGCCTTGCGTGGCTACGCAGCCAAGCAACCATAGGAAATACAATCTGTTTTTTCCTCAGCCGCGTGCACTTTGCATAACTAAGGCGCGCATTAACTGTTGATGGCAGGGGGGCTGAGGCCTTATCTTTGCGCCGGCGATGCGGCTGATGCCGTTCGCAGACGAGCGTCGCGCAGCATGAAGCTTCACGGCGCAGGCCCTAAGGGGTGCATGAGGAAGGGACAACCAGCACACGATGCGAACCGCACTTGAGGGTGCCCGACAGGGCGCGCCTCATGCCGAGCTTTTGTCAGAAGGGCAAAAGCCGGCGGACCTGCTGAAACAGATCGTCCATTGGCTCGACGAGGCCAAGGCCGAGGAGATCGTGACGATCGATCTGGCAGGTAAGTCTTCCATCGGTGACTTCATGGTGGTCGCCACCGGCCGGTCCGACCGGCACGTCGGGGCGATCGCCGAGCAGATCGGACGCAAGCTCAAGGATCTTGGCCTCGGTCGCGTGCGCGTCGAGGGCATGGAAGCTTGCGACTGGGTGCTGCTCGACACCGGCGACATCATCGTGCACGTGTTCCGCGACGAGGTGCGTGACTTCTATAACCTCGAAAAGATGTGGTCCGCGGACAGACCGGGCGAGCCGACGACCGCCCACTGACGTCCGGGCTGATCGGGATGGTGCGCGACGATAGGGATCCGCGCTCCCGGCGGGAGAAGCGGTCATGCGCCTCATCGTTGCCGCCGTCGGCCGGCTGAAGGATGCCGAGCAAGACCTGTGCGCGCGCTATCAGAAGCGCTTCGATGCAGCGGGGCGCGCGCTCGCACTCGGGCCTCTATCCATTACCGAAATCGGCGAGAGCCGCGCTCCGACCGCGGAGGCGCGCAAGGTCGAGGAAGCGGCGCGACTGCTCAAGGCGGCGGCGCCGGCAAGCGTACGCGTCGTGCTCGACGAGGACGGGAAGGCCTTGGCCAGCGAAGCCTTCGCCAAATGGCTGGCGCAAACGCGCGACGGTGGATGCCAGGCGTTGGCGCTGCTCATAGGCGGACCCGACGGGCACGGCCCGGAGGTGATGCAGGGTGCCGCCCTCAAGCTGTCGCTCGGGGCCATGACGCTGCCGCACGGGTTGGCCCGTGCGGTGCTCATCGAGCAGCTCTATCGCGCCACCACAATCCTCTCCGGCCACCCCTATCACCGCGCCTGATCACTCAGCCGCGCTGGAACTGCGCGCTGCTTCTCGTCGCATGGACGCGAAGTCCGCTAGAATGCGCCAAGTGATTCGTTGCTGGTGCGCGGGTGGACTGGGGAACGGACATGCTTTTGACATTCATAATTCTGGTGATCATCGGCGCGGCTGTCGGTTGGGCGATGCTTCACCACGGCAGCACCTGGCTGCGTCGGCAGTTTGCGACGACGAGCGGCGAGATCACCTACGGCCTTGTCGGCGTTGCCGGATCGTTCATGGGCTACTTCGTCGGCGGCATCCTCGGGATTGCCATGCCGATATTGCTCTACATCCTGGCGATCGTCGGCGCCGTCCTCACCATCTACCTGTGGCGCGGCCGGTAAGACTCTCTAAGCCGTTTTAGGTTCGCCGCCTGAGAACAGGCGCTGCCAGAACCAACGTTTGTCGGCTTCCGCTTTGGCGTGGGCCTCTTCCTCGGCTTTGAAGCTGCCGTCGTCGGCCAGCACCATGAGGATCGGCGTCAGCCCCTCGATGTCCTCGAGCGGGAAGATCTCGATATCGCGGCGTGCCCGCTCGCTCCAGCCGGCAAAGGTCAGCGCCCGCTCGGCCTTGGAGAACAGGCCGTGATTGCGGATGGGCTGCGCCTTCTCGAAGGCCGTATCCTCTTCCGTTATGGCGTCCTTGTCTTTTGGATGCGCCTTGAGCCAATCCTTGCGGATCTGACTGAGATCGGTGTCGCTGGCGGCTTTCTCCTCGGCCTTGAGCTTATCGAGCTCGCCCTTGCGCAGCGTCCACCAGCGCTTCTTTTGCGGCCAGCGCACCAGATCCATATCGTCGAGCACGCCGGCGAGCTGGTTCATGGCCAGGGCTTTGGCGCATTCGTCCTCGTTCTTGGAATCGCAACTGTAGAGGTTGGGAATGACGAGGTACGAGGCCCCCTTGTGATAGATGAAGTGGCGGCGCACCCATTCGATGCTGGCGCCGGGCGCGCGCTCGATGGCCGTGTT
>CAZOOS010000076.1:0-11711 GCA_964581475.1 uncultured Hyphomicrobium sp.
CGGGCGAGCGCAAGTGGCTGCGCATGTCGGGTCTGGTCTGCCTGCTGCCGCACGGCTACGAGGGGCAGGGGCCGGAGCATTCCTCGGCGCGTCTTGAGCGCTATCTGCAATTGTGCGCCGAGGACAATTGGCAGGTGGCGAACGTGACCACGCCCGCCAACTACTTCCACATCCTGCGCCGGCAGCTACACCGGAAATTCCGCAAGCCGCTCGTCCTGATGACGCCGAAGTCGCTGTTGCGTCACAAGCGCGTCGTCTCGCGCCTCGACGAGATGGGCCCCGGCACGACGTTCCACCGCCTGTTGTGGGACGACGCCGAGCACAAGCCGGAGGAGAAGATCAAACTCACCTCCGACGAGAAGATCAAGCGCGTGGTGCTCTGCTCGGGCAAGGTCTACTACGACCTCTACGACGCGCGCGAAGCCGCCGGCATCGACAACGTCTATCTGCTGCGCGTCGAGCAGCTCTATCCGTTCCCGGCGCGCGCGCTGATGCACGAGCTCGGCCGCTTCACGCAGGCGGAGATTGTCTGGTGCCAGGAGGAGCCGAAGAACATGGGCGCCTGGAGCTTCATCGAGCCGAACCTGGCGTGGGTGCTTGAGCGCATCGACGCCAAGCACAAGCGGCCGTATTACGCCGGCCGTCCGGCTTCGGCATCGACGGCCACCGGGCAATTGTCGAAGCACCTTTACGAGCAGAAGACGCTGGTCGAGGGGGCGCTAACCGGGGCGTCGAGTTAGCGCCACCGGAAGGCATGAACTTCGCGGGGAAGTGAGACCTGAGATGGCAACCGAAATTCGCGTGCCGACACTGGGTGAAAGCGTCACCGAGGCGATCGTCGGCAAGTGGTTCAAGAACGCCGGCGATGCCGTCAAGGTCGACGAGCCGCTGGTCGAGCTCGAGACCGACAAGGTGACGGTAGAGGTCCCGGCGCCGGTTTCCGGTGTGCTCGGCGAGATCAAGGTGACGCAGGGGCAGACGGTCGCCGTCGGGGCGCTGCTCGGTGCCATCAGCATGGGCGAGGCCGCAACGACGAAGGCGGACAAGCCCGCTGCCAAGCCGGCGCCGGCTGCGACGAAGCCTGCGCCCGCACCCGCCAAGCCGGCAGCGGCAAAAGGCGACGGCGGCAATGGCGAGATGCCGCCAAGCCCCGCCGCACGCAAGAAGCTCGCCGAGGCCGGCATCGACGTTGCCGACGTGACGGGCTCGGGCAAGCGCGGTCAAATCCTCAAGGAGGACGTGCCGGCCGCCAAAGCCACCCCCGCGGACGAGCCGGCACCGCCCGCCCAGCCGGCCGCAGCCTCGGCGCCGGCACGCGGCCTCGCCCCTATGCCCGTGCCGACGCACCAGTTCCGCCTTCCGTCGGCGCCCAACGACGCGGCACGCGAGGAGCGCGTGCGCATGACGCGGCTGCGCCAGACCATCGCGCAGCGGCTCAAGGACGCGCAGAACACCGCCGCCATCCTGACGACGTTCAACGACGTCGACATGAGCGCGGTGATGAAGTTGCGCAACGAATACAAGGAGATGTTCGAGAAGCGCCACGGCGTGAAGCTGGGCTTCATGGGCTTCTTCGTGAAGGCCTGCCTGCAGGCGCTGAAGGAAGTTCCTGCCGTCAACGCCGAGATCGACGGCGACGAGATCGTCTACAAGAATTACTACCACATCGGCGTCGCCGTCGGCACCGACCGCGGCCTGGTCGTGCCGGTGGTGCGTGAGGCCGACCGCATGAGCCTCGCCGAGATCGAGACACAGGTGACGGATTTCGGCAAGCGGGCGCGCGACGGCAAGCTCGGCATCGACGACATGCAGGGCGGCACCTTCACCATCACCAACGGCGGTGTCTACGGCTCGCTCATGTCGACGCCGATTCTCAATGCGCCTCAATCGGGTATCCTCGGCATGCATCGCATCGAGGAGCGTCCCGTGGTGCGCGACGGCCAGGTCGTGGCGCGGCCGATGATGTACCTTGCCCTCAGCTACGATCACCGTATCGTCGACGGCCGCGAGGCGGTCGCCTTCCTTGTTCGCGTCAAAGAATGTCTCGAAGATCCGCAGCGGTTTCTTCTGGAGCTCTAGCCTAAGATGGCGCGGGAGCATGCAGCATGGCGGAGGAAGACATTTCTGCGTCGATCGAAGTCTACCTGACGGTAGAGAACGGGCTCGAGGCCATCGCCTTCTACGAAAAGGCGTTCGGCGCCAAGGTTGCCTACAAGGAGCTGACTCCGGACGGCGCACGGCTGCAGCATGCGACGCTGGCGGCGTTCGGCGGTCACTTCATGTTGTCGGACTACTTCCCCGATTACATCACCGACGTGGCGCCGCGCTCCTCGGACGCGAAGGGCAGCATGGCGGTGCAGATCAATCTGCAGAACCCGCTCGAGGTTGACGGCGCCATCGCACGCGCGGTGGCCGCCGGCGCCACGGTCACCATGCCGGCGAGCGATACGTTCTGGGTAATGCGCTACGGCCGTGTGCGTGACCCCTATGGATATGTGTGGGCATTCGGCGCGCCGCTGCCCCTCGGGATATGAACGGAGACGATGCCGTGGCCGCATTCGATCTGATCGTCATCGGGGCAGGCCCCGGCGGCTACGTGTGCGCCATTCGCGCCAGCCAGCTCGGGCTGAAAGTGGCGATGGTGGAAAAGCGGTCGACGTTCGGGGGCACGTGTCTCAACGTCGGCTGCATTCCCTCCAAGGCGCTGCTGCATGCCTCCGAACTCTACGAGGACGCCGGCGCGCACTTCGGCGTCATGGGTATCGACGTGAAGCCGAAGCTCGACCTGGCAAAGATGCTCGCCTTCAAGGACGAAGGCGTCAAAGGCAACACCGACGGCGTCGCCTTCCTGATGCGCAAGAACAAGGTCGACCATTTCCACGGCACCGGCCGCATCAAGGCGCCCGGCCTCGTCGAGGTGACGTTCATCAACGGCGAGAAGCAGGCCATCGAGGGCAAGGCGATCGTCATCGCCACCGGCTCGGCCGTCGCCCAGTTGCCGGGCATCGAGATCGACGAAAAGACCGTCGTGTCGTCGACCGGCGCGCTGTCGCTGCCGAAGGTGCCGAAGCGGCTCCTGGTCATCGGCGCCGGCGTCATCGGGCTGGAGCTAGGCTCGGTGTGGAGGCGGCTCGGGGCCGAGGTGACCGTCGTCGAATATCTCGACCGCATCCTGCCGGGTACGGACGGCGAGGTGGCGCGCCAGCTGCAGCGGATCCTCGAAAAGCAGGGCATGACCTTCAAGCTCGGGCACAAGGTGACGGGTGTCGACAAGAAGGGCAGCGCGCACAGCGTCACCATCGAGCCGTCGCAGGGCGGCGAGGCAGCGAGGCTGGAAGCGGATGTGGTGCTCGTCGCCATCGGCCGCGTGCCGTTCACAGAAGGGCTGGGCTTGGCGGAAGCGGGCGTGAAGCTCGACAACCGCGGACGCATCGGCGTCGACGCGCACTATCAATCGAGCGTGCCGGGCATCTATGCCATCGGCGACGTCATCGACGGGCCGATGCTGGCGCACAAGGCCGAGGACGAGGGCGTCGCCGTGGCAGAGATCCTCGCCGGGCAGGCGGGGCACGTGAACTACGGCGTCATTCCCAACGTCGTCTATACGGCGCCGGAGCTGGCGAGCGTCGGCAGATCGGAAGAGGAACTGAAGGCCGCAGGCGTCGCCTACAAGGTCGGCAAGTTCCCCTTCACCGCCAACGGGCGTGCCAAGGCCAACCATGTCACCGATGGCTTCGTGAAGATCCTCGCCGATGCCGCCACCGACCGAGTGCTGGGCGTGCACATCCTCGGCGTCAACGCGTCGGAGATGATCGCCGAGCCGGCGGTGCTGATGGAGTTCGGCGGTTCGGCCGAGGACTTGGCGCGCACCTGCCACGCGCATCCGACGCTGACCGAGGCGGTGAAGGAAGCTGCCCTCGCCGTCGACAAGCGCGCCCTCCACATGTGATCGGCGTTACTCGATCGGGGAGACGGTGTAGCCGCCGTCACGCAGCAGCGCCACGAGACCCTTGTCGCCCGGCAGATGCAGCGCGCCGACGGCGACGAATACGCCGCCGGTGTCGAGCAGCGGCGCCGCGACCTCCAGCATCTTCACGTTGCGCTCGACGAGCAGCTTCTCCTGGAAACCGACGAATGCCTGGTCGGTGACGCCGGCCTCCCGCGCCAGCGCGATCTGGAACGGCATCGCCGCGGTGATGTTGCGATTGAGGTAGAGCTGCACCAGCGTTTCCATCATGTCGTTGGTGCGGTCCGCGAACTTGAGGCTGGCGCGCAGCATGTCGAGCTGCTGCTGCTCGGGCACGGCGGCCAGCGCCTCGATTTGCGCCGGGATGGTCTCCAGGCCGACGACCTCGATACCGCGCGCTTTGCCCATCTCGGCGATTTTCATGTCGAGGACGCGGGCGCCCTTCTGCACCTTGTCGCGCTCGCAATCCGAAACCGACAGGATCATGCTGACGATCCACGGCTTGAACACGGCGGCAAGATCGACCGGCATGCCGGAGCGGCCGATGATGGTTTTGACCGCATCGTACTCGGTCGTCGACAGCAAGTTGTCGAGCCGGCGCCCGTCGGTGAACATGACGAGCGGGGCCGACTGAGCGATGACCGAGGCGGTAGCATTCTCCGACAGGTCGGACACTTCGAGCGCCACGATCTTGGCGTCGTTGAGCGCGGTCTTGACCGCCGGCGACAAGTTGGTGACGCGGTCATCGGTGAGATGCACGGTGCCGAACAGGTAGGACGCGGGGCGTCCCTGCTTCTCGATCTTCCATAAAATGGCGCCGGCGTTCTTGACAGCGCCCGCCTCCGCCATGATGCGCGCGTAGGTCTGCGGATCCTTGGCGGCCGTCTCGGCCAGCATATCGATACCGCGGCACGCTGCGGCGGCATCCTTCTCGGCGGCGATGACGTGTGCGTGCGGGAGGGCGGCGACGACGAGGGTGGCGAGCACAATAGCCAAACGAAAACGCATGCGACTTTTCAACTCCGATGCGGCGGGGGTGACCCGCCTTTTACAGACGTCCGGCGAAGAAAAAGAGGCAAAATTGCGTCGCAGTTGCCAGGCGCTTTTGTAAGCGGCTGAATCCGCAGCCGCTTCAGGCGCGTGGATGGGCTGCGTCATAAACGGCGAGCAGCCGATCACGGTCCACCTCCGTGTATGCCTGGGTGGTCGACAGCGATGCGTGGCCGAGTAATTCCTGGATTTGACGTAAGTCGCCGCCGGCCGACAAGAGGTGCGTTGCGAACGAATGGCGCAGCGCGTGCGGCGTCGCCGTTGCCGGCAGGTCGAGCGTTTCGCGCAGGCGCTCCATGGCGAGCTGGATGAGGCGCGGCGACAGCGGCCCGCCTTTGGCGCCGCGGAACATCGGCTCGTCGGGCTCGAGGGGATACGGGCAGAGCTCCACATAGCGGGTGACGGCTTCGCGCACGATCGGCAGCACCGGGACCAAGCGTTCCTTGCCGCCCTTGCCCGTGATGCGCAGCACGTCGCGATCGGGCGTCGGCGCGTCCTTGGCGTTGATGCTCAGGGCTTCGGCGATGCGCAGTCCGCAGCCGTAGAGCAGCAGCAGCACCGCGGCGTCGCGGGCGAGCACCCAGTCGAGCTCGGCTCCGGCCCCGACGTCGACGACGTCGGCGGCCTTGCCGACCGTCAACGGCTTCGGCACCGAATGCGGCACCTTCGGCATGGCGAGTTGCAGGATCTTGCGGTTCTCGACGAGGTTCTGCGCTTCCAGCCAGCGGAAGAGCTGGCGCAACGCCGAAAGGGTGCGCGCCAGGGAGCGGCTGACGGCGCCCGTGCGGCGGCGGGAAGCCAGAAAGCCGCGGAAGCTCTTGAGGTCGAGCCGGGCGAGATCGGCGAGGCAGGGCGCATAGCCGAGCTGCGTTGCGAGGTAGCCGAGGAACTGGCGGGCATCGCGCGCGTAGGCTTCGAGCGTTTTCTCCGCATGCCCGCGCTCATGACGCAGGTGTGCCAGCCACGCGGCGACGGCACGCTCCAGATCGGCGCTCAGCGGCAGCTCGAGTTCGGCGGTTTCCTCGGACATCCGCGCGAGGCTAGCCGATTCGCTTGGCGCAACCGGTTAATCGGCGTCGTCCGGGTCGGGGCGTTGCGAGGCTGCGCGCATGCGCGCTTCCAGCGCCTCGATGCGGTCGAGTAGCTGCAACGCGAGGGCGACGCCCGGCAGGTTGATGCCAAGGTCCCTGTGCAGGCGCCGCGCCTTTTGCACGCGCACAACGGTGGTGGCGGCAAAGCGCCATTGCGGCCCGCCCTTTTGGCGTGGCTCGATGACGCCTTCCTCGACCAGCTCCATCACCCAATCGGGCTGCACGCGGCAAGCGCGCGTCAAATCGGCGAGGGTGATCTCGTCGGCTTCGTCGAGGATGACGACGGATTGCTTGGGGTTTGCTGGCATCGCTCTACACTCCCATGCCGGCGCGCGGATTGAACGGAAGCTCGCGCTCCATCTGCCGGTAGATTTCCTTCGCCTTGTCGGTGTCGGCCGGCGGCGTTTCGATCTTCAGGACGGCGTGCATGTCGCCGGGCGGATTGCCGGGGATGCCCTTGCCCTTGAGGCGCATCGTGCGGCCTTTGGTGGAGCCGGGCGGGATCTTGAGCATGACGGCGCCTTCCGGCGTCGGCGCTTTGACGCTGGCACCGAGCGCCGCTTCCCACGGCGTCACCGGCAGATCGAGATACACGTCCCTGCCTTCGACCTTGAACAACGGGTCGGGCGCGAACGCCACCTCGAGGTAGAGATCGCCCGGCTGGCCCTTGCCCATGCCGGGCGAGCCCTGGCCGGCAAGACGGATGTGCTGGCCCTCGCGCACGCCCTTCGGAATGGTGACGTTGAGCGTGCGATCCTTGACGGCGACGTGGCCCGTGTCGTCGACCTCGGGAACGCGCAATGTGATGGAGCGCTTGGCGCCGGTGTAGGCGTCGCGCAGGTCGATGACGACCTTGGCGTGATGGTCCTCGCCCTGGGCGTGGAACTCGCGGCGGCTGGAGAAGCCGGCCCTGCCGCCGCGGCCACCGCTGGCGCGCGCCTGGCCGAACAGCCCCTCGAAGAAATCGCTGAACTGCGCGCTGTCGGCTTGCGTGTAGCCGCCGCCGCTGAACTCGAATCCCTGATCCCAGTTCGGCGGCGGGCGGAAATCCTGCCCCTGCTTCCAGTTGGCGCCGAGCTCGTTGTAGGCGGCGCGCTTCTCGGGATCCTTCAGAACCTCGTAGGCTTCGCCCAAGTCCTTGAATTTCGCCTCGGCGCCCGACTCCTTGTTGATGTCGGGGTGAAGCGTGCGCGCCAGCTTGCGATAGGCGCGCTTGATGTCGTCCTGCGTCGCGTCGCGCTCAACGCCGAGGATCTTGTAGTAGTCCTTATATTCCATGCAGCGGGGCGTCCCTGACGAGGCTCAAAGCCGGGGAAGCATAACGGGCGGCTCTCGATCCCCGGTTAATCTGTGGTATCGGCAAGCTATATTGTTGCCGCAGCGCTCCGTTCAATGCGGCGGCAACGCCGATGTCGCCGCGCCGTGCCTTGGGGGTGCCCAGCCATGCGCCTAGGCTCACCATTCGCCTTTCTGATTCGTGCCGCTTGAGGCCGCCGCCGATGCACAGCCTGTTCGAGCCGCTGGAGATGGAGACAGGCGCCGGCACGCAGTTGGCGCCGGTCGTGCTCGCCGTCGCGCTCGACCAGACCTACGACTATATCGTGCCCCAGGGCATCGAGTTGGAGCCGGGCTGCTTCGTGCTGGTGCCGTTCGGCCCGCAAAGCCGCATCGGCGTCGTCTGGGACAAGCCGGTGGGCGAGCCGGGGAAGCCCGTCGACCCCAAAAAGCTGAAGACCATCACCGCGCGGCTCGACGTGCCGCCGCTGCCGGCCCTGACGCTGCGCTTTGCCGAGTGGATCGCCAAGTACACCCTGGTGCCGCTGGGCATGACGGTGCGCATGATGATGAGCGCGCGCGCCGTGTTCGAGCCGACGAAGCCGCGCCTTGGCGTGACCGCTGTCGAAGGTGCGCCCGAGCCCCCGCGGATGACGCCGGCGCGCAAGCGGGCGCTGGAGATCGCCGCCGACGGGGCCATTCGCGCCAAGGCGGCGCTGGCGCTGGCGGCGGAGTGCTCCTCCGGCGTCGTCGACGGCCTCGTCGCCTCCGGCAACCTCGTCGAGGTAGCCATCCCCGACAAGCGGCCGCCGCTGCCCGATCCGCACCATCGCGTCACCGAGTTCGAAACCGAGCAGGCGGCGGCGGTGCATGCGCTGCGCTCCGCCGTCGATGCGGGGAACTTCTCGACGACGCTGCTCGACGGCGTCACCGGCTCGGGCAAGACGGAAGTCTATTTCGAGGCGGTGGCGCGCACGCTGGAGCGTGGCCAGCAGGCAGCGATCATGCTGCCGGAAATCGCACTCACCGATCAATTCATGCGCCGGTTCCAGGGGCGTTTCGGCTGCGCGCCGGTCGAATGGCACTCGGCGCTGTCCGGCCCCGAGCGGGGGCGCGTGTGGAAGCAGGCGGCGACGGGCGAGGCGCGTGTCATCGTCGGCGCCCGCTCGGCGCTGTTCCTGCCGTTCGCCGACCTCGGCCTCATCGTCGTCGACGAGGAGCACGACGCCGGCTTCAAGCAGGACGACCGCGTGCACTATCAGGCGCGCGACATGGCGGTGGTACGCGGCAACCTCGGTGGCTTCCCGGTAATCCTCGCCTCGGCGACGCCGTCGATCGAGACGCACGTCAACGCGCGCACCGGGCGCTATCGGCATGTCGTCCTCCCCGGACGTTTTTCCGGCGCCTCGCTGCCGGACGTCTCCGCCATCGACCTGCGGCAGACGCCGCCCGACAAGGGCAAGTGGCTGTCGCCGGTGCTGGTCGACGCCGTGGCCGAGACCATGGCCGCCGGGCAGCAGTCGCTGCTGTTCCTCAACCGCCGTGGCTACGCGCCGCTGACGCTGTGCCGCGCGTGCGGGCATCGCATCGAGTGCCCGCAGTGCACCGCCTGGCTGGTCGAGCACCGCTTCCGCGGCAAGCTGCACTGCCACCACTGCGGCTTCTCGCTGACGATGCCGGAGAAGTGCCCCAAGTGCGCCGAGCCGGGTGCGCTCGTCGCTTGCGGTCCGGGCGTGGAGCGTGTCGCCGAGGAGGTGGCGGAGCGCTTCCCCGGGGCGCGCGTGGCGCTGCTGTCGTCCGACCTCGTCCCGGGGCTCACCGAGATGCGCGAGATGATCCGCAATATCGAGGCCGGCGGCATCGACATCGTCATCGGCACGCAGATGGTGGCCAAGGGTCATCATTTTCCCAACCTCGCCACCGTGGGTATCGTCGACGGCGATTTGGGCCTCGCGCAGGGCGCCGACCCGCGTGCGGGCGAACGCACGTTCCAGCTCTTGCATCAGGTGACGGGCCGTGCCGGCCGCGTCCTGGCGCTGGGCCGCGGCTTCGTGCAGACGCATATGCCGGACCATCCGGTGATGGCCGCCATCATCTCCGGCGACCGCGAGGCGTTCCTCGAGCACGAGATCGCCAACCGGCGCAAGGGACTGCTGCCGCCGTACGGGCGGCTCGTGGCGCTGGTCGTCGCCGCGCGGGACAAGGAGACGGCGCAACTCGTCGCCCGCGACATCGCGCATCGGGCGCCGCGCTCGGACAAGATCGAGGTTTTGGGACCCGCCGAGGCGCCGCTCGCCGTCATCCGCGGGCGGCATCGCTGGCGGCTCTTGGTCAAGGCGCCGCGCGAGATCGACGTGCAGGCCTACCTGCGCGCCTGGCTGGCCGACCTGCCGCCGCTGAAAGGCGACATCAAGCTCACCGTCGACATCGACCCCTACAGCTTTTTGTAGCGAAGCCGCGGCTCCAAGCCGTCATGGCCGCGCAGGCGGCCATGACGAAGGGGCATTGCTGGGCGGGCCCAAAATAAAATGGGCCGGACCTGGGGGGAAGGTCCGGCCCGGACTGGCGCGAGGGTGGGAGCGCTCAGTCAATATTCCATCGAGCCTAGGGCGCGCGGGGGGAGCGGCGAGCCAAGACGCGTTGGACGTTCTACCGGGCCGCGCGGGGTGGAGCGGGGCCGGGCAGATCCTGCCGCGGGGTTAGCGGCGAGAAGCCTCCGAAGCGATGATGCCAAGCATCAGGGCCGCGGCGCCGATGGCGATGTACTTGCCGGTGTTGTTCTTCTTCTTGCGGGCGTAGTAGCGGTCGCGACCGCCGCGGTAGCCGTAGTCGCCGCGATAGCCGTCGTCGTAGCCGCGCGAGTAATGGCGTCCGCCACCGCCGTATCCGCCGCCGCCGTAGTAGCCGTCGCGATAGCCGCCGGCGCTGGCCGTGGTGCTTACCGCGCCAAGGCTCGCAGCAGCGAGCGCGATGGCCGTCGTGATCGACGTCAGCTTACGCGAAATGGTCATTTGTCTTCCCCTAGCCCAGTGCTCCGTCGCCGGTTGCCTCACCGGCTCATGAGGGGCATTCAATACTTTCTGGCCTGAACCCGTTCTGAAGGGAGCTTGCAGCTTGCGTTCATCTTGGAAAAAAGTCGTGCCCGCCCCCGCTGTATGCGGCATTTGGGCGTGTCGCCCCGGTTGAAGCCCTGCGCGGTGCATGTTAGAGAACCGGCGCACTTTGAGGGGTGGCGGGGCTGGGACGCTGACTGCCGTCCTCGGTGCGGACGAATTTCCTCAAAAGGGGGGAGGGTGCGGGCAAGCCAAAACTGGCCCGGAGCCCCCGTCATGGCCGCCGGCGAGAGCGTTTGAAGTGGCAACGGACAATCAAATGACGTCGGGTGTTTCGGGGCGCTACGCCTCTGCCCTGTTTGAACTCGCCCGCGAGCAGAACGAGCTCGACAAGGTCGATCAGGACCTCGGCAAGTTTCAGGCGATGCTGGATCAGAGCCCGGACCTTACCCGCCTGGTGAAGAGCCCGGCGTTTGCCGCCGAGGAGCAGGAGCGCGCGCTCGGCGCCGTCATGGATTGGGCGTCAATCGGCGCCACGGCCGGTAACTTCCTCAAGGTGGTGACGCGCAACCGTCGCCTGTTCGCCGCCGAGGACATGATCAAGGGTTTCCGCCAGCAGCTCGCCCTCCATCGCGGCGAGATGACGGCTGAAGTGCAGTCGGCAATGCCGCTCAGCGACGGGCAGCTCGCCGCACTGAAATCAACGCTCAAGGCGTCCTACGGCAAGGACGTGCGGCTCGATGCCAAGGTCGACCCCTCGCTGCTCGGCGGCCTGGTGGTCAAGGTCGGCAGCCGCATGTTCGATTCCTCGCTGCGGACGAAACTGATGAACCTCAAGGTCGTGCTGAAGGGAGCCGGCTGATCGGGGAGACGGGCCGCGGGCATTCCGCGGCCGTTTTTGCGATAAGCCGCCGGCGTCACCGCCGCACGAACGAAAAAGCGCTGTAAGGGAAGAGGCAATATGGACATCCGGGCCGCAGAGATCTCCTCGATCCTCAAGGACCAGATCAAGAATTTCGGCAAGGAAGCCGAGGTCTCCGAAATCGGCCAGGTGCTGTCGGTGGGCGACGGCATCGCCCGCGTCTACGGTCTCGACAACGTCCAGGCGGGCGAGATGGTCGAGTTTCCGGGCGGCGTGCGCGGCATGGCGCTCAACCTCGAAGCCGACAACGTCGGCTGCGTGATCTTCGGCGACGACCGCGGCATCAAGGAAGGCGACACCGTCAAGCGTACGGGCGCCATCGTCGAGGTTCCCGTCGGCAAGGGTCTGCTCGG
>CAZOOS010000077.1:0-11554 GCA_964581475.1 uncultured Hyphomicrobium sp.
GGATGTGGGCGATGCGCGTCGTCAGCACGCGCGTCTTGCCGGTGCCGGCGCCGGCGAGCACGAGCACGGGGCCGTCGAGCGCTTCGACGGCGGCGCGTTGCTCCGGGTTGAGGCCGTCGAGGTAGGGCGCTGGTGCCATCTGCGCCGGCACCGAGCCTTGCAGCGCGCGCGCCGAGATCGGCTGTCGCAGTGGAGCTGCCGGCAAATCGAACGGCGGCTCGTCCGATGCGGCAGGGTGCGGCGGCTGCGGCGGCGTTATATCGGCCGCCTTCGGCAGCGTTGGCGCAGCCTGCGGCAGATCGAACGGCGGCTCGTCCGCGTGGCCGGCAGGGGCCGCGTTCGCCAAATGTTTTCCGCTTTGCACCATCGTTTCCGAACTATAGCACCGGGCCCTGAGGGGCAACGGTTGCAGGGTCGCCGCCCACATCAGATATGGGGTGCGCGGCTCCGATATTCCGCCTCGTGAGGCTGTTGATATTGGGCGCTCTTGCGCCATTTTTCTGTTGTGACGCCGTGAAATGGTCTCTGGATGGTGATCCAGACATAAGGTAGCGAATAAGCTAGTGTGCGCGCGAACCGGTCTGAGGGCGGACAAGGGGGCATTTGGCCCGCTTGTGTCATCGGCTCGACATTCGAGACCGACATGGCGGCGCAGCCGCGTGGCATGCCGATCGGGATTCTGGAAGGCTAGATGAGCAACGGGCTTCTTTACATCGCGGGGCTGATCTCGCTCGCCTTGGCAGCGCTGTTCGCCGTCCCGTATTTCGTCGACTGGAACGGCTACCGCGGCGTATTCGAGGAAGAGGCGACGCGCATCCTCGGCCGCGAGGTCCGCGTCGGCGGCGATGTTAACGTGCGCTTCCTGCCTTCGCCCTATGTCAGCTTCGAGAAGCTGCGCATTGCCGACCCGACCGGCTCGACCGGCGAGCCGTTCTTCCGCGCCGACAGTTTCACCATGCGGCTTTCGGCGCCGCCGCTTCTGAAGGGCATCATCGAGGCCAACGAGATCGTGCTCGAGAAGCCTGTGCTGCGTCTCGCCGTCGACGCCGAGGGCAGCGGCAATTGGCGCGGCTTTTCCATTGCCCCCGGGGCACTTCCGTTCGTGCCGGCCGGTGTAAGCCTGCAGTCGGTCAAGATAGTCGATGGCGGCATCGCCTTCCACGGCCCCAAGGGCATCGGCTTTGCCGAACTCGCCGGATTGAACGGCGAGCTGAAGGCCGAGTCCATCGAAGGCCCGTTCGCCTTCAAGGGCCTGACGAAATTCCAGGGCACCGACCGCGACGTGCGCATCTCGACGGGCGCCACCGAGGCCGACGGCGGCATCCGCTTCAAGGCCGTCGTGCGCGATACGTCCGGCAGTACCAATGTCTACTCGGTCGACGGGCGCCTCGACGATCTCAAGACCCGCCCGCGCGTCGCCGGCGAGGTCACGGCGAAGCTGGCGCTCACCGCCGGCGAGATGCCGATCGCCACGCCGCCGACATCCCCCGCGGGCGTCGCCGGCAACGCCGAGGCGCCGCTCATCGATTTCAAGGCCCGCGTCGCCGGCGACGCGAAGGGGCTGCGCCTCGACGATATCGCCCTCGCCTTCGAGCATGTGGGGCAACCGCAGCTCATCAGCGGCGCGGCCTCAGCAACGTGGAACGAGGCGCTGAACGTCGAGATGGGGCTCTCCTCGCGCTGGCTCGATCTCGACCGCGTCGCCAACACCGCAGAGGGGGCGGGCAGCCCGTTCAACACCGCGCGCAATTTCATACTCGCCATGATGGAGGCGTTGCCCAAGAATGCCGACAGCAAGGTGACGTTCGATCTCGACCAGGCCAGTCTCGGCGGCGAGGCCGTGAGCGGCATCAAGCTCGAGGTAGCGCGCGCGCAGGGAACGTTGCTTCTGAACAATCTGCGCGCCGGTCTTCCCGGCGGCACCAAGCTCGCGCTCGACGGCGCCATCGCCGATGCGGCGAGCGGCAAGGCATTCCAGGGTGACCTGACGCTGCGCGGCACGAGCCTGCTGCGCTTCCTCGACTGGGCGGCGAAGGACAAGGCGCTGGCAGAGGCGGTCCGCAACGAGGGTCCGTTCTCGCTGCACGGCCGCCTCGACATGAGCGAGGGCGGCATTGCGCTCACCTCAGCCGGGGCCGAGATTGCCGGACGGCCAATCACCGGCGAAGTGCATTACGGTATGAAGGGCCGGCAACGCTTTGCCATCGTCATCGACGGCAGCGAGGTGGACGCGGCGCAGCTCTGGCCGGCGGCCGTCAGCGGCCTGAAAAGGGTGCTGGAGGGCGGCAAGGCCGAGGTGGCGGCGCTGTCGAAGCCGCCGTTCGCCTGGCTCGACACGGCGACCACCGATCTGCACCTGCGCCTGCGCACCGGCGACATGATCACCGGCCGCGGTAAGCTGCGCGACGTCGACCTCGACGTCGGCATCGAGCAAGGGCGCCTCGCCATTCGCGCCTGCAAGTTCGTCACGGCCGATGGCCTGCGGCTCGAGATCGAGGGCGACGTTGCCGACGCCACCAAGGCCCCGCGCGGCGCTCTGCAATGGGTTTTCAGCGCGCCGAGCAAGGAAGCCTACGGCACGCTTGTACAGCTCTTCGACCTGTCCGAAGCGAGCCGGCAGCAGGCCGACAGCTTCGCCACACTGGCGCCGATGCGTCTTGCCGGCACCGTGCGTCTGGGCGAACGCCAGCCTGGCGCAGCCGACGTTGCGACTGACGGCAGCGTGCAGAGCACCGGCCGGCTGGTACTCTCGGCGCTGCTCGACGGCGGCCTCGGCAACTGGCGCAACGCGCCGGCAGACATCACGGCGACGATCGACAGCCCGGACGTGACGCCCGTCGTCAACGGCCTCGGCGCGCGCTCGTCGCACGCGCCGACGCTCGCTGCGGCGCCGCAAGCCGGCGAGATCTTTCTCAAGGCCGTCGGCACGCCGGCGAAAGGCATGACGACCTCGGCCGCCGCCAAGGCGCCGACCCTCTTCTTCGGCTATGACGGCCGCGTGGTCATGCCCGAGGAAGGCGGCCGCAGTCTTGATGGCGAGCTGCGCGTTTCCGCCCGCGGCGTGAGCGATGTCATGGCCGTGGCCGGCCTTGGTTCGGGCGCGCCATTGAGCGAGACGCCCATCGTCGGCATTATCAGGCTGGTATCCGCCAATCATGCGCTCGAATTGAAGCCGCAGCAGCTCACCATCGGCGGCAGCCGCGTCGACGGCAGCGTGGCGCTTTCTTATCCGAGCGAAGGCCCGGCCATCGTCACCGGGCAGATCGACGTCGACGCCGCGACCGTGCAGGGGTTGCTCGGCTTGGCGCTTGACCGCAAGCAAGTGGCGGAAGCGCCTGGCGCCGAGCCGCTGACTGCCGGCAAGACCATCTGGCCCGAACATGGTTTCGATTTCAGCGCGCTCGACGGCATCGAGGGCAAGCTCACCGTCGGCTTCGGCACGCTCGTTCTGACCGAGGGCATGGCGGTGCCCAATGCACGCGCCGAGATCGAGCTCGGTCCCGGCAAAATTGCGGTGACCCAGCTTGCGGGCAAGGTGCTCGGTGGCGAACTCGTGAGTAAGCTGACACTCGAGCGGGCGCCGGGCGGCGCCAGCCTCACCGGCGAGCTGCGCATCAACGACATGAACCTCAATCGCCCGACGGCGCCGCCGGCCAAGGAGTCGCCGGCCTCGCTGTCGCTCGAATTCTCCGGACGTGCCTCGACGCCCGGGGCGCTGGTCTCGGTTGCCGCCGGCAAGGGCGAGTTGAAGCTCGGCGACGTCACCATGCATGCGCCGACACCGCTGGCCGTCGTGGCAACGTCGGACGCCGTGCTGTCGGGGCAGTCCGGGGGAAGCGGCGATCAACTCGTCAGCGCACTGCGCGCGCAAATCGACGCGAGCGCGGTAGCGGTCGGTCCGCGCACCATCCCCATCGAGATTGCCGACGGCGCCGCCAAGCTGGCGCTCGTCACCATCGAGTCGGACGCCGGCGCCACCAAGGTCGAAACGACCATCGATCTGGCTTCCCTCGTCGTCGACAGTGCCTGGCTGGCCGAGCCAAAGGCGCCAGACGTGGTACAGCCCGACCGGCCGCGCGGCGGCGCGCTGCCGAGCGTGGGCGTCGTCTACACCGGCCCGCTGGCCAACGCCTGGGCTCTTGAATCGCGCATCACCGCCGAGCCGCTGGAGCGTGAGCTCGCTATCCGCAAGATGGAGCTCGATGCCGATCAGCTCGAGCGCCTGCGCAACGCCGATATGGAAAGGGCGCGCCGCGACGATGAGCGGCGGCGTGCGCTCGAGTCCGACCAGGGGAGCGTGGCGCCCGTACCGCCCGCGCCAATACCCGTGGCACCTGTGGCGCCGCAGCCGTTGGCGACGAATGTGCCGCCCGTCGATCCGGCTGCGCCCCCCGCCACCGCGGCGGTGCCCGCCATTCCGCCGAGCAGCGCCAGCGCGCCCGGTGTCATCGTGCCTCCGGCCCCGGGCCAGGAAGCACAATTCCTAGCGCCGCCGGCCGATCCGACGGCGGTTCCGCCCGCCGATGGCGTCGCCCCGGCGGCAACGCCGACCGGCGCCTTCCGGCAGCGCTCCCTCCGCGAGCGGCAGTTGCAGGTTCGCGACCAGGTGCTGCGCAACTTGAACAACGCGAACTGATGCTGGCGCAGATCTAGCGCGGCGTTGGCAGCGAGCGCCGCCGGAAATAATCGAGGAGCCACACGCGCACGGCGCTCGACAGGCCGGCTTCGCCGCGCGTCGCGTCGATGCTGGCGACGAGCCCGGCGAGAGATGTGTGCTCCAGGGTGGCGGCCTGCTTCAACGCCTCCCAGAACGGCGCCTCCATGGAGATCGAGGTGCGATGCCCCTTGATGGCGAACGAGCGTTTCAGCGGTCGCGTGTTCGGCTGCCCTCGGGCTGGCGTGTCGTCGGCGGGCATTACCGGGCCGGCTCGTCGTCATTGCCGCGCTGGCGCCGGGCCGCCTCCAGCCTTCGCGCTTCGAGCTCCTGCTGCGCGCGGGTCACCTGCCGTTCGGCTTTGGTCCGTCCGAACTTGGCGCGGTTCTGCTCGGCGTGTATCTCGGCCGCGTGGCGTTGCTTCGCCTTGCGCGCGCCTTTCAGGTTGATGATCTCGGCGCTCATCGCTCAGAATCCCATGAAGACGCCGTCTATGGCTCGTCCGATATCGTAGTCGGCTGACTGTGCCGACCCGACGACATCACCGACATTGCGCACGCCGACAACGTTGATCTGGTCGATGACGATACGGTATCTGCGACCTCGGTGGGTAATGACCGGTCGCAATCGGCCTATGGGCGGCAGGTCACGCTCCTTAACAAGCGGGGCGACCACGCGGGTGGCCAGCTCCGACAGAAGGTCGCTTTGCAGGACGACGATGAGCTCCGGTCCGCCGGCGCCCGGCTGGGTTGGCCTGAGCTTGCAGATGTCGAACTGGCGCATCACCAGTCACGATATTGATCGGACCACAATCCGTCGCGCTCGATCTGAGCGTTGCTGGCCTCGATGGCACCCCGGTTGTCCTCCCGCCACTTCTGCCAGCGCTGCTGCTTGAGCTGCTCTTTCAGCGCCGTTTCGAGCACGTTCGACAGGTTGGTGCCGGAGGCCCGCGCTTCGGCCAGCAGCTCGGCGTCAATCGTCAGATTGACCGCCTTCTTCTTTCGCGGCCCGCTCTTGCCGGGCCCGGCGCGGAACGGCTTGCCGTCTTCCCGCATCGACAACCTCCATGCGCATGGAAATGCGCATTGTTCATGCGCATTCTGCCCGAAGCGCAATTGCCGGTCAATCGCCCCCGCGGAGCTGTCAGTCGGGGGCCAGCATTTTGCGCGGGTCGACGATCTCGTCGAATTCCTTGTCGGTCACATAGCCGCCACCGACGGCTTCCTGGCGCAGCGTCGTGCCGTTCTTGTGCGCCGTCTTGGCGATCTTGGCGGCCGCGTCGTAGCCGATTTTCGGTGCCAGCGCGGTGACCAGCATGAGCGAGCGCTCGAGGCCGGCCTTGATGTTGTCGGCGCGCGGTTCGATGCCGACAACGCAATTGTCGGTGAACGAGATGGCCGCGTCGGCCATGAGGCGCACCGACTGCAGGAAGTTGTAGCCCATCACCGGATTGTAGACGTTGAGCTCGAAGTGGCCCTGGCTGCCGGCGACGGTGATGGCGGTGTTGTTGCCGAAGATCTGCACGCACACCTGCGTCAGCGCTTCGCACTGCGTCGGGTTCACCTTGCCCGGCATGATCGATGACCCGGGCTCGTTTTCCGGCAGCGATAATTCGCCCAGTCCTGAGCGCGGCCCGCTTCCCAACAAACGAATGTCGTTGGCGATCTTGAAGAGGCCGGCGGCCACCGTGTTGATGGCGCCGTGGCTCATCACCATGGCGTCGTGCGCGGCCAGCGCCTCGAACTTGTTGGGCGCACTCTTGAACGGCATCTGCGTGATGGCGGCGATGCGCTCGGCGATCATCTCGGCAAAGCCCTTCGGCGCGTTGAGGCCGGTGCCGACGGCGGTGCCGCCCTGCGCCAGTTCCATCAGCGACGGCAGCGTCTGCTCGATGCGCTTGATGCCGTTCTCCACCTGCTGCGTGTAGCCGCCGAACTCCTGGCCGAGCGTCAGCGGCGTTGCGTCCTGCGTGTGCGTGCGGCCGATCTTGACGATGTGCTGCCAGGCCTGCGCCTTGTCGTTGAGCGCATTGCGCAGCTTCTGCAGCGCCGGCAACAACCGGTGCACGATCTCCTCGGCGCAGGCGATGTGCATGGCCGTAGGGTAGGTGTCGTTCGATGACTGGCTCATGTTGACGTGGTCGTTCGGGTGCACGGGCTTTTTCGAGCCCTTCTCGCCGCCCAGCACCTCGATGGCGCGGTTGGAGATCACCTCGTTGGCGTTCATGTTCGACTGGGTGCCTGATCCGGTCTGCCAGACGACGAGGGGGAAGTGATCGTCGAGCTTGCCCTCCATCACCTCCTGCGCGGCCCTGACGATTGCTTCGCCGACCTTCTTGTCGAGTCGTCCGAGCGCCATGTTGGTTTCAGCGGCGGCGCGCTTGACGATGCCGAGCGCGCGCACGATGGCCAGCGGCTGCCGCTCCCAGCCGATCTTGAAGTTACCGAGCGAGCGCTGCGCTTGCGCACCCCAGTATTTGTCGGCGTCGACCTCGATGGGGCCGAAGGTGTCGGTTTCGGTGCGAGTCTTCTTCCCGGTCATGGCGGATCCGTCTTTGCGTACTCTGGAGTTACGGCGCATAGCACGGAGGCTTGCGGCGCACCACGTAGCGTGGATTTCGCTACGCGTCCAAAAAGCTACACCGCCAACTTCTATCCGGGCACGGGGGAATGGCCCGCGGCGGTTGGCCCGGGGTTAGCTGCACGGGGAGCGAGGCGGTCCTGGCTCTTCTAATTTTGTTCGTGTGGACGCAGCCATCGCCGCCCCACCCTGACACGGACGCCGACCAACCATCTCCCCAGATCGCATCGTCATGGCGGAGCCATGCTTCGCATGGACGCCCGGGGCCCACTGACATTTTCGCGTCAGCGATCGAAGGTCCTAGGGCTACGCTACGGCCCTGGCGTTATCGTGCCGGCCCATCTCCTGCAGTTCCGCCAGCGCACGTCTGCACCCCGGGTCGTCGAAATGGGCTGGCGGGATTTTACGGGAGAGTTCTTGGGCGGGGATAAGCGATAGCCGCTGCTTGCAAATCATAGCCGAAACGGCATATACCATCCACATGGATGTCCAATGGATGGTATATGGATGGTGACCAACGTTCGCGAGCTTCGACCCAAGCCTGGTGACCTTGAAAAGGTGACGATCAACCTCGGCTACGTCGATCTTGGCCAAATCGACCTGATGGTGGCGGAGGGATTCTATTCCAATCGCACGGACTTCATCCGCACCGCCATTCGCAATCAGCTCGAGCGGCACGCCGACGTCGTCAAGCAGAGTGTGGCGCGCAACACGCTCGATCTCGGCTTGCGCCACTACACGCGCGCCGATCTCGAAGCCGTGCGCGCCGAGCGGCAGACGCTCAATCTGCACGTGCTCGGCCTGATCAGCATCGCCGCCGACGTGACCCCCGATCTGGCGCGCGCCACCATCGCATCGCTGTCGGTTCTGGGGGCCTTGCACGCGAGCCCGGAAGTCAAGGCGGCGTTGGCCGACCGCATGTGCTAGCCGTCCCCGCAAATTCGACGACAGGAAGACTTGATGAAACCACTGCTGCCCAAGGACATGGCCGAAGCGACCCGCCTCACCCGCACGGGGCGCCTCGGCGAAGCCGTGGCGCTGATTCAGGGCGTCCTGCGCGGCGGCAGGATGGCTGCGAGGACGACGACCGCCGGCGCGTGGCCGAATTCCCTTGACGAGCTGCCGGCACTGCCAGCGGCAGACCGCGCGCCCGCTGAGCCGAGTGCCGTGCCGTCGCCGCAAACGATGCTGGCGCGCACGCTCGGCGCTCTCGATGTGAACGCGCTCGAGCGGAACGTGCCGGGACTTCGCGGCCTCGGCGGCCGCAGCGCGCCGGCAGCGGACATCGCCCCCGCGGCGGGCGCGTTTCTCTCCAAGTCGTTCGGCAACGCGGCGGGGCGGCGTGCCTACAAGCTGTACGTTCCCAGCGGCCATGCCGAAGGGCCGCGCCCGCTCGTCGTCATGCTGCACGGCTGCTCGCAATCGGCCGACGATTTCGCCGCCGGCACGCGCATGAACTTCGCCGCCGAGGAGCACGGCTGCTTCGTCGTCTACCCCGAGCAGCCCTCGGCAGCCAACATGCAAAGGTGCTGGAACTGGTTCAAGGGCAGCGACCAGCAGCGCGGCGCTGGAGAGCCGGCGATCATCGCCGGCATCACCCGCCAGATCATGGCCGACTACGCCATCGACGTGCGCCGCATCTATGTGGCCGGACTGTCGGCGGGCGGCGCGGCGGCGGCGATCATGGGTGAAGCCTACCCCGATCTTTATGCCGGCGTCGGCGTGCACTCGGGTCTGGCCTGTGGCGCGGCGCGCGACTTGCCGTCCGCCTTTGCCGCTATGCGCGGCGATGCGCCGGTGCGCGGTGCTCCCGGCAGCGGCGACGCTGGGCATACCGTTCCCACCATCGTCTTCCACGGCGACTGCGATACGACCGTGCATCCACGCAACGGCGCCGCGATCATCGCCCGCGCCGGCGGCGACGTGCAGGTGCTGTCGCAGCCGCAGGCAACGCAACGGGGCAGGTTCACCCGCTCGGTGCGCCGCGACGCGGACGGACGCAGCGTGCTGGAGTTGTGGGAGATCCACGGCGCCGGGCATGCGTGGTCGGGCGGCAGCGCCGCGGGATCGTTCACCGATCCCTCCGGCCCGGATGCGACGCGCGAGATGCTGCGCTTCTTCCTCGAGCACGCGCGGGAAAGTATCTGAGCTAGCCGGCGAGCGACGGCAGCCCGAAGCGCTGGCGCGCCATGGTGCACGCGTCGTCGCCGGGCTGGCACGCCCGGCACACATCCGGCCTGTGGGCGTAGACGCTGCACGAGGTGGCGACGCCGACCTCGCCGACCAGCGCGCAGCAGCGGTCGCCGATGCAGCGCATGCCGCCCAACGTGTCGGATACGAGTTCGCTCGGAAGGCGCGCGATGGCCGCATCGTCTTCGAGCGTGAAGCGCGGCCAGCCGGCGTCGTAGGAGCAGCAGGCGCCGCAGGCCGTGCACGGTGATGGGGCGGCGGCGGCCATCAATTGCGCAGCATGGCGAGGGCGGAGCGCCGATCGGATGGTTTCAGTTTTAGAAAGGCGGCGCGCGCTGCCTTGATGTCTTTGTCGGATCCGCTGTCGGCCGCCGCCTGCAGCGCGAGCGTCGTCGGGTGGTCCGGGCTGCAGATGAAGGCCAGCGCTTTGGCGAGGCGGCCCATGGCCGCGCGGTCGATGACGGTTTCTTCTTCCATGCTGGCTATTCTACTCCGCCCGGCAGACCGAGGCCAGCGCGGCACCGCGGCCGGTAAACCACCACGAAATGATACCATTTGCGAATGCGCGTCAGCCTGACGCTGCCGAACGTGATCGTGTATCTTGAGCGCCGCAATGAACACCCCGAGTTCGATGGACGCGCGACCGCTGCCCGCAGGTCTGATCGACGGCTTCGAGCGCCGCCGCCTGCCCGGCGACGGGGTCGAGATCGATGCGCTCGTCGGCGGCGCCGGCACGCCGCTGCTGCTGCTGCACGGCTACCCGCAAACCCGTGTCATATGGAAGTCGGTGGCGCCAGCGCTCGCCGAGCGTTTCACGGTGGTGGTGCCGGACCTGCGCGGCTACGGCCGCTCGAGCAAGCCGGACGGCGACGATTTGCACGTCACCTATTCCAAGCGTGCCATGGCGATCGATCAAATTGCGTCGATGCGCGCGCTCGGCTTCGATCGGTTCGCGATTGCCGGGCACGACCGGGGGGGACGCGTTGGCTATCGCCTGGCGCTCGACTATCCCAGCGTCGTGAGCGCGCTGGCTGTTCTCGACATCGTACCGACGGCGGACGTCTGGAAGGGCGCCGATGCCAAGGCCGCGATGCGCATGTACCATTGGTACTTTCTGGCGCGGCCGCGGCCGCTCCCCGAAACGCTGATCGGTGATCATGCGGAATTCTACCTGCGGCACACGCTGGAAAGTTGGGCCGGCAAGGGCTTCGTCTTCGATGCGGCAAGTCTCGCCGACTACGTCGGCTGCTTTTCCGATCCGGCCTCGATCCATGCGAGTTGCGAGGACTACCGGGCCGGTTGGACCGTCGATCGGGCGCACGACGAGGCCGACCGCGGCAGCAAGCTGATCACGGCGCCGCTGCTCGTCATCTGGTCGGAGGAATTCGGCATTGCCGGAACCGAGCCCCTAAAAAAGTGGGGCGAATGGGCCGAGCGCGTGGAGGGGCACGCGGTACCGGGCGGGCACTTCGTCTGCGAGGAGCAGCCGGCGCAAGTGGGCCAGTCGCTGCTCCGCTTCTTCGAACGGCACGTCAAAGTCTGACGGCCCCCGACCCGGCGGCCTGGAAGGTCTACGATGGCGAGCGAGAACGGCGGCGAGGCCGGCCGGCGCGGCTCGTGAGCCGCGAGGCACGCGTCCATCGGTATGGCGCGGCCCGATACTTCGGGCGTGCGCATCCACACGAAGCGTCCGCATCAGGCGCGTGCGCCGACGATGGCGTCGCACCGGCGATGGTCAGGCGCCGTAGTGCTGCGTCATGTCCGGGGTCGAGCCGGTGAAGACCTCGGCCCGGTTGCGTCCACCCGCCTTGGCTGAATACAGCGCGACGTCGGCATTTTGCAGGATGGTGCTGTCGGCTCCCGCGGTCGGGGCCTCGCAGGCAATCCCGATGCTGACGGTGACGATGCCGTAGCTGCTGCGGCAATGGGGGATGTTGAGCTGCTCCACCGCCGAGCGCAGGCTCTCGGCAAAATGCAGCGCGCCGTCTGCCGCGGTATTCGGCAGGATGACGGCGAACTCTTCTCCCCCGTAGCGTGCGGCGACGTCGCCGGGACGGCGCGCCATGCCGCGGAGTAGGTGGCTCAGCCGCTTGAGGCATTCATCGCCCTCCTGGTGGCCGTAGCTGTCGT
>CAZOOS010000078.1:0-11446 GCA_964581475.1 uncultured Hyphomicrobium sp.
GGGTTGATGCGGATGATCTGCACCTTCACCGTGTCGCCGACGTTGAGGATCTCGGACGGATGATTGACGCGGCGCCAGGCCATGTCGGTGACGTGCAGCAGGCCGTCGATGCCGCCGAGGTCGATGAAGGCGCCGTAGTCGGTGATGTTCTTGACGAGACCGTCGATCACCTGGCCCTCCTCGAGGCGGGCGACGATGTCGGCGCGCTGCTCGGCACGCGTCTCTTCCAGCACCGAGCGGCGCGAGACGACGATGTTGCCGCGGCGGCGATCCATCTTGAGGATCTGGAAGGACTGCGGCTGATGCATCAGCGGGCCGATGTCGCGCACCGGGCGGATGTCGACCTGCGAGCGCGGCAGGAAGGCGACGGCGCCGTCGAGGTCGACGGTGAAGCCGCCCTTGACCTTGTTGAAGATGACGCCCGAAACCTTCTCGTTCTTCTCGAACATCTTCTCGAGGCGCGTCCAGCTCTCCTCGCGGCGGGCCTTGTCGCGCGACAGCACGGCCTCACCGAGCGCGTTCTCGACGCGCTCCAGGTAGACCTCGACCTCGTCACCGACCTTCAGCTCGGCCGACTTGCCGGCGACGGCGAACTCGCGCAGGGCGACACGGCCTTCGGTCTTGAGGCCGACGTCGATGACGGCGAGATCCTTCTCGATGCCGACGATGCGACCTTTGACGACGCTGCCTTCGAACAGATCCTCCTTGGCGAGGCTCTCGGCGAGCAGCGCGGCGAACTCGTCGCGCGTGGGGCTAAAGTCCTTGGAAACGGCGGCTTGCGACATGCGGTGGTAGCTCCTGAATGGTTGATCGGGGCCGGTGACGGCCCCCGGCGATGTCAGATGCGGCACGTGAACCTCCGCCACGACGAGCGCGCGCGATCGGTCTCCTGCCGGCGGTGTGTTTGAGTTCGTCCGCTGTGATGGGCTCTATGCCCTGCCAATATGGAATTGGATGCCCGTTTCGGGCGTCCTATTGGCCGATCTTCCTCTTGATCAATCCGACAGCGGCGTCGAATGCCGCCTCTATATCCAAGTCCGAGGTATCGAGCAAGTCGGCGTCGCCGGCCGGCCGCATGGGGGCGCTGCCGCGGGAGGCGTCGCGCTCGTCCCGGCGCTGGATGTCAGCGAGGATATCCTCGAAGGTGACCGCCTCGGCGCGGGCCACGCACTCGAGAAAACGGCGTCTGGCGCGCACTTCGGTGCGGGCGGTAACGTAGATTTTGGCGTCGGCATAGGGACAGACGACGGTACCGATATCGCGGCCGTCAAGCACCGCACCCCCGGGGGTGCCGGCAAACGCCCGCTGATAGGCCAGCAGGGCGGCACGAACTTCCGGGATGCGGGCGACGATCGAAGCGGCATCGCCGGCCTGCGGCGTGCGCAGGCCCTGGTCGCCAAGGCTGGCGGGATCGAGACCGCGCGCCAGCACCAGCCCCGCCCACGGGTCATCGAGACGAAAGCCGCGGCTGGCGACGTCGCGGGCGACGGCCCGATAGAGCAGGCCGGTATCGAGACACGGCAGTCGCCAATGATCGGCGATGCGCTTGGCGAGGGTGCCTTTACCGGAGGCTGCCGGACCGTCGATGGCGATGATCATCGTGCGCGTCCTGCCGGTTCCGCAAAGCGCGCGCCGAGCCCCTGCATCAGCGTGACGAACTCGGGAAAGCTCGTCGCCACCATGCGCATGTCATCGACCGTCACCGGCTCGCGGCTGGCCAGACCCATGGTGAGGAATGCCATGGCGATGCGGTGGTCGAGGTGCGTTAAGACGGTGCCGCCGCCGCGCACGCGCCCCGCGCCGCTGACGGTGAGCGTATCGCCGTCGGCACGCGCGATGACGCCATTGGCCGTCAGCCCGGCAATGGTCGCCGCCAGACGGTCGCTCTCCTTCACCTTCAGCTCGGCCAATCCGTCCATGCGCGTCTCGCCATCGGCGAAGGCGGCAACGACCGCGAGGATCGGGTACTCGTCGATCATGCTCGGCGCGCGATGCGCCGCGACGCGCACGCCGACAAGCTTCGCGTGCCCCACGCGAATGTCGGCGACGGGCTCGCCTCCTTGCTCGCGCACATTCGTGAACGTTACGTCGGCCCCCATTTCGCGCAACACCTCGTAGAAGCCGATCCGCGTCGGGTTGACGAGCACGCCTTCAAGAGTGATGTCCGAGCCCTCCACCAGCGCGGCAGCGGCAGCCAGGAACGCCGCCGAGCTCGGGTCGGCGGGAACGGCGACGTCCCGTCCGTGCAGCTCCGCCTCGCCCTTGATGGAGATGCGCGCCTTGCCGCCGATCACCGCGACCGCCACCTCGGCACCGAAGTGGCGCAGCATGCGCTCCGTGTGATCGCGCGTTGCCTCGGCCTCGATGACCGACGTCTCGCCGGCGGCATGCAGGCCGGCGAGCAGCACCGCGCTTTTGACCTGCGCGGAGGGGACCGGTAGCTCGTACTCGATGGGAACGAGATTGGCGGATCCGCGCGCGATGAGCGGCAGTCGATCGCGTCCACCTTCGATTTCCAGCCCCATCTGCTGCAACGGCGTGAGCACGCGGCCCATCGGCCGGCGGCTGAGCGAGGCGTCGCCGACGATCTCCACCGTCATGTCGTGACCGGCGATGACGCCGAGCATCAGCCGCGTGCCGGTGCCGGAGTTGCCGAAATCGAGTGGCGCCGATGATTGGCGCAGCCCGCCTACGCCGCGGCCGGTGACGCGCCACGCCTCGCCGACCTTCTCGATCGGCGCGCCCAGCGCCTGCAAGGCCTTGGCGGTGTTGAGCACGTCCTCGGCCTCGAGCAACCCGGTCAGCCGCGTGACGCCGGTCGCCAAGGCGCCGAGCATCAGGGCGCGATGCGAGATCGACTTGTCGCCGGGCACGCGCACGCCCCCGCGCAGCGGGCCGCTCGGGTGAGCGGCCAGCGGTCGGGTGGCGAGGGAGGTAGCTGTGGACACGCGAATCTTGCTCCAGCGCCGCCAGTGGGGACGGCGCGGCTCGGGTTTGCGAGGGATAGAGCCGACGCGTCGGCGCCCTGTCAACGCCGCGTCATCGCCGGCGCCCCGCGCAGAGCTTTGTTTTTGACAAGCCCCGAACCATGTGGCAGATCGCGGAAAACCCCTCACCCCTTATAAGGTTGGCTCATGGCGACCAATAAAGAACGCGGGACCAAACGCACCTGCCAGAACGGCGAGTGCGGCGCCCGCTTTTACGACCTCAATCGCAACCCCATCGTATGTCCGATCTGCGGATCGAAATACGCCATTGCCCATTCGCCATCGGCGGCCGCGGCCGTGGCGCAAGAGGAGCGGGCTCAGCGCAAGCTGAAGAAGGTCGAGTTCGAGCCCGTCCCCGCCGAGGCCGAAGCCGAGGAGGTGATTCCCGACGTCGAAACCGAGGAGGCCGATGACGCGGCGGCCGGCGCTGCCGACGAGACCTTCCTCGAAGAAGAGGAAGAGGACGGCGGCGACGTATCCACAATAATCGGGCCGGTCGAGGGAGAAGAGGAGCGCTGAACAGCGCTCTCCTCGGGGAAACGCCTGGGTTCTCCGAAGCCTCGGCTAGGGTCGCCAGGCTTACTAAATCGCTGATAATTTGAGACTTGAGTTTTCGGGGCGATCAGCCTAATGAAGCCGCTTCGTACGGCTCGGCAGGCCCATCGTCGCCCTTTCGCCGTATCTGGGGCCATAGCTCAGCTGGGAGAGCGCTTGCATGGCATGCAAGAGGTCAGCGGTTCGATCCCGCTTGGCTCCACCAACCTTATAATCCAGCAAAATCAGGCCAAACGCACGGGGAAATTCTGGAACGGTCAATAGCTGCCAGGCGTTTTAAATGCCTAGGTGGAGGCTAACATGCACCAGCAATCCAAGGCCCCCGAGCATCTTTCAAAGGAAGAGTTGGAACAAGAGTTGGACACGGCCCTGAGGCAGACTTTTCCTGCCAGCGACCCAATCGCCGTCGGCGACCCGACGGCGATTGGGCCCGAACGGCCCATTGACCGCAAGCCTGCTCTGCTCGACAAGGAGTTGGTTCGCGAACTGGCGAAGAACGTATCCGCAAAACTGAAAACGTGAGGACTTAAAGTGGCTCAGGGCACCGTGAAGTGGTTCAACTCGCAAAAAGGCTACGGCTTCATTCAGCCGGATGGCGGCGGCAACGATGTGTTCGTGCACATCAGCGCCGTCGAGCGCGCTGGACTGAGCAACCTGAATGAGAATCAGAAGGTCTCCTTCGAGACCGAGACGGGCCGCAATGGCAAGGCGTCCGCAGTCAACCTGAAGCTGCTCTGATACCATCGACGGATACGCCCTTCCCTCATCGGGGTGGGCTTATCCGTCAATGCCGTGACTCGAAGACACGGCGCAATCAGCGTCGCGCCCCGGCTCCGCTCCTACGCGTGTGACCGCCGCTAGACCCGCCGCGGCAGCTCGCTGAGCTCGCGGCGGGCAGGTAGATTGCGCGCCTCCGCATCGACGATGAACCTGGCGGTGATCTGCACCGCCTCGTCGACGACGCGGGCGCAACTTTCCGCCGTGATCCACTCCGTCATCTCCTGATCGAGGACGAGGCGCATATCCCCGTCCACCACCCAGGATCCGACGTGCTGTCGGCTGGCCGCTCCATTTTTGGTGTGGGCGACGAGAATCTCGTCGCCCTTGGAAATGAAGAACCAGGTCGGAAGCGGCTCGGCATTGAGGCGCTGCGCCAACGCTTGCAGCACCGCCCGGCCCACCTCCCGGCGCGTCGTGGAGTCCTCGGCTTCCCGGCGTCTTTTCTCCCGCTCAGCAGAGAGCGCCTCGGCCAAAGTCGTCATGTTCACTCCCCTTCAATCGACTTCATCCCGGAGTTGACCCGGGGTTTCATAGCGGCCGGCATCGCCGTTGGCGCGCGAGCGCTCGATCGTCTCGGCGTCGAGTACCGGCATCAGTTCGCTCGCATTCTTGGTCAGTTTCACGCGTCCGTCGAACTCGGCGCCCTCGGCGATCGACAATTTCTGATGCGTGATGTCGCCTTCGACCTGTGCACCCGCCAGCAGCTTGACGCTGACCGCGCGGATGGAGCCGCGCACGCCGCCGCGCACCTCGATAGCCTCGGCGCAGACCATGCCGACGACCGAGCCCTCCTCGGTGATCACCACCTGCTTGCCGTGCACGTTGCCGCGCACGTCACCGTCGACCTGCAGCTTGTTGGCGGAAATGATGGTGATGCGGTCGCCGAGAATGGTGAGGTCGGTGCCGATTACGGAGGTGCCACTGGGCGCAGACGCCGCTTTCTCGAACGGGGAGGGAGAAGATCGTGCCGCCGTCGCGGCTGCTCCCAATGAAGCGGGGCCGGGCTTGGGCTGCAGCGGAATCGGATTGCTCTTGGGATCGGTATTGAACACGAGGTCACCTCCTGCGCGCCCTAAAGGCGCGGTACTGCATGGACTGACTAGGTGCGTTTCCCCCGCTCACTGCATTTGGCACACACATCCGCGGCGAATTTTTGTCGATACCAAGTCGAGCTTCGTCACGCCGCGCGATCGCCTTACAAACGCCCTGCCGGCTCCGCAGCGTTTGGCAGGTCAACGGAGCGCAAGAATGAACAAGCATTCCCTCGTCGAACAAACGCTCGACACCATCCAGCGCACGGCGATGAAGATAGCGGCGCTGCCCGCAGCAGCACGCGACGAGGCGTTGGACGTGGCCCACCGCGCCTACGCCAATGCTATGCACGACTTGGGACAGGACAACGTTGCGGCCGGTCGCTGGGTGGAGACGGTGATGACCAGCGTCCGCCTACTCGTTGCCGAGATCGATCGCGACGCCGCGGCGGGCGGCAGCGCCGACACAGAAATAATTCGCTCAAAACTGCGTACGCAGTGGTCAAGCAACGAAAGCCATCGTTGATCAAACGCACGCAAAGGTTCACTATCGGTGTCCGTTGAGTGTGGGTACCGGCGATGCGCCCGAACCGACAGCAGACATTTCGCACCGCCTCCGCCGCCAAGCTCGATCAACTCGAGCTCGTCGCGGCGCTTCTGGAACGCGACGCCACCAACAACCGCGCCTTCATCAACGAGATCAACTCGGCGTATGCGCGGCGGCGCCCCGGCCGGACGCACAAGCGCCTGCTCAAGCTGCACGCCTTCGCCCGCGGCAGCCGATTGACGGCCATTTGGGTTGTCTCGACCACGCTGGCCGTCGCCCGCAGCCGGCAGGTGCGCGCGGCCATCCGGGCCGTCGTTGCCTTCGCCATAGATTTTACGGTCGTCCTGTCGGTCGCCGGTGCCGCGGTGACCGTCCTCACCGCCGCATTTCTGCTGGCCGCGCCGCCGGTATGAGGACGCGCGGGCTCGCCGGCTGTCAATTCGATGAGCGCCTGGGTACTCGGCTAGCCGCGTTCGTAGACGGCGGCGCAGACGCGATCGTCCTCGAGCTTCTTGGCAAGATCGGTGGCGCCGCCCGGCGCTTTGCCGGCCTGATGGTCGAGGTGGCGCTGCTCGCACCACTGCCAACGCGGATCTTCCCGCGTGGTGACGGGGTTCGCCGCCTTCTCGATGGAGCCAGTGTCGATCTTGGCCGGCTCCTCTTTGCGCGCAACCGCCTTCTCCACCTTGGCGCGGCGATAGTGCTTTTGCACCGCGCCGGTCCTGAGAGTGTCGGTGGCGCAACCGGCCAGCATCAGCGATCCGAGGATGCCAATCACGTACCAGGTCAATCGATTGGTCGCCAACATGGACCACCTCCCATCGGCTGCTCACGGTCGAGCCGTTCTTCGCAGCGCATTCCTCCGGCTATCTGATTTGCGGCGGCGCCAACAGGTTGCGCGGCCCCGACGGCCTCGCCGACACGATTTTGATGTGCAAATCCTGATTCGTACCGCAGCGAGCCCCGCGCGAAGCTCGCAAGTGCGAGACAACTTCGCCGCGCCGCGGACGAATTGTGTAGCCACCTCAGGGGCAAATCAGCGAAGGTCCAAGCCCGCGGTATACGGAGGAAGTCGAGTGCGTGCGTATGGGCGCAGCAAGGAGACGCCATGTCACGCAAACGGACGCGCACCTTTGAATCCTACAGCGACAGCGCGATCACCTGGTTCTTCGTCGGCCTATTACTGATAGCCGCCATCGCGGCCGTGCTCGGTCAGATGGATATCGGCTGAAGGCCAAGGGACGGCCGCTACGGCCGCCCGCGCAAAATCCGCAACGGCAACGCGACCAGCGCCACCCCAGGGCTGGAACAGGTGCTCCATGGGCATGCGCTCTTGACGAATTGGCGAGGGCCGCGCACTACGCTCGCGCGCCGACGATCCACGCGCGCAGCCTTGTAAACGACCCCTTGCGGAGAGCACCATGAGCCACGACCCGATCGCCGATACGAGAACCAAGCTCGACGAACTCGAGCAGCGCATTCATGCGGCGAAGTCCTCATTGGGCACGCGCGGCGAGCTCGATGCAGAGGCGCACAAGGAATGGAAGGCGATGGTCGACAAGCACGCCGACATCCGTCGCAAGCTCGACGCGCATCCCGCGCACCCGGCCGGCGTCGCCGAGGGCCTGCGCTTCGACGTCGACATTCTGCGCGGCTCGCTCGAAACGTGGGTGGCCAAGGTCGAGAGCAATTTCGACAAGTGAGTTGGCCGCCGCTGCGACTCGGCCGGCTCCACTACTCAAAAAAATACGGCGGCCGATTACTCGGCCACCGTATCGATACCGCAAAAAATCGACAGCGTTAGATGATGTCGATCTCGGCCGGCATGTAGGACGTGACCTCGAGGCCAACGACCTGCTCGCTCACCTGCGGCTTGTTCCAAGTCTTCATGAGTGTTTCCTCCTTGAACGGAGGGCGAAAGCGGCCGCTCCCGTCCCCCCGCGACGGATATAAGTGGCTGCACCTAGGGCCGCAACCGAATTCTTGGGGTTTTGGATAAGGATATGAGCGTTTCCTCGCCCATCCCCAGCACCGCAGCGCAGCAAGTGGCAAGCGTCCCGGCAAGGCCGAAGGCTATTGGCCCTCGGTCGTCTCGCCTTCCTGGTTCCACTTCTTGATCGCCGACAGCACCGACTTGCGGCAAGGGCCCATCGGGCCTTCGGCATTGACCGCGGTCGCCTCGTCGCCGTGCTTGATCGCGTCGTCGTAGTGGACCTTGCAGTACGCGGCCTGCTTGGCTTCGAGCTCGGCCTGCGAAAGCTTCTTCTGCGCGTCGGGATCCTTGATGTCAGCGATTTGCGCGGGTTGCGGCGCTTCCCCCGGTGCCGGCAGGCGATCGAGCGACGGCGGCACCACCAGCGGCGCGCGCTCCGCGAGCTTGGGATCGCCGCTCTTCTTCGTGTCGTTGAGGCCGACCGCGTCGAAAATGCCGCCGTTGAATTGGATATCATCGGTGCCGCAGCCGGCAACGCCGAGCGCAAGACCCGCGGCCATCAGCGTTAGAAAGGAGCGGACAGGACGTGATCTCGGCGGCATGACTTCCCCCGTGGCTCGTGTCCCGCATCCCACCTGCGGTAGCGCCGAGCGCTAATCCCCTGCGCTACAACGGCTTTGCGGCGTCTTTGCGACTCGCCATGAGGGAGTCATACAGCAGCCCAATGACCCCAGCAACAATGGCCACGTCGGCAATGTTAAAGACATACCAGTAGAAGCCAAAGGCGTGCAGGGAGAAAAAGTCGGCCACTCCGCCGATTAGCACCCGGTCAATGGCGTTGCCGATGGCCCCGCCCATGATCAGGCCGAGCGAGACGGCCAGCAGCCGTCCTGTGGCGCCACGGGCCAGCCAGATCCACAGCGCCAGCGTCGCCGCCAGCCCGAACGCCGCCAGCATGATCTGGCCGGTGTAGCTCTCCTGGTCGAACATGGAGTAGCTGATGCCGATGTTCTTCACGAACACCAGGTCGAGGAACGGCGCGACGGCGACGCGCCCGCGCTCCTCGATGTTGTAGACCTCCAGCATCCACCACTTGTGCGCCTGGTCGAGCACTAGCGTGACGAGGAACACGGCGAGGCCGAGCCGCGAGTACGGGCCCCAGAGCCAGCTACGGATGCCCGCGCTTTCGGTCGTCATGCGATTTCCTTGGCGCGCTGGTCGAACTCGCGTACGGCGGCGGCGTCGCGGGGCGACAGATCCGGAAAGTCGGGATCGGCGCCGACATCGGGGAGGATGCGCCACGAGCGCGCGCATTTTCTTCCCTGCGCGAGCTTCACGACGACACCCACGCCAGGGACATCGGGCAACGTGAAGGCGCCCTCGGGGGGGGACTTGGCGATGAGGCGCGCGGCGCTGGTGATGGACACTTCCTCCAACTCGACGCCCTCGAGCGCGCGCAGCATCGCGCGGTCGGCGACATACACGTCCGGTGCGGCTTCGAGGCTCGAGCCGATGCGCTTGGCGGCGCGCTCCAGCTCCAGAGCGCCGGTCACGACGCGGCGCACGTCGCGCACCAGCTCCCACTTCTTGGCCAGCTCGTCGTTGCGCCAGGCCTTGTCGAGCTCGGGGAACGTTTCGAGGTGCAGCGAACCTTCGCGTCCCGGCTCGCGCGCCAGCCACGCTTCCTCGGCCGTGAACGAAAGGATCGGCGCCAGCCAGGCGAGCAGCGCGTTGAAAATCTCGTCGATGACGGTGAGCGCGGCGCGGCGCTTCACGCTGGAATAGGGCTCGCAGTAGAGCGCGTCCTTGCGGATGTCGAAATAGAAGGCCGACAGCTCGGTGTTCATGAACTGCGACAGCACGGAGACGACCTTGCGATAGTCGTATGTCTGGTAGGCGGCGCGCACCTCCGCATCGAGCTCGCTCAGCCGGTGCAGCATCAGCCGCTCCAGCTCGAACTCGTTCATGTCCTTGAACTTGACGCGCTCCCCGGCTTCCAGATGGGCCAGTGCGCCCAGCATCCAGCGCAGCGTGTTGCGCAGCTTGCGGTACATCTCGACGAAGTTCTTGAGGATGTCGGGCCCGATGCGCAGGTCGTCCGAGTAGTCTGACGCCGCCACCCACAGGCGCAGGATGTCGGCGCCGGACGACTTCATCACCTCCTGCGGGGCGACGACGTTGCCGAGCGACTTTGACATCTTCTGCCCCTTCTCGTCGAGGACGAAGCCGTGCGTCAGCACGATGTCGTAGGGCGCTCTGGCACGCGTGCCGCAGGATTCGAGCAGCGACGACTGGAACCAGCCGCGATGCTGGTCGGAGCCTTCGAGATACATGACGCGGTCCTTACCGCCGTCGCGCACGCGCTTGACGCCGGCGAGCGTCGGAAAGTGCGCCGGGTCCTCCAACGTGAAGGCGTGCGTCGAGCCGGAATCGAACCAAACATCGAGAATGTCGCGCACCTGCTCCCACTGCGCCGGGTCGTCGACGAGACCGTCGAGGAAGCGCGCCGCGGCGCCGTCCTCGAACCACACGTCGGCGCCCTTTTCGGCGAACGACTGCGTGATACGAAGGATCAGCTCTTTCGACTTGGCGAACTTGGCCGACGGGATCACCTCGCCGGTCTCCTTGTGGCGGAAGACGGTGATCGGCACGCCCCAGGCGCGCTGGCGTGAGACGACCCAGTCGGGGCGGCCTTCGACCATGCCGAGGATGCGGTTCTCGCCCGATTGCGGCACCCATTCGGTCTCGTCGATGGCCTTCACGGCGAGCTGGCGCAGCGTCTGGTTGCCGCTCTTGGGGATGCCCTTGACGGGCTTGTCCATGGCGATGAACCACTGCGGCGTGTTGCGAAAGATGACCGGTTTCTTCGAGCGCCACGAGTGCGGGTACTGATGCTTCAGACGCCCGCGGGCGATGAGCGCGCCGGCGTCGGCCAGCGCCTTGATGACGGCGTCGTTGGCGTCGCCCTTGTCACCCTTGGCGTTGAGCACGCGTTTGCCCTCGAAGCCGGGCGCGTCCTTGGTGAAGACGCCGTCGGCATCGACGGTGAACGGGATCGTCGTGACGATGTCGCGAGCTTTCAGCTCAGCCTGCTTCGCCGTCCAGATGATGTAGTCGTCGGCGCCATGGCCGGGCGCGGTGTGGACGAAACCGGTGCCGGTGTCGTCGGTGACGTGGTCGCCGTCGAGCAGCGGCACATCGAACTCGTAGCCCAACGCGGCGAGCGGATGCGCGGCAACGAGGCCCGCCAGTTCGTCACTTGAAACAGCGAACCGGCGCACGAACGCTTCAACCTTTGCGGACTTCATCACATCCGAAGCAAGGTTGTCGGCCAAGATCAACTTGTCGCCGGTTTTCGACCAGTTTCCTTCTGGCGCGGCGGTTACTTCGTAGAGCCCATAGGAGATCTTTGACGAAAAGCTGATCGCTCGATTGCCTGGGAGAGTCCAAGGAGTCGTTGTCCAAATGACCACGGAGGCGTTCGGAAGGTCACCGATTTTGCTTTTGTCTCCCCAATCTATCGTGTGTGTGAAGGTCTTGACCGGGAACTTCACCCATATCATGTCCGACTGATAGTCCTGGTACTCGACCTCGGCCTCGGCCAGCGCCGTCT
>CAZOOS010000079.1:0-11346 GCA_964581475.1 uncultured Hyphomicrobium sp.
GGCGGCCGGCGTGCTCGGTCTTCTCCCAGTAGTACGGCGCCGTCACGAGCTGCCATAGGGCGCGGTAGGCGGCATACGAGATGGCCAGCCAGTACGCCGGCATGAGCAACGCGTGGGCGGCCAGCCTCAGCCGCCCACGACGCGCCGCCGCAACCGTGCCGAGGGCGATGGCGCTCACGTACCCGGCAATGAGATTGACGATGCCGATGCCGAGCAGCCATTGCCCGAAGACGCTGTCGGGCACGCCGAGCAGGCGGCCGTGCCATGCATCGAAGGCGAGCAGCAGGTAGAACCACGGGTGCACCAGCGCTGACAGGATCATGCCGCCCATCAGCACCTGGAAACCGAGAAAGCGCCGCGGCCCCAGCTCGCGCCACAACAGGCGAGGGCGGCGCATGTGAACGAGATAGGTTTGCATCCAGCCCTTCAGCCAGCGCGTGCGCTGCCCCTGCCAGATGCGGAAGGTCGGCGGCGCCTCCTCCCACGTCGTCGAGTTCAGCACGCCGACGTGCCAGCCGGCGCGCGCGAGGCGGATGCCGAGGTCGGCGTCCTCGGTGACGTTGTAGGGATCCCAGCCGCCGACGGCATCGAGCACGGCGCGCGGGAAATGGTTTGATGTGCCGCCGAGCGGCACCGGCAGCCGCAGCCGCTCCAGCGTCGGCAGAATGCAATCGAACAAGGCGGTGTATTCGACGGTGAACTGCCGCGTGAACCAGGTGGCGTCCGAGTTGTAGATGTTGAGCTGCGCCTGCAGGCAGCCGAGGCGCTCGCCGCCGGCGCTGAGCGCCGCCAGCGCCCGGCGGAGCTGGTTGGGCTCGGGCGCGTCCTCGGCATCGTAGACGACAACGTAGTCGCCGCGCGCAAACTGCAAGCCGTACTGGGCGGCGCGCGGCTTGGTGCGCGGTTCGCCCGCGGGAACGACGAGCACCTGCATATGCGCATCGAGCGTGGCGCAGGCGAGCGCCGCCCGCGTCTCCCCGTCGACGGCCTCGACGATGAGCATCACCTCGAGCCGCTCGGCCGGGTAGTCGAGGGCGCGCAGGGAGGCGAGCAAGTCGCCGACCACGCCGGCCTCGCGGAACAACGGCACCAGCACCGTGTAGACCGGCAACGGTGCTTGTCTCGGAGCAGAGGGCGCCGCCGGCTTCGGCAATGGATGCGCGAGCTGCCACAGGGCCACGGTGCGCAGCCCGACGACGCAGAGGAAGGGCATGGCCATGATGGCCAGCAGCCCGATCAGCGTCGCCTCGGGGGCCAGCGCCATGCCGATGGCGAGCAATGCCAAGGACAGCGCCAGCGCGCGGCGCTGCCACGCCCACAAGCCGGTCGCGGCGGAAAGCTCGGGTGTCCGTGACTTGAGGCCGCCGACTGCCTCGGCGAGCCGCCCCGCGTCGGCGACCGCTTGCGTGGCGGATATGCTACCGCCATCCGCGCAGCCGCAATTGCTGCGCCGTTGGGCTGTAAATACGCTGTGCACGCTGGCCCTCCCCCCGGTGGGCCGACGATCATCTTGCCATAGTGTTGGGTTTCACCATAGTGGGCGCGATTCAGCCTGCCCGCTGCGCGGATTCCATCGGCTATGCCCCCACATCGACCCGTTTTTTCTCGCACTGTCCCGACCGCCCTGCGCCGGCTGGCAGCGGGCCTCTTCGCCCTGCTGGCGGTGCTGGCCTTCGCGCCCGTCGCCTCTATGGCCCAGGAGGCAGCGCCGGAGGAAGTGCCGGCAGCGGCGCCGGCGGATGCCGACGAGCCGACCAAACGTGTCGTCGTGCGCTTCCTTACCGAGGGCGACTTCCCGCCTTTCAACTTCTACGACGAGGACGGCAGCCTCGTCGGCTTCAACGTGGATCTCGCCCGCGCCATCTGCATGGAGTTGAACACCGCCTGCGATATCAAGGTGCGCCCGTGGGGCGAGCTGCTGCTGGCGCTGCGCCGCGGCGAAGCCGACGCCGTCATCGCCGCGCATGCGGTGACGCCGCAATCGCTCGCCGAGGTCGACTTCACCGATCGCTATTTCCAGACGCCGGGGCGCTTTGCCGCGCGGCGCGGCGGCGAACAGGTGGAGATCACGCCGGAGACCTTGGAGAGCAAGCGCATCGGCGTCGCCAAGAACACGGCGCACGAGGCGTTCCTGCGCGCCTTCTTCCGCTCCAGCGCCATCCAGGCGTACGAGAATTCCGATCTCGCCCGCGACGCGCTCATTCAGGGCCAGGTCGATTACATCTTCGATGACGGAATAGGTCTCGTCTTCTGGCTGCACGGCACCGCCTCCAAGCGCTGCTGCGAGCTGAAAGGCGGCCCCTACCTCGAGCCGAAGTTCTTCGGCGACGGCATCGCCATCGCCGTCCCCAAGACGGACTCCCAGATCAAGACGCTGATCAACGGCGCGCTGGCCAAGCTGCGCGCCAGCGGGCGGCTCGAGGAGCTGGTCGAGCGCTATTTCCCGGTTAAGGTCTACTGACGCCTATTTCCGCGATTAACCGGCCCATTGGCCGAGGCACGGCGTCTCCATCGGGCCACCATTAACCCTGTTGCCGCCGCTGTCGGGCGGACTGTCACAATACTGAAACTTGAATCCGGTCATTGGAGCCCAATCGAACCCAAGGAGCATGGCTGCTCAAAGGGATGGGCATGATCGAATACCGAACTCTCTTCATCTCCGACGTCCACCTCGGGACGCGCGCGGCGCAGGCCGACCTGCTCCTCGATTTCCTCAAGGAGACCGAGGCCGAGACCATCTACCTGGTCGGCGACATCGTCGACTTCTGGCGCATCCGCCGCGGCGCCATCTGGCCGCAATCGCACAACGACGTGTTGCAGAAGCTGCTGCGCAAGGTGCGCAAGGGCACGCGCGTCGTCTTCATTCCCGGCAACCACGACGAAGGCCTGCGCCAGTACTGCGGTCAGCACTTCGGCGGCATCGAGATCGAGCACCAGACGGTGCACACGACGGCCGACGGCAAGCGCTATCTCGTCATCCACGGCGACGAGTTCGACGTGGTCGTGCGCTATGCCAAGTGGCTCGCCTTCCTCGGCGACCGCGGCTACGAGCTGGCGCTGTGGATGAACCATCCGCTGAACTTCATCCGCCGCCGCTTCGGCCTCGGCTACTGGTCGCTGTCGGCGCACCTGAAGCTGCGCGTGAAGACGGCCGTCAACTTCATCGGCGAGTTCGAAAAGTCGCTGTCGGACGAAGCCCGGCGCCATAACGTCGACGGCGTCATCTGCGGACACATCCACCACGCCGCCTCGCGCCACATCGAGGGCATCCACTATCTCAACACCGGCGACTGGGTGGAGAGCTGCACGGGGATCGGCGAGAGGAGCGACGGCTCCTTCGAGATGATCCGCTGGCACGATGTCGTCGCCGAACGCAAGGCGCGCACCGCGGCGCAGCTCGCTGAAGCGCTCCAGGTCGCGTGATGCGCATCCTCGTTGCGACCGACGCTTGGCACCCGCAGGTGAACGGCGTCGTGCGCACGTACGAACGGCTCGCTGTCGAGCTGGCGGGGCTCGGCGTCGAGATGGCGGTGCTGGCGCCGCACGAATTCCACACGCTCCCCTGCCCGACCTATCCGGAAATCAGGCTGGCGCTGCCCGGCTTCGGCCGCATTGCGCGGCGCTTCCGGGCGCTAAAGCCCGACGCCGTGCACATCGCCACCGAAGGTCCGCTCGGCTGGATGGCACGGCGCCATTGCCGGGCGCACGGCATTCGCTTCACCACCAGCTTCCACACGCGCTTTCCCGAGTACCTGCACCAGCGCTTCGCCATACCCACGGGATGGACAGAGGCGGTGCTGCGTCGCTTCCACAATGCCGGCGCCGGCCTGATGGTGGCGACGCCGTCGCTCGGGCGCGAACTGGAAGCGCGCGGCTTCCAGCGCGTGCTGCCGTGGACGCGCGGCGTCGATACCAGCCTGTTCCGTCCGCGGCCTGTCCGGCGGTTCGGGGAGTCCCCGGTGTTTCTCTACGTCGGACGCATCGCGGCGGAGAAAAGCATCGCCGACTTCCTCGACCTCGACCTTCCGGGGCGCAAAGTCGTCGTCGGCGGCGGCCCGCAGCTCGACGAGCTGAGGGCGAGGTACCCGGACGTCCTGTTCACCGGCAAACAGACCGGCGAGGCGCTGGCCGAATGCTATGCCTCGGCCGACGTGTTCGTCTTCCCCAGTCGCACCGACACGTTCGGCATGGTGTTGCTGGAAGCGATGGCGTCGGGTCTGCCCGTCGCGGCCCTTCCTGTCTGCGGACCGCAGGACGTGGTGCGCAACGGCGTCACCGGCGTTCTGTCGCACGATTTGCGCGCGGCGGCATTGGCGGCGCTGTCGCTCGACCGGGCGAAGGTGCGCGCCGAGGCGGGGGAGTATAGCTGGGAGAATGCGGCGCGGCTGTTCCTCGCCAACATCACCGGTGCCTGCCTCAACGGTCCGGCGCGGGCGCATGTCGGCTGCAAGCTGTCGGTGACGAAGCCCTCGCCACCCCCGCGGGCGCGCGTCTGAGGCGCGCCGGCGTTCCGCCTACTCCTCGGCGGCGGCCTTGTCGGCGGCGAACTCGGCTTCCAGCGCCTTTTCGAGCGCCACCAGGTCTTCCGGGAGCGGCATGCCGTAGGCCCGCAGCTCGTTCAGCTTCTCCATCAACTGGAGGTACAGCTCATGACGATCCTGTGGCTCGTTCTGCATGCGCGTCATCAGGATGCCGAGCTCCGCTTTGATGTCGTCGAATGCCATGTGCCATTCCTCGCTGCTGATGCCGTGCCGGTCGTCCGGCAGTTTATATGGGCCGTGGTTACCGGCTACTCCACCGGAAAGTCGAAAAAGGTGCCGGGGTAGGGCTCTCCCCGCAAGGTGTAGTGCCACCACTCGCTGCGGTTGTTGATGAAGCCGCAGTCGCGCATGAACGTGCGCAACAGGTTTCTGTTCGCCCGCTGCGCATCATTCACCTTCAATGAAGCGGTGTGCGACAGGGTCGAGAAGCAGTCAAAGCCGGTGCCCATGTCGGCGCTGCCGTCGTCGGTGCGCCTACCGGCCTTCGAATCGCAGGCGCGGATTTCGGTGCCGGCAGGGTCGGATGCCGCTGGTTGGCGCGATATCGGGACGATGGTGAGGTCGACGGTGCTGCCGCGGCTGTGGCCCGACCGCGAGGCGATGTAGTTCTCGTAGAATAGCGAGCGCTTATCGACGTCGGGATAGAATTCCGACTTCATCTTCTGATCGCGCAGGTCGCGGCCCCAGGCGACGAAGGCATTGACGGCCCGTTGCGGGCGATAGCAGTCGTAGACCTTGATGAGGAAGCCGCGCTGGCGCAGGCCATCCGCCGCGCATTGCAGCGCCTTGGCGGCCGGCAGCGTGAGAAAGCAGCGCGGCGCGTTGTAGCCGGGGATCGGCCGGCCGATGAAATTGCGCGCCGTTGCATAGCGCATCTCGACGACAAGATCGGGAATGAGTGACTTGACCTCGACAAAGCCGCGCGGAGGATCCTTGGCGTGCGCCGGCGCGAGGGCGAGCAACACGGCAGCGGCGGCCCATGCGCTTCGCATCTGATGTGGCCTAGCCGGCCTTCTGATAGGTGCCGACGATCTGCGCATGCGCCAGTACGTGCCCCTGCATCGCCGCCAGCACGTCCGGCTTGGTCGCCGCCGACAGACCTTCGAGCCTGGCATCGAGCGCATATAGCTTGAAGAAGTAACGGTGGCGTCCGATCGGCGGACACGGACCGCCATAGCCCGGCCGCTTCCAATCGTTGAGGCCGCTCTTGCTGCCGCTCGGCAGCACCGCCGTGCCCTCGGTGATCTCGCGCGTGTCGGGCGGCAGATCGAACAGCACCCAATGCACATAGGTCATCTTCGGCGCCTTCGGATCCGGCGCATCGGGATCATCGACGATCAGCACTAAGCTCTGGGTGCCGGCAGGCACGCCCGAAAATGCGAGCGGCGGCGACAGGTCCTCGCCCTCGCAGGTGTATTTCTTCGGGATTTCGCCGCCGTCGGAGAAGGCCGGCGAGGTGATCTGCAGGGCCATGGCGTGCCTCTAGAACAGCTTGAGCCCAGGCGGCAGCGGCAAGCCGCCGGCAACCTCCTGCATCTTCGATTGCAGCTTGAGGTCGAGCTTGCCCTTGGCATCGGCCATGGCCGCGACGATCAGATCTTCAAGGATCTCGGTCTCCTCGGGCTTGGCGAGGCTGGGATCGATGTGCACCTTCTTCACGTCGCCCTTGCCCGTGAGCGTGACTTTGACGAGCCCGCCGCCGGACTGGCCGTCGATCTCGATGCCGGCAAGCTCGTCCTGCATCTGCTGCACGCGGGCCTGCATCTGGCCCACCTGCTTCATCATGCCCATCAGATCCTTCATGCGCGGAAATCTCCGTTCTAGTGGGTCAGCCGGTGCCGGTTTCATCGCGCGGCGGTGCGATCAGCTCGCGAATCTCGGCGATTTTTGCGTCAGGGAATTGATCGAGTACCGCCTTGACCGCGGGATGGGTTTTCAGCGCCTCGAGCTCGGCCGCCTCGCGCTCGCGCCGGACTTCGCCGCGCGGACGCTCGCCGGCGGCCTTCGACAGCACCACCACCCACTTGCGTTGCGTCCAGGCGTTGAGCTTCTCGCGCAGCTCGTTGGCAAGCTGCGCCGGTGCGCCGGGCAACAGGAAGAGGTCGATGGAGCCGGCGGCGTAGTCGAACTTCACGAGGCTGACACGATCCTCCAACTGCAGCTTCAGCATCATGTCGCGCCGCTCGCTGGCGAGCGCGATGACCTCATCGAAGGAACGCGGATCGGCGAGGGCACCGGCGACCGGGGCCTCGCCATCGGCGACCAGATCACTGAATGAAGTGTCGTATTCGGGATCGAAGGCGGGATCCTCGTCGTCCATCGGCAATGGCGCCGAGGCAGGCGACGCGGAAACGGCGGCCGGAGGCGCGGTAGCGGCCTGCGGCGGCGCGGGCGCGGCCCGGTTCAGCGGGGCGTCGCGCGCCAGCCCACCTTCGGCCGATGCCGGCTTGCCGCTGCGGGCGAGCGAGGCTTCCCCACCGAGCAGACGGATGACCTCGTCCGGCGCCGGCAGATCGGCGGTGTAGGCAAGGCGAATGAGCACCATTTCGGCCGCGGCGCGCGGGTTCGCCGCCTTCGCCGCCTCCTCGCCGCCCTTGAGCAGCATCTGCCAGGCGCGTGACAGTAGCGGCGTTGACAACTTGCCGGCGATGCTCGCGGCGCGGCGCCTTTCCTCGGCGCTCAAGCCTTCGCTTCCAGCTTCGCCGCCGACGGCTTTGACGCGTGCCGCAGCGTGCACGGCCTCGGCGAGGTCGGCGAGAAGCTGCACCGGCTCGGCGCCGTCGCGGTGCAGTTCGTCCAGAGACGCCAGCGCCGCCTTGGCGTCGCCGCGAAATACATGCTCGATGAGATCGAAGATGCGCCCGCGGTCGGCGAGGCCGAGCATGGCGCGGACCGTTTCGGCGCTGACGTTGCCCTCGCCCATGGCGATCGCCTGGTCGAGCAGCGACAGGCCATCGCGCACCGACCCTTCGGCGGCGCGGGCGATGAGGGCCAGCGCATCGGCCTGCGCGGTGGCGCCTTCGGCGGCGACGATGTTGGTGAAATGCGCCGACAGCTCCGGTACGTCGACGCGGCGCAGGTCGAAACGCTGCGTGCGCGACAGCACCGTTACCGGCACCTTGCGGATCTCCGTCGTCGCGAAAATGAACTTCACGTTCTCGTGCGGCTCTTCGAGCGTCTTTAGCAGGGCATTGAACGCGCCTTTCGACAGCATGTGGACTTCATCGATGATGAAGACCTTGGTGCGCGCCATAGAGGGGCCATGCTGCGCGATGCTGATGATCTCGCGCATGTTGTCGACACCGGTGTTGGATGCCGCATCCATCTCCATCACGTCGATATGCCGACTGTCGATGATCGCCTGGCAGTGGCGGCCCTGCGCCGGCATGTCGATGGTCGGCGCCTTGACGGTGTCGGTCTCGTAGTTCAATGCCCGGGCAATGATGCGTGCCGTCGTCGTCTTGCCGACGCCGCGCACGCCCGTGAGCATGTAGGCCTGCGCAATGCGCCCGGACGCGAACGCGTTGCGCAGCGTCTTGACCATCGCCGCCTGGCCGATGAGGTCGTCGAAAGTCTGCGGCCGGTACTTGCGGGCAAGCACGACATACGCCTTGTCGACACCCGCGACCTGGGCGCTGCCGTGCGCCTTGCCGACGGCTTCGATCACACCCTGCGTACTATCGCCTGTTTCGGATTTCTTTTTCGCCATATCCCTGCCTTAGGCCCGCAGGGCCTCTGGCCGCAAGGCGGCCCGCGACTAGTCGCGCCCTCGCGGAGGGCCAGCTTGCCGCGAACGCGGCGAGCGGAACGGCCCGTGAGCGAATAAAAAGGAGGCTGACGAACGACCCGCGTCCTGATCGTTAGGGCTGCTTCCTTCCGGACCTGACCCGGTTGGCGAGGGATGCGTCCATCGCCAACCTCCCAGGCCGATTATGGGGGGTGTGGCCGCGGCTTACAACCCTCCCGTGGCAGCCGGCGAACACCTTCGGCGCCCTGTCATTTTTCCGCTCTAGGTTCGTTCCACAGAAGGGGGGCGGCGCGCGATATTGGCGCGCCAAGACCACTTTGACCGGCGCGCTGGCGACCCGTAGGCTTGTGGCGCATTCTTTCGGGGGGACGATTGCACATGCGGTTCATTGCAGCGCGCTTGGTGTTCATCTGCGCGACCTTTTGCCTGGCTATGAACTCAGCGCAGGCGGCCTGCCCGGCGGGCGATGATCTCGACATCCAGTTGCGCGACAAGGAACTGCAACGTCAGCTGATCCTGTCGGGCTTTCTCGCCGCCGAGATCGGCCGCGCCAACGAGCGCCTGCTGCGCGCCGCTGTGATCGACTTCCGCGCCGCCAACGCTCTTCCCGGCGCCGATCAAGCTCTGCTGACCGAGGCCGAGTGCGATACGCTCAAGCGCAACAACAATGCCGTTTACGCCTTCATCGGCTTCAAGCAGGTCGACAATCCCGTCAACAAATTGCGGATGACCTTTCCCGCCGGACTGCTACCCCCCGAGGCCAAGCCTTCGGACCAGAGCTGGCAGGAGTACGAGAACCCGCAGGTCAGCCGCGTCGGCATCGACGTGTTCCGCGTCTCCGGGCGCGAATCCTCGACCAACTCTTTTGCGCGCGGCTATCAATCGTACGGCGCGCTGACGCTGACCTATCTGCACAACTCCGGATCGGAGGTCATCGCCGAAGGCGCCGGCAACCGGTGGGGATCGCGCTACTACTTCCACAACATGAACTTCGAGTACCAGGGCGGCCAGCGCGGCATCTACATCCGCTTCGACATGAAGCCACCGGAAGGCTTCGTGCCGCCCCCCGAGATCTTGCCCGCGGCGCGGCTTGAGAAGATCAAGAAGCAGATCACCAAGCTCTACACGGCGGGCATCAACGGCGCGCCGGCACCGACAGAGGCCGAGATTGCCTGGTCGCTGATCGCCCGCGCCGTGTTCAACATCGTCGCCTCCGACTTCTACGACCAGAACGGCTGGCAGGAGCTTACGACCAAAAGCTGCGTGTTCGGAACGCAGCGGCGCGCCCGGCGCGGCGGTGTGCGCATCGTGTTCGCCACCACCCGCGCCATCGCCAACAAAGACGGCGACATGTCGACCATGTTCGCCAATTCGCCGAGCGACAAGATCGCCTTCGGCTGCGTGCAGGTGAACCCGCGTTTCTCGATGCAGCGAGGCGACCAGTCCTACCGCGGCGCGTGGCGCGGCGGTGCGCGGGCGGCCAATGCGCGCATCAAGCTGCTCAGCGACCCCATCGATCGCAGCGCCGAGAACTACGTGCGCATCGTCGATACGTCAGCGGCAGAAGATGCCACGCACGCCCTACTGGTCATCCACGGCTACAACAACACCTTCAACGAGGCATTGCAGGCGGCGGCTCGCATTGCCGGCGGCGCCGATTACAAGGGCCGCGTCTACATGTTCTCCTGGCCGAGCGTCAGGAGTTCGTTGCGTTACCTGCAAGATGTTGACAATGCCGAGGAGGCGGAGGGCTCGCTGCAAGCGTTCCTCGCCGCCATGCTACGCGACAACAACATCCGGACCCTAGACATCGTCGCTCACAGCATGGGCTCGCAACAGCTCATGCGCGTGATGGGCTCGATCCGCAGTATCCTCGACGGGCGCCGTCACGAGGAAGGCTCGCTGCGCCTGGGACAGGTGGTGTTCGCGGCTCCCGACGTTTCGGCAGCAGTGTTCAACACCAAGATTCTGCAGTGGGCGAAGCTGGCGCAGCGCGTGACCATTTATACCTCGGGCGGCGACTGGGTGTTGTGGCTGTCGTCCTTCCTGCGCGGCCTCAACGACCGCGCCGGCGGCCACACGCCGTGGAGCGAGCCGCTCTACGTCAACGCGGGCAACGTCTACGTGGTCGACAAGACGCCGCCCGAATACGACTACTGGAAGTTCTTCAAGTACACGCACGCCGACTACGTCGACGACAAGGTGATCCTCAACGACATCCAGACGGTGATCACCGGCAAGCCGGCGGGCGATCCGAGCAAGCGTGACCCGGAAGGCAAGGTGTTCAAGACGCTGCCCTACAAGGGCATCCAGGGCAGAACCTACTGGGCGACGCTGCCCGAAGGACCGATGGCCGACGCCAAGGAAGCGGTGAAGGAAGCGCTCAAGCCCGGCGCGCCTGCGGCAACGCCGGCACCCGCCGCCGCGCAGCCAACCGCCCAGCAGCCTGCGTCGCCGCCGGCCGCGACCGGCACGACGCCGTAAAGCTCTCACCTGTCATCCCGGCCAAGCGCGTGCAACGAGCGCCGCGCCGGGACCCAGCGTAAGAATCGCCGAAGGCATCGAAGTTGTGTCTTCGACACGCTTTATGCTGGGTCCCGGGTCGCCCTCGCAGGCTCGGGCGTCCGGGATGACAGAAGCGCGAGACTTTAGATACAGCGGCCACCGTCGACCTCGAGGGCGACGCCGGTGATGAAAGCCGACGCCGGGTCGGCGAGGAAGATCGCCGCGTTGGCGATGTCGTGCGGTCGCGACAGCCGTCCGAGGGGAATGCCGGCGAGAAACTTGGCGCGGTTCTCCGGCGTGTCGGGCGATCCCATGAACTGGGTGAGCATGCCGGTTTCGCCCATCACCGGATTGATCGCGTTGACGCGGATGTTCTTCGGCGCCAGCTCAGCCGCCATCGACTTGGTCAGCGTGATCACCGCGCCCTTGGAGCCGTTGTACCAGGTGAGCCCGGGGCGCGGGCGGATGCCGGCGGTGGAGGCGATGTTGATGATGATGCCGCCGCCGCGCTTTTCCATCTTCGGCACGGCAGCGATGGTCGACAGGTAGATC
>CAZOOS010000080.1:0-11300 GCA_964581475.1 uncultured Hyphomicrobium sp.
GCGCCAGCGTCCACTTCACCATCGAGCCGATGGTGAGCTTCTCGACGTTGTTCTTTTCGCGCGACCACGCGAGCGTGCGCACCAGGCGCTGGATGGGCTCGGAGGAGCCGGTGGCGAAATAGTAGCCCCAGTTGGCATCGACGCCCATCGGGCTGTCGAGGGGTAGATCGCGCAGCACCGGGAGCTTGCCGTAGAGGTAGCGCTCGATGATCACCTTGCGCGCCGGCATGCGCTCGACGAATTTGCCGAGCAAATCCTTCCAGTCGGCCAGCCCGGAATAGGCCATGGCTTTGACGACCACCACTTGGTCGGGCGGCGGCATGGGGAACATCGCGGTGACGAGCTTCTCGGCGGTTTCGGGGTTGGCTCCGAGCACGCCGGCGATGAAGCCGACGTAGATGCCCGCCTGCTCGACCTCCTTGAACTGGCCCTGCTCGCGCATCGCCTTGAAGGCATCGGGCAGACGCTCGGGTGTCGGGTTGTGGCGGTAGTCGTTGATCCACGACAGCACAATCTCGGGACGCGAGAACGGCGGGGGCGGCGGCTGCTTCTTCTTGGCCGCGACGGCGTCGCCCGACACCGACACCGCCACGAGGGCCGCGGCAGCAAAAACAAGCTTGCCCAGGAACTGACGCATGAAATGATCCACCCGCACGCTTACGCGCGCATCCTTCCCGGCAATTGCGGCCTTTCCCAGCTCACCCCGAGCCCGGGCAGCGCAGAGAAGAAAACCTCGTATTGTCAATTTGATGGCAGCCCCCGGCCGGCCCGCACGGGGCCTTAAGCGCGGGAGGATAAGCCTAAACCGTCAAGACGACCTTGCCGATGTGGGCGGCATCCATACGGGCGTGAGCCGCCGGCGCCTCGCTGAGGGGAAATGTTGCATCGACGATCACCTTGACGCGCCCGTCGGCGATGAGTGGGATCACCTTCTCCTCGACGGCGCGGGCGATACCAGCCTTCACGTCCGCCGACCGGATGCGCAGGGTAGAGCCGGTGAGCGTCAGCCGCTTGAGCATGATGCGCATCAAGTCGATCGTCACCTTGGACCCCGACTGGTAGGCGATATTGACGAGGCGGCCGTCGTCGGCAAGCGAGCGAATATTGCGCTCGACGTAGTCGGCGCCGACGATGTCGAGAATGACGTCCACACCCCGGCCGCCGGTTTCCGCCTTCACGACCTCGGCAAAGTCCTCGGTTTTGTAATCGACGGCGCGGGTGGCACCCAACTTGAGGCAGGCGTCGACTTTCTCGGGCGAGCCGACCGTGGCGATGACCTTGGCGCCATAAGCTGCGGCGAGCTGGATGGCGGCGACGCCGATACCGCTGGTGCCGCCGTGCATGAGGAACCAATCGCCGGGCTTCAGTCCGCCGCGCTCGAACACGTTGTGCCACACGGTGAAGAAGCCCTCGGGGATGGCCGCTGCGTCGACCATCGAGATGCCCGCCGGGATTGGCAGGCACGAGCTCTCGTCGGCGAGGCAATATTCCGCGTAGCCGCCGCCATTGACCAGCGCCATGACCTTGTCGCCCGCCTTGAAGCGGTGTGTTTCCGCGCCGGTGGCGGCGATGGTGCCGGAGACTTCGAGCCCAGGGATCTCGGAATGGCCCTTCGGCGCCGGATAGAGGCCCAGCCGCTGCATGACGTCAGGACGATTGACACCTGCGGCAGCCACCTTGATCAGCACCTGCCCGCGGCCCGGCTGCGGCACCGGCACCGTCGTCGGCTGCAGCACCTCGGGGCCGCCTTTGCCGACAATGGCGATGGCGGTCATGGCGGCAGGAACTGCGGTCATCGTGCGTCCTCTAATGGCCTCGTTCGCCCTGATGCCTGACGCGCGCGGCCGAGACAAGCGCGGCATTGCTGGGCGGTTGTCGGCGGCGGTGGGTTGGCGCACATTCGAGGCCAACCGTGAACGATGCCGGAGCCGGCCATGGACTGGGACGAAATCGCGCCGAAGAAGCCGAAGACCAATGCCGCCGTGGGCGACAGCCTGGCGACGCTGTCCGTCGCCGAGCTGGAGGAACGCATCGCCGACTTCGAGCGCGAGATCGCCCGCGTCAAGGCCGAGCTCGAGGCGAAGCGCAAGCACGAGGCGGCGGCGAGCGCGCTATTCAAGAAGTGATGCTCATCGGCGCGGCAATCGCTTGGTGAATGCGCATTTACCCTGCGCCACGCATTTCAGACACAAACGTAATCGAAGGCATGCTTAGCGGCCGTTAGCCTTTTACTTTTTGTTAGGGTTAGGCCGCTAACCTCCCATTATCCAGTCACCTGGATCCCGAGCGGCACTGCCGCTCTGTTTGACGCCTCCCTGTTGACTTCAGAGCCGCTGCAAAGCGGCTCTTTTTTTGCATATCCCCAAGTGTGTACGGAACCTGGTGTCGATCGTCCCGCTTTTGGTCATGTTGTTAACTATGGCTTGGCAGGATGAGTGCGTGGTATTGATAAGCTGCAGGTGAGTGAGTGTGTCAAATCTAGTCATGAGCAACGTATCGCGTGCTGAGACGGGCTTAACGGCTCGGAACGTAACCATCTCCTTCGGTGAGCGTTTCCAGGCATCCGCTCAGTTCGATGGCGTCTTCAAGCAGGGCATGGCGCTGGTCGAGCGCACTGCCGCTTACCTTGAAGGGCCAGGCCGCGTCGAAGCCAAGCGCCTCCCCGCAGCCGTCAATGTCCTCTACGCCTCCGAGAGCATGCGTCTGACGACGCGCCTTCTCGACATGGCATCCTGGCTCCTCATCCGCCGCGCCCTGAAAGAGGGCGACATCAGCGAGACGGAAGCGCAGAAGAAGCGCAAGGGCGTCACCCTGCAGGCGCCGGCTCGCGCTTCGCACATCGCCGGGTTCGCCGAGCTCCCCGAGGGCCTGCGTACGCTCGTCGGCGAGAGCTACGCGCTGCAGGACCGCATCATCCAGCTCGACCGTGCCATGAGCATCAAGCCGGACGACGTCAACGCGGGCTCGCAGCCGGCGCACGCCAACCCGGTCGGCTCGCAGCTCGATCGCCTGCGCGTCGCCTTCGGCCGTTAGGCCGATTGCCGGTTAACGAATGCTAAACAGCAAAAAGCCCGGCCATTGAGCCGGGCTTCTTCTTGTATCATCTGCGTCGAGCGCGTGACTCAGAACATGCCCTCGAACTTCTTCTTGAAGCGCGACAGACGCCCGCCGCGGTCCATCAGACGCTGGTCGCCACCCGTCCACGCCGGATGCGAGGTGGGGTCGATGTCGAGGTGCAGCTCGTCACCCTCCTTGCCGTAGGTGGAATAGGTGATGAACTCGGTGCCGTCGGTCATCTTGACCTTGATCTGGTGGTAGTCGGGATGGAGATCGGGATCGGTCTTCATGGGTGCGCTCGCAATAGCTCGCCCTCTGGCAAATAGCCTATCCAGCCGGGCAAATTGGCATTCGGAGCGGCCTCTATAGTCGAGATGCGGCAGCGGCACAAGCTTCCCGCTCGGCGGGCGGCGCGTCTCGATGCCACTTGAGCCGCTGCACCCCGTCAGGCATGGTCCCTGACGATGATCGAGCGGCCGCCTGGGCCGACAAAAGAGCACTGTTTTGAGCCGCGACAGCACCACCCAATCGGACGGGGCCAACCCCGCGCATAGGGAGAGCGACCAGGGCAAGGCGCCGCGCACAGAGCTGCGGCCCCTGCTGTCGCTGTGGCCCTACCTTGTCCGATACAAGCTGCAAATGGTGCTCGCGGGCGTCGCGCTCGTCGTCTCGGCTCTGGTGATGCTCGTCATACCAATGGCCGTGCGGCGCGTGATCGACCTCGGCTTCGGCACGCACGACGGCATCTTCATCGACAAGTACTTCGCGATGCTCATCGTCATTGGGCTCGTCCTCGCCCTCGCCAGCGCCGCGCGCTTCTACTACGTCAACTGGCTGGGCGAGCGTGTCGTCGCCGACCTGCGCTCGGATGTCTTCCGCCACGTCGCCGATCTCGGCCCGGCATTCTTCGAGCGCACGCATTCGGGCGAGTTGATGAGCCGCCTCACCGCCGACACGACGCAGATCAAGGCGATTGCCGGATCGTCGCTCTCGCAAGCGTTGCGCAGCCTCATCATGCTGACCGGAGCGCTCGCCATGATGTTCGTGACCAGCGTGAACCTGTCGCTGCTGGTGCTGCTCGCCATCCCGCTCACCGTGCTGCCGCTCATTGCCTTCGGGCGTTCGGTGCGCCGGCTGTCGCGCCGCGCGCAAGATACGCTGGCGCAAGCCTCCGCCTATGCTGCCGAAAACCTCGCCGCCTCGCGCACCATGCAGGCGTTCGCGCACGAGAAGACCGCCTCCGACCAGTACCGCCGCGACGTCGAGATCGCCTTCGACGCCGCCAAGGAGCGTATGCGCGCGCGTGCCGTGCTCACCGCGCTCGCCATGTTTCTCGTCGTCGCCAGCATCACCGGCGTGCTGTGGTTCGGCGCCGCCGCCGTCATCGACGGCAGCATGACCGTCGGCCGCTTGAGCCAGTTCGTGCTCTACGCCGTCTTCGCCGGCGCCGCCTTCGCGCAGGTCTCGGAAATCTGGGGCGAGGTGAGCCAGGCTGCGGGCGCCGCCGAACGCCTCACCGAGTTGCTGGCGGTCGAGCCGGAGATCAAGTCCCCGGCGTTTCCCCTCCCCCTGCCTGTCCCCGCCCGCGGCGAGGTCGAGTTCGACGACGTGCGCTTTGCCTACCCCGGGCGGCCGAAGCTGCCCACGCTCAATGGCATCTCCTTCCGCGCCGCGCCGGGAGAGACCATCGCCATCGTCGGGCCGTCCGGCGCCGGCAAGAGCACCATCTTCAATCTGCTGCTGCGCTTCTTCGATCCGCAGTCGGGCGAGGTTCGCGTCGACGGCGTGCGTGCTTGCGACGCCGCGCTCGATCAGCTCAGGGCACGCATGGCGCTCGTTCCGCAGGATGTGGCGCTGTTCGCGGGAACGGTCGCCGACAACATCCGCTACGGCAGCCCCGACGCAGACATCGAAGCGGTGCAACGCGCCGCCGTCGCCGCACAGGCCGACGAGTTCATTCGCGCCCTGTCGGACGGTTATCAGACGCCGCTCGGCGAGCGCGGCATCTCGCTCTCCGGCGGCCAGCGCCAGCGCATCGCCATTGCCCGCGCCGTCCTCAAGGACGCGCCGATCCTGTTGCTCGACGAAGCGACCAGCGCACTCGATTCAGAGAGCGAAGCCCTGGTGCAGCGCGCGCTCGAGCGGCTGATGGTGGGGCGCACGACCTTGGTCATCGCCCACCACCTCGCGACCGTTCAAAAGGCCAACCGCATCCTTGTCATGGACAAGGGGTGCATCGTCGAGGATGGCACGCACGCCGAGCTGGTTGCCCGCAGCGGACTATATGCGCGACTGGCCGAGATGCAGTTTGTGGCCGAGGCCGCCGAATAGCCGAAATCGGAGGCATTGCTGACCGCCTCGGAGGGGAACTACGGGGGGAGGAAGCGGCGTACTCCTGGTTGAACGCCGACAACAAGTTGGAGGGGATCTTGACGATGGAACCCGATTACGAATCTCCGCTGGCGCCGGAGCCGCACATGGCCGGACCCGCCCCGCTGTGGGTGTGGATCCTGGTCGTCGCGCTCGCAGGCCTAACCGTCTATGCCGGCTATACGGCGCTGTCGGCACGCCAGCTCTATTTGGAAGGCGAGACCGCGCGTCTCGACTTGTCGCAGCAGCGCGATCGGCTGAAGGCGAACGTCGCCGACCTGACGCGCCAAGTCGAGCAGGCGAACAAGTCGCGCGATGAAGTCGAGAGCGCGCTGAAGCAGTCGCGCGCCAACACCGAAGCCGCCACGGCGCAGATCGGCGATTTGCAGAAACAGGTTGGCGATCTGCAGCGTGCGCGCGATGCGGCGGTGGCCGGCGCGGCGGCAACTGAAGCCTCCGCCAGGGAAGCGGCGCAGCGCGAGGTGGCCACGCTCAAGGCGCAGCTGGCGGCGACGCAGAAGAAGCTGAACCAGGCGCTTGCCGACCTGAAGCGAGAGCGCGAGCAGGTCAGCCCGGCGCCAGTCGGACCGCCGCCGACGGAAGCGCCTGGGCCGTGACGCGGGAACGCGCCTAACGGTTCGTCAGCTTCAGCTCGATGCGGCGGTTGCGCCGCAGACTGGCTTCATCGATGCCTTGCTCGAGCGGCCGGAACTCACCGTATCCGGCCGCGACCAGCCGCTGGGGAGAGACGCCGCGGCTGATCAGATAGCGCACCACGGAAATGGCGCGCGCCGTCGATAGATCCCAGTTCGACGGGAACGTCGGGCTGGCGATCGGCCGGATGTCGGTGTGGCCGTCGACCTGCAGCGCCCAGTCGATCTCCTTGGGGATTTCCTTCTCGAGCTCGATGATGGCGGCGGCGAGCTGATCCATGGCGACGAGGCCTTCGGGCGTCAACTGGTTCGAGCCGGACGGGAACAGCACTTCCGATTCGAACACGAAGCGGTCGCCGACGACGCGGATGTCCTTGCGGTTCTTCAAGAGCTCGCGCAGGCGGCCGAAGAAGTCGGAGCGGTAGCGCTGCAGCTCCTGTACCTGCCGGGCCAGCGCGGCGTTGAGGCGCGAGCCGAGATCCTTGATGCGCGTCTGGCTTTCCGCGTCCTTCTTCTCGGAGGCCTGCAACGCGTCGTTGAGAGCAGCGATCTGCCGGCGCAGCGACAGCAGTTGCTGATTGAGCAGGTCCACCTTGGCCAGCGCCTCGTTGGACACCTTCTTCTGGCTTTCCAGCTCGCTGCTGAGCCCGGATATGCGCGCATCGGCGGCCTTGGCGGCTTCGTCTCCGGACAGGGCCGAGCCCGACAACTTGGCGTTCTCCTCGCGCAGTGTCGACAGCGTCGCCTGCAAGGCGGAAAGTTCGTCGGCCGCCGACTTGCTCTTGCCCTTCTCCAGCGACAACAGGCTGGTCAGCTCGTTGATCTGCAGCGTCAGCCGCTTCAGCGCCGTGTCCTTGCCGCTCGCCTCCTGGCTGGCGAAGTACTGCGCCAGCATGAAGATGGACATGAGGAAGGTGACAACCAGAAGCAGCGTCGATAGCACGTCGACGTAACCCGGCCAGAACAAGCCGTAGTCGCCGCTGTGCCGCCGCGAGCGTCCACCCGCCATGCGCTATCCCTTGCGACGCATATTGAGGGCGAGTTCCTTTAAAGCGCTCGCCACTTCCGAATGCTGCGAGGCCTGCTCATCGACCCACTCGCGTACGACCTTCTGCTCGGCGCGCATCTGGGTGACGAGCTGATTGACGCCGCGCGCCAGCTCGCGAAGCTGCTCGTCGCCTCCGCCCGCGACGCCAATGGCGCCGGCCATCGATTGATCGGCAAGGCGCGTCGATAGATCCTCGACGGCGCGCTGCATGTGCAGGATGGCGCTGGAGAGCTGGCGGTTGATCTGGTCGCCCGAGACGTTGGTGCCGGGCGTCAGCTCGGTGATGCCCGACAGCCATTCCTCGAGCTCGTTGTAGAAGCGGTTATGCGCATGGCCAGCCTGCAACTCGAGGAAGCCGAGGATGAGCGAGCCGGCGAGACCGAGCAGCGAAGACGAGAACGCCGTGCCCATGCCCTTGAGGGGCGCGGCGAGGCCAGCCTTCAGGTCAGAAAACATTGTGACGTTGTCGGCGGCGCCGGTGTCGATGGAGTCGATGGCCCCGCCGACCGACTGGATCGTCTCCAGCAAGCCCCAGAAGGTGCCGAGCAGGCCGAGGAACACCAGCAGGCCCACCATGTAGCGGCCGGTGTCGCGTGCCTCATCGAGGCGCGAGCCGATGGAATCCATGATTGAGCGCAGCGAGGCGGTGGACAGCGACAGCACGCCGGTGCGGTCGCGCAGCATGGCCGCCATCGGCGCCAGCAGCACCGGTTGATGCGATATGGCAAGGCCGGGATCGGCGATGCGGAAGGCGTTGATCCAGCGGATCTCCGGATAAAGCCGCATCACCTGCCGGAAGGAATAGAGGATGCCGAGCGCCAACACGCCGACGATGAGCCCGTTGAGGCCCGGATTGTTCATGAAGCTGTCGATCAACTGCTTGTGCAGGATGGCCGCCAGGAAGGCGACGAGCGTCAGGAAGATCAACATGCGGATGAGGAAGACGCCCGGCGGCGTCAACGTCCGATGCGCCAGCGCCCCGGCGGGGTCGCTCTGTCGTCTTCTCGCCATCCAAGCGCTCCGCTGCCCGCCGCCTTTGTTCAGCAGGTGACATTACCCGAAGCCAATGACAGCACAAACGGGGCAAGATCGTGCCCGCCTGCCTCAGCCGGCCGCCAGGATGGGAAGGAACTCCTTCTGCAGCGCGCTATTCGTGGCAAGCACCTCGGACTTGGCGAACATGCCGGTGCCCCCGGAAAGGTCGGTGACGATGCCGCCCGCCTCGCGCACCAGGACGATGCCGGCGGCCATATCCCAGGGCTTGATGCCCCTTTCCCAGTAGGCATCGAAGCGCCCGGCGGCGACCCAGGCGAGATCGAGCGCGGCCGAGCCGGTGCGGCGCACACCGGCGACGTGCTTGATCACCTCTTTGATTTCGCGCACGAACGGTGCGTGGCCGGGGCGGCCGAGGTGCGGGATGCCGGTGGTGACGAGTGCGTCCGACAGGTTCTTGCGCACGGCGACCCGCATCCGGCGACGATCGTTGAGATAGGCCCCCTTGCCCTTCTCGGCGGTGAACAGCTCATCGGAGATCGGATTGTAGACGACGCCGGCAACGATCTGACCCTCGCGCTCCAATCCGATCGAGATGGCGAACAGCGGAACGCCGTGCAGGAAGTTGGTGGTGCCGTCGAGCGGATCGACGATCCAGCGATGCGTCTGGTCGTCGCCGACGATCTCTCCGCGTTCCTCCATCAGGAAGGAGTAGCCGGGGCGCGCCTTGGCCAACTCGCCGTAGATGATGTCCTCGGCCTTGTGGTCGGCAGCCGAGACGAAGTTGCCGGGCCCCTTGATCGATACCTGCAACTGCTCGACCTCGCCGAAGTCGCGGGCGAGGCTGCGCCCCGCCTTGCGGGCGGCGCCGATCATGACGTTCATAAGCGCTGAGGCGGGCATGTAACCGGAATCCTTCTGGCGCCTCGCATGCGGCGCAAGGCGCCCCGACTAACCCCAGACACGCGCGCTGGCAAGGCGCCGTCGCCACTTCTAGAAAAGTCCCGCCTTCTCCCGCCACTCGCTGGCAGCCTGCTGGGCCGCAAGCTGCTGCGCCTTGGGCATCTTGGCGACGACGGCGTCGAACTCGGCATCCTTGAGGCCGCCTGCTTGCGCGATCAGCCGCCACTTGGCCGCTTCCTGCGGGCTTTTCTTGACGCCGACACCCTCGGCATAGACGTAGGCGAGGCGGTTCTGCGCAGCCGCCAGCCCCTTTTGTGCGGCGGAGCGCAGGTAGGGGATAGCCTTCGGCTCGTCCTTGGTGAGGCCGAGGCCGCGCAAGAGCACCACGGCGTAGTCGAACTGCGCTTCCGCCATGCCCTGCTCGGCGGCCTTGGAAAGCCAGCGCGCTGCGTCGAGCGCGTTGGGCTTCACCCCGAAGCCGTTCTGATAGAGGCCGGCGAGGTCGTATTGCGCCACGGCGATGCCCTTCTCGGCCGCATAGCGGATGTGCATGGCCGCGCGATACTCGTTCTGTGGCTTGCCGTCGCCCTTGAGGAAAAGCAGGCCCAGATTGTAGTTGGCCAGCGGATGGCCGGTGCGCGCCGCCTTCTCGAACAGCTCGGCCGACTTGTTGCGATCCTTTTTGACGCCGCGCCCCTCCGCATAGAGGACGCCGAGCGCGAACGTCGCTTGAATGTCGCCGAGCTCGTCGGCGCGCGCGTACCATTTGGCGGCGGTCAGCGGCTCCTTGCTGACGCCCAGTCCTTCCGCGTAGAGGCGGCCGAGCAGCGTGTGCGATTGCGGATCGTTGCGCTGCACGCCTTCGGTAGCGAGCTTGAGGGCCGTGAGGTACTGGCCCTGGTCGAAGGCGATGTACGCGGCCTCATCGCCGGTGGCGGGCGCCAGCGATTTTGCATAGGCGCTCTTGCCTGGTGTCGCCGGGCCCTCAAATGACGGCCCTTTCGAAGCGTCGGGCGCCGGGGCGAGCTTCACCGGCCTGCCGCGCTTGGGTTTAGGCGCCTCGGTCGTCTCCATCACCCACGAGCTGGTCTCGGCGGCAACGGGCTGCATCAGCGCCAGAGCGCCGAGCGCGGCGATCAGGGCGCGGCAGCGGATCATGCCAGGGCCTCGCGGTGTTGTGCGGCCTCGGCGAGGTCGCGCGCCAAAGCCTCGGCGTCGCCCGGGGTGAGCTCGACGTCGCGGCGCATGGCGATGAAATCGGCGCCGGCCGCTGCGAGGGCCACCGCGTCGGCGCCAATATCGACGTCGAAGGCGACGCAGGGAACTTCGAAAATCTCGCCCCACCAGGCGATCAGCTCGAGGCGGCGCGCCGTGGCCGTGGCACGATCTTCCACGTGTGGCGGAATGCCGAAGGCGATGTAGTCGGCACCCTCCTCGGCGAGGGTCATGGCGTCGTGGCGCGAGCGACCGACATCGACGCCGACGATGAAGCGCGTGCCAAGGATCTCGCGCGCTTCGCTGAACTGGGCGACGACACCGTTGCTCCAGGGCAGGTGCACGCCGTCGGCACGCAACGTGCGCGCGAGCTGCGCGTCGCCCTCGATGAGGGCGGCAACATCCTTGCTCTGCGCCAGCTCGACGAGCGGTCGCGCGGTGGCGGCCGTCAGCACACCGTCGGCGCCCGCGGTGATCAGCATCGTAGCGGCGCCGGCAGCGTCGAGCAGCGCCGCAACCTGCTGCGGGTCGGTGCCCGCAACGGTCACGACGTACAATCTCGACTGAACTTCTTGCCGCATCGGCACGTTACCTCAGGCCCTCGGGCGAACAGAGCCTATTAGGGCCCATTGGGGCGGAAAAGCGACGTGTTTGTGGGTGTTGGCGCCAGAGCCACAACCTCAACAACATTTCCCGTATCGCTCGGGATAACCGCATAGGGAGCAAGGCCGAATTTATGAGCCGCTATCTCATCGTCGCCGCCGTTTCATTCACCGCTTTGAACGCCGTCGCAGGTTCCAGCGTCGCTGGCGAGCAAGCCTACCCCAGCAAGGTTATCGAGGTTGCACAGGCCCCCGAGGCGCCCCCACCTGAGGTCGGTGAAGCATCCGATGAGGGCCAAGGCGGCGAGCGCCGTGGCAAGCGTGGACGCGATCGCGGCGGGGACAGTCCCGCAGGCGAGGCCCCGCCACCGGTGGAGAAGGCCCAGCCGCCTCCGCCGCCCGCGCCACCTCCGGTGCAGGAGGCGCAGCCACCGGCGCCCCCACCGCCGCCGGCCGCGC
>CAZOOS010000081.1:0-11282 GCA_964581475.1 uncultured Hyphomicrobium sp.
CGGCGGGCATTGCCCGAGCATTTCGGGCAGGAAACTTTTTTCCAGGTGGCGTGGCGGTCAAGCGGATTTCCCGGACGGTCGAACTCGATGTCCTCCGGCAGCACCACGGGCAAGTCCTTGTCCGGCACCGGAACGACGCCGCACTTGTCGCAATGAATGACCGGGATCGGGCAACCCCAATAGCGTTGCCGTGAAATGCCCCAGTCACGCAAACGATATTGAATCTGCCTTTGCGCAACCGGGCGGTTGCCGCGGGTTTCTTTTTCCAGGCGCCTGGCAACTTCTTCCTTCGCGGCTTCGACGGTCATGCCGTCGAGGAAGCGCGAGTTCGCCAACCTGCCTTCGCCGTCATAGGCTTCCGTGCCGATCTCGAATGTTTTCGGATCGACGCCTTCCGGCACCACGACCGGCACGACGGACAATTTGTATTTGCGCGCGAAATCCAGGTCGCGCTGGTCGTGCGCGGGGCAGCCGAAGATGGCGCCGGTGCCGTATTCCATCAGCACAAAGTTGGCGATGTAAACGGGCAGTTCCCATTTCGCGTCGAATGGATGCTGCGCGCGCAGGCCGGTATCGAAGCCGAGCTTTTCGGCCTTGTCGATGGCTTCCTGCGCCGTGCCCATCTTCTTGCATTCTTCGATGAAGGCCGCCGCCTTTGGATTCTGCGCGGCGATAGATTTCGCCAGCGGGTGATCGGGCGAGATGGCGACGAAAGACGCGCCGAAAAGTGTATCGTGCCGCGTCGTGAAGACTTCGACTTCACCGTGGCCGCCTTCCGGCTTCGCCAGCATGAAGCGGCACAACAAGCCCTCGGACTTGCCGATCCAGTTCTTCTGCATGGTGCGTACTTTTTCCGGCCAGCGGTCAAGGTCGTCGAGCGCCGTCAAAAGTTCTTCGGAATATTTCGTGATCCTGAAAAACCACTGGGTCAGCTCGCGCTGCTCGACTTCGGCGCCGGAGCGCCAGCCGCGGCCGTCGATGACCTGTTCGTTGGCGAGCACGGTGTGGTCGACCGGGTCCCAGTTGACCTTCGAGGACTTGCGGTAGGCGAGGCCCTTCTTCAGCATGTCGAGAAAGAGCTTCTGCTGGTGCCGGTAGTAGTCCGGCGAGCAGGTGGCGATCTCGCGCGACCAGTCGAGCGACAGGCCCATCGACTTGAGCTGCCGGCGCATGGTGTCGATGTTCTGGTAGGTCCACTCCGCCGGGTGCACCTTGCGCTCCATGGCGGCGTTCTCGGCCGGCATGCCGAAGGCGTCCCAGCCCATCGGGTGCAGCACGTTGAAGCCCTTGGCGCGCTTGTAGCGTGCGAAGACGTCGCCCATGGTGTAGTTGCGCGAATGGCCGACGTGGATGCGCCCGGACGGATAGGGGAACATCTCGAGGACGTAGCACTTCGGGCGCTCGTCCTTATTGGAAGCGCGGAAGATGTCCTCCTTCTCCCAGACTTCCTGCCAGTGCTTTTCGCGTGCGGGCGCGTCGTATTGAGTGGCCATACGGCGTCGAACTTTCGGGATTTAGAGGTTTTGAGCGGCGTAATGAGCCTTAAAGCACCATGCGGGTCAAGGCGGTTGGATGACAACTGAGGCTGAAACGGCGGACGGCTCGGCGCGGCGTTTGGCCGAGGTGCAGGCGAAAATCGCCGCGGCGGCGAAGGCTGCCGGGCGCGACACGGCCGATGTGCACCTGATCGCCGTATCGAAGACGTTCGACGCGCCCGAGATCCTTCCAGTAATACGGGCCGGACATCGCCAGTTCGGCGAGAACCGCGTGCAGGAGGCAAAGGGCAAGTGGCCGTGGCTAAGAGCACAGTTTCCCGACCTCAGGCTGCACCTGATCGGACCGCTGCAGTCGAACAAAGTGAAAGAGGCAGTCGAGCTGTTCGACGTCATCCATTCGATTGACCGGCCGAAGATCGCCCGCGCCATCGCCGCGGAAATGCAACAGCAGGGTCGGCAGCTGGAGCTGCTCGTGCAAGTCAACACCGGCGAGGAGCCGCAGAAGGCGGGTGTCGTCCCGGCCGAGCTGCCGGCGCTTCTGGCGCTGTGCCGTCATGAGCTCGGGCTCGAAATCTCCGGGCTGATGTGCATTCCGCCGGTCGAGGAGGAGCCGGCATTGCATTTCGCCTTCCTCGCCAAGCTCGCGGCGGAGAACGGCTGCCGGACGCTCAGCATGGGCATGAGCGATGACTACGAGACGGCGGTGCAGTTCGGCGCCACTTACGTGCGCGTCGGCAGCGCCATCTTCGGTTCGCGGCCCAATCCCTGAAGTTTTCCAAAGGGATTTCGGTGCCCGCGGCTTGTCCGCGGCCAGCCGATGCTAGGCTTCAGCAACTTGATTCGCATGAAGCGGGAGGCCACGAAATGACCGCAGCCGCAGCACGAGTTAGCGCCAGGGCCGATGCCGCCGCCAGCGACGCAGCCAACGATGCGCGCGGCGAGGTGACGAAAATCCCCGGCGTGTCGAAGGGCGCCGCCGCCAAGGCCGTCAAGAACGGCTATTTCCACTTCATCGTCGACATCTGGATCACCGACTTCAATTTCACCGAGTTCGGCCTCTACAAGCGCACGCGCAACCGCGCCAAGTCGCGGCAGTTCACGTCCGACATGGACATCTTCGCCGAGGTGATCGAGGGCGGCGAGCGCACGGGCCTCATCGGTTACCGCGAGGACCTGTGGGAGAAGGCGGAGAACAAGGACAAGCGCCTCGTCTTCAAGCTATTCAACGAATCGCTGAACTGGCGCGCCACCATGGATCTGATGATCGGGCGCTCCCTGCAGCAGACCATCGCCTCGCGCGGCATGCCGGTGATGACCTATTCGGTCAATACGGACGAGGACAACTTCATCGTCTATCTTGAGCGCTCGGCCAACAAGTGGCCGCTGCTGCCGGAGAACTTCGGCTTCTTCATCATGGATGCCGAAGGCAAGCCGCAGTTCTACCGCATCAAGCGCGACCTCATAAATCTGGGCGGCGACTACACGCTCTATGATCAGCAGGGCAAGAACGTCGGCCATCTCGACGGCAAGGTGTTCTCCATCGGCGGCAAGTGGAAGGGCAAGGTGCGGGTCGAGCACGCCGACCGGCGCCTGATCACGGTGCTGCAGTTGTTCAGCGCCCTGCAGATCTTCAATCACGACAGCCGCCGCCACATGAAGCGGCTGTGGCGCGACGTCGGCAAAGGCAAGATCAAGCCGGCCCTCGATGCGCAGGAGGCCGACCTCTACAAGAACCCCCGCCGCGTCCGCTAAATCGCCGCCAACTCCCTTCGTGGCGGACGCCCCCACACCGGCGTGGCATGGGTGGCCGTCCGCTGCGCTGATGCGCGCTTTCCCCCATTCGCCGTCGGTCCGTCAACGGAGCCGTTGACGGCGGCCCGCGATTGCGGCTTCCTGTCCGCAACGCCGTTCGTTTAGGCAATTGCCCAACGAAAAGGCGAAACGACTGGGCAAAACCAGTCACCGGGATGGGGGACGGCAATGCAAGGAGCGGATGTCTTTTTCCTATTGATGGGCGCCATTCTGGTGTTCGCCATGCACGGAGGGTTCGCGTTTCTCGAAACGGGAACCGTGCGCCACAAGAACCAGGTCAACGCTCTCGTCAAAATCCTCGTCGATTTCGCCATCTCGACCGTCGTCTATTTCCTGATCGGCTACACGATCGCCTACGGCGTCGGCTTCTTCCAAAACGCGACGGCGATTTCCGGGGGCGCCGAAGGCTACGGGGCGCAGGGCTATACCCTCGTCCGCTTCTTCTTTCTCTGCACCTTCGCCGCGGCCGTCCCGGCGATCATCTCCGGCGGCATCGCCGAGCGCGCCAAGTTCGCGCCGCAAGCGGCGGCGACGGCCGCGCTCGTCGGCCTGTTCTATCCGCTGCTCGAAGGCGTCTACTGGAACGGCAACTTCGGCCTGCAGGAGAGCTTCTTCAACGCGCAGCTCGGCGCGCCGTTCAAGGATTTCGCCGGCTCGATCGTCGTGCATGCCTTCGGCGGATGGGCGGCGCTCGGCGCCGTCCTCATGCTCGGACCGCGCCTCGGCCGCTACGAAGGACGCGGCATGGCATCGGCGCCCTCGTCGATTCCGTGGCTCGCCATGGGCTCCTGGCTGCTGTGCATCGGCTGGTTCGGGTTCAACGTGATGAGCGCGCAGCGCCTCGAAGCGGTGTCGGGTCTCGTCGCCATCAACTCGCTGATGGCCATGAGCGGCGGCATCATCGTGGCGATGATCGTCGGCGATAGCGACCCCGGCTTCGTGCACAACGGTGCGCTCGCCGGCCTCGTCGCCGTGTGTGCCGGATCCGACGTCATGCACCCGATCGGCTCGCTCATCGTCGGCGGCGTGGCGGGCGCCATCTTCGTGCAGATGTTCCAAGTGTCGACCAACAAATGGAAGATCGACGACGTGCTCGGCGTGTGGGCGCTGCATGGGCTGTGCGGCCTATGGGGCGGCATCGCCTGCGGCATCTTCGGGCTGACGGCGCTGGGCGGCGCCGGCGGCGTGGCGTTCGCTTCGCAGCTCGTCGGCTCTCTGGCCGGCGCAGCGTTCGGCTTCGCGGTGGGCCTGGGCGTCTACGGCCTGCTGAAACTGACGGTCGGCATCCGCCTGACGGCCGAGCAAGAGCACCGCGGTGCCGACCTGTCGATCCACAACATCAGGGCCAATCCGGAAGAGGACGTGCGCAGCTTCGGCACGTGAAGCGAGGCGTGCCCGATCATTGGGCACGCTCTGGATAACCCACATATTCGGTGGATAACTTCCGCGTACGGCATTGTTTGCCGGACGACGTCTGACGGCCGCGTGATACGACCGCCTGGTTGTATGACGTAGTCAGACAGTTGTTCAGCGACAGTGAGGTAAGTCATGTCGGATGAGAAAACGTCTCAGCGCGTTGCGACCATCGCCGCCAAGGCGATGCAAAACCCGAAGTCTCTCACATCGGAAGAGATTCAGGCTCTCGCGGCCTCGGCGCTAAACCAGGCGCCAAATCAGGGCCAAGGCCAGCAGAAGAGCCAATCGCAGCCCCAACATCAGTCGGGGCAGCAGTCGAGCCAGCAGAAGAAATAGCCCCATCTTCCGTTAGACGTTCGATGGAAATGACGCAGCGAGTGGGTATCGTCATGATCCCACTCGCTTGTGCGTTGTGGGGCGTGTCGAGATCGCCGACGCTCTGGCATAGCACCTTTACGTCGGCGCCGTCCTTCAGCAGCCAGCCCACAGTCGCGCATTCGATCGCCCGCGTCGCCGGGAGCTGCGACAGATGCCTCCAGGCGGGAAGCGGCTGAGCGCTGTCCTCCCAGCGGATGATGACCAAGGGGCAGTTGTCCTGCATCGCTTCCTGCATTGATTCGACCGGCCGAATCATAACAGGCGGGCGCGCCGCGGCTGTGATCCGCGGGCTACGGGAGAGCGAAATAGGCCCTTAGGTGGTGCGCGCACGTGCGCTCTTGCGCGGCGGTTTGCTGACCGGCTTCTGCCGCTTCGCAGGCTCGGCCGCCGGGGCTTCGCCGGCCGGCTCGTCCTCGGTCAGACCAGACAGCAGGGCACGTGCGCGAGCCTCGATCGCCTCGGTCACCTGCTGCATGAGCGGGTGCGCGCCGGCCGGCATGGCGGCGACGTCGGCCGCCGCCTTGCGCGTCTCGATGAGCGTCGCCTTGGCCAGCGCCTCGACGCGCGCCAGGAGACGCGGGGCGTTGAGGCCGACGTCGGCGGCGAAGCGCTGCCAGTGGCGGCACTTCAGATGCTCGCCGCGGGACTTGCCGGCGATCTTCTGCGCCATGTTGCGCGTCACGTGCTCCCACGCTAACGCGCACATCACGTCGTAGATCGGCGCCAGCTTGAAGCCCTTGCCGGAAATCATCAGCGAATAGTTCTTGGCGTGTGCGTCGGTGTTGCAGGCGAGCACGTTGAAGATGACGTAGTCGAGCAGGTTGACCACATCAGGCGCCTGCATGGCGTTGCGCGTCACGGCGAACATCTCCGCCAGCGTCGGGCCGGGGATGCCGGTTTGGTTGGTCTCGTACTTGGCCGACGGCGGCTTGCCGAGCGCCTGGCAGAAATCCTCCTGGTGCAGGCGGCGCCAGCGGCCCTGCTGCTCGACGCGGTCGTAGCGCTTCACCATCAGATAGCTGCGCTTGCCCGCCTTGCCGGTCGTCACCTCCGGCGCGTTGAGGCCGAGCCGCTTGGCCAGCACCAGGCACAGCGCCTCGTTCTGCACGCCGCCGAACAGGCGCTCGGAGTCCGGTTTCAAAATCCACGTCGACGGCGCGCCGTTGATCGGCACGCAAATGCGACCCTTGTCGTCGATGGCGACGCCGAGCTTGGTTTGCACGCCGGCGAGCGACATCGACACCCCGTCTTCGCCGACGAGAAACGGCTTCGACGGCAGCTCGGCGAGGATGCGCTCCAGCGCCTTGTCGTTCGGCACCGGGCGCCAGTCGGTCGCCGCCGTGCCCGGTTCTCCGATCGACAGCGCACCGGCGGTGTCGCGGCCGAGCTCGGCGAGGATGCCGATGACGTCCTCGGGGGCGGCGCCGAGCTGCAAGCCGATGGCGCGCAGTTGCGTCGACTCGGGCAGCAGGTTCGCCGCCCACGGCAGGAACAGGCGCGGCGGCACGCGGCGCGGCGACAAGGGCATGAGCAGCGAGATCGGGAAGGCGCCGCGCGTGCGTAGCCATTCGGGCGCGTAGGTGAAGCTCGGCCCGTCGGCGTGCACCTCGATGGTGCCGACGCTGCGGTTCTCGTAATAGACCGGCAGCTCAGCCACGCTCGTCGTCCATGTCCGGCAGGTCATCGGTGAGGTCGGGGAGCAGCGCATTGTCGTCGTCGCTGTTGGCGCTCATCAGGTCGAACGGGCGCAGGCCGACGGCGGCGGCGACGACGAGCGAGCGGCCGAGCTGGCAGCTCTGCTTGCCGGCCTCCAATTCGAGGATGAAGCGGCGGCCGACGCCGGTGGCCAGCGCTAGGTCGTCCTGGCGCATCTTCAGGGCTTCGCGCCGCTCGCGCACGAGGGCGCCGAAGTGTTTCGCCTGGGCGTTGGCCGCGCTTTCGGTGTCGGACAAAGGTCTGTCGGCCTGCTGCTTGGCCATGGGCACCTCGCTGCGATGTTCCCGCTCGGGAATTTATAGCAGGATTCGCGCTGCCGGGGCAGTCTTTGTTCCCGCTCGGGAACATACGAGAGGGTGTTATAGCTCACGTACCGTTTGTTCCCGCTCGGTAACATTGGGCGCAATGTTTTCCCCTACCGAGCAGATTATTCCCGAGCGGGAACATGGCCACAGTCTCCGCAGAAGAATTCACCGCCGGTGAACTTGGTGCGTTGCGGTGACTGTGCGAATCGCGCGATTCTTCACGCCATGCAGTATCGGCGGCCCACCGGGGTCGCACACAAGTGGGGACTTGCGGAAGGTACAGCATAGGGGCACGCGTAGCGGCCGCGTCACGAGCCGTGCAAACACAAATTTTGAAGTCAAACACTTGTCGCGCATGCGATGAGCGTGCAACGATTCGCTGGATGAAGGCGCCCACTGGGCCGCCACCGCAGTCGTACAAGAAAGCGAAAGGGGCCGCGCCGAAGCGCGACCCCCATTCGTCTGGCAAGGGCTCGAAGCGTTTGCTTCCCGGCGGCGCTTCGAGTCCGATCCTGGTTAGATCTCGTAAACCGGTGCGCTGTACGATCCCTTCACGAGGTTGATTGCATCAAGGCAATCGTCCTTGTTCCAGTAACCTTCGCCGGAATTGGCGATGATCCGGTTGTTTGCCGCAACAAGGCGCCAGCGCCATTGCTGCTGGCCATCTTTGTAGAGGTAGTATGCCATGTCTTTGTCCTTTCATGGCGAGGCCTCAGATATGCGAACGCACCTGTTCACATATCGCCATGACGGCTCGGAGTGGCTTCTGGAAATCAAAGCGAACAGCGAAGCAGACGCAAAAGCTCGCCTCGCGAGGCTCGCTTATGCATCTTACGACGGTGTTCTGATCGCTAAGGTTCCGGCTGCTTTAGGCCCCCTCGCCCCCGTGGCGACGTGGGTCAGGAACGCCGCGGCCGCATTGATGCCACGATTCGGCCGATAGCGGGAACGCTCCGACACTCTTGCAACCAAAGGTTCGAGAATCGACTCGTCTGTGGCCAGTCGCGAACGAGATGCGCGAGTTCGAAGAGATTACCGGATCCCGTACTCGGTGAAGCACTGGCGCATGTATTCGCAGCGGTGCGAGCCGGAGAAGTGCATGGCGTCGCCCTTGGCCGGGGCGATGAACGAGCAGATCTCCTCGACCCCGCCCGGCGACAGCCAGCCCTGACGGCGGCCGCGCTGCACGGCAAAGCAGTCGGCCGTTTCCTCGTCCGGTCCGCGGAACTGGTGCCCGCACTCGTGCGAGTAGATCCACAGCTTCACGGGGGTCGTCACGCGGCCCAACAGGCGCATGTTCATGATCAGGAAGCCGGGATAGGCGGCGCCGTAATCGTCGAGGTTGTTGTCGATCACCGTCGGGCGCGTGCCGCAGTAGAGTTTGACGCCGTCGAGCTTGAATTCGCCGGCGGGAATGATCGTCGCCTCGCCGCCGGCATGGGCCACGTATTCCTCGGCCGTCGGCGACTTCGGATCCTGCGCGAAGCCCGGTGCCGGCAATGCCAATAGTGCGATCAGGCCCCAGGCCAAGCGGCGCGCGCCGCGGCGGTCGATCATCGGCAGACTCTTGAATTTCCCGGCCTCTTCCCAATCCTTAGCATGGCGTCGTTTAGCCCGTGTTACAAGCTGCCAGCCAGGCGCCTCACAAAAGTCTGTGCAGCGGCGCCCTGACGGGCGTCAGCCCCCTGCCGCCGCCTCTATGCGCGCCATGTCGTCGTCGGAAAAGCCGAAATGATGGCCGATTTCGTGCACCAGCACGTGGGTGATGAGGTCGCCCAGGGTGACGCCGGATTCCGCCCATTCATCGAGCATGGGCCGGCGGTAGAGAAACACCATGTCGGGCTGCGTCGGCAGGTCGGTGATGCTCTTCTTGTCGAGGCTGACCCCGTGATAGAGGCCGAGCAGATCGAGCGGGTCGTCGATGCCGAGGGTGTCGAGCACCTCGTCGGTCGGATAGTCCTCGACGCGGATCAAGACGTCGCCGGTGCGGGCGCGAAACGCCTCCGGCAGCCGCGACCAGGCAGCCTCCGCCATGTCCTCGAAGTCGGCGAGCTCGGGCGCGGTGACGCGCTGCCAGTCGGTGATGTTGGTCATGGGTGGTTTTCGGGGTTGCCTGGCTTACGCGCGACGATGATGGCTTCCTGCAGCGTGAAGATGTGCTCGCCAGCTTCATGGCGCGGACGCAGGAAGGCGCGCAAGAGGTCGTTGTCGAGCAGATGCTCCAGGCGCTCCACCGTCTCCGCGTCGCAACGCATGCGTTCGGTCCACGCCTTGAAGGCGATATCCTGATCCATCTGCTCGTGGCGTATGTCGACGAACCCGGCGTCGGTCAACAGGCCCAGCCAGTCCTCGATACCGAGGGCACGCGCATGGCTCGGGTCGCGCAGCTCCTCATAGGTATTGTAAAGCGTGTCGGCATCGCGGATCTCGGCTGGCGTCGCCGCCGGCATGCGCGCGGCATCGGGGCCGACGTTGTCGACGAGCGCGAAGGTGCCGCCGGGCTTCAGCACGCGCCACGCTGCGACGACAAACGCCGCTGGGTCGGGGAAGTGGTGCGCGGCAAGACGGCAGGTGACGAGGTCGAAGCTTGCCCCCGCGAACGCCAGCTCGCCCGCCTCGGCGTGGGCGGTCTCGACGTTCTTCAATTGACGCGCCGCGGCGAGCTTGGCGGTCTGCGCCAGCATCTCGTCGGTGATGTCGGAGGCGACGACGCGGGCGAGGAGCGGCGCAAAGGCCAGCGCCGTGTGGCCGGCGCCGGTCGCCACGTCGAGCGCCTGCCAGTCGGGCCGCGGGCGCACCATGGCGACAAGGCGCGCCAGGCTGGGTCCGCTGGCGTGCACGGCGCTGGCCGCATAGTCCGCCGCCACGGCGCCGAACTGTTTTTGCACCAACGATTGGCTCATGACCGCTCCAGCACCCTTTGCTCCGACGCGACCAACGCCGCCTGCCGCCGCTCGCCGTAGCGCGAGGCGAACTCCTGCCGCACGAAGGAGGCGAATTCCTCCGCCACCGCCGAGCGCCCGACGCGGCGCAGATGCATGTTGATGCAGAAGGGCGGCAGCGCTGGCAAGCCATCCTCGGCTTCCAGCGCCGCGAGGTCGTCCGGCACCGCCGACAGCAGCATGGGCGCGACGGCGATGTCGGCATAGAGCGTCGCCTTCACGGCGTCGAGCACGCTCGCCTCACACATGGGACGCCAGTCGCACTTGACGGCGGCCAGAGCCGCAATCGCCGAGGCGCGGAAGGCGCAGTTGGGACTGCCGAACGACACCGGCAGCGGCTGGCGCAAATGCGCCTGCCCGCCCTTGGCGCCGACCCAGACGAGCGGGTCGCGCAGCAAGAGCTCGGCACCCTTGCTCGGGGTGAGCTCCGTCGACAGCGCCACGTCGAGATCGCCGCGCTCGAGGGCGGAGAGCAGCTCGACGGTGATTCCCGACGTCAGCGTAATGTGCACGCGTGGCCAGGCGCGATCGAAGCGCTTGAGCACCGGCGGAATGTTCGGCTCCACTACGTCATGGGGAACGCCGACGCGGATCTCACCCTCGTAGTGGGGCTTGCTCATCAGGCCCCATAGGGAGTCGTTCATGGTCATCATGGTCTGTGCGTGCGCCAGCAGCCGCTCGCCCGCCGCGGTCGTGCGCAGCGTCCGGTTGCTGCGGTCGAACAGCTCGACGCCGAACAGCTCCTCCAGCCGCTTCAACTGCTGGCTGACTGCGGCCTGCGTGAGATTCAACAGGTGCGCGGCGCGGGTGACGCTGCCCGTCTCGACGACGGCAACGAACGCCCGCAGCAGTCCGACATCGATGTTCCGCGACATTGCCAACGAGCCCCGATCCCAGGGGATAGCTCATAACGAACCATGATGCCGGGTATAATAAACATTCGATTTGTTTATGGAAGCGCCCACACTAGATACCGCTGCGAGAACTTGGCGGGAGACGGAAATGAGCGCGGCTTCGGACTGCGGCAAGGGCCGGCAGAATGGGCGCGGGCACACGGGCGGCTACCTGTTCGAGGTCGTCGCTTTCGTCCAGCGTGCTGGCGAGGTGGCGCGGCAGCGGCGGGCCCTGATGCGCCTCGGCGATCAGGCGCTCAAGGACTTCGGTGCCTCGCGCGCCGACGCCTGGCACGAGGGCGGCAGGCCCTGGTGGGACCTGCC
>CAZOOS010000082.1:0-11268 GCA_964581475.1 uncultured Hyphomicrobium sp.
GCGCCGATCTGGCGAAGCGTAACCGTGTTGATCTTCGCGGGGGTTTTTTCAGCCATCGTTGTTTCCTTGAGAGAATCGTTCAGCCGCAGCGATAGTACACGAGATGCACGCACAATGTGCCGTCGGCCGAGCGCGAATATGCGGGATAAGGGCCGGAATCAAGCGTTTTCTGCATGTCGGTGCCCACGCCCGGGTGGATAGCGGCCCCTCCGCCGCACCTCATCAAGCCCCGCCGAACGCCTCGCGCAGCGCGCTCGATATGCGCAGCGGCTTGCCCGAAACGGAGATCAGGACGACCGTCACCTCCGCCTCGACCAGCGTGGTTTCCAAACGCCTAACGGCCTGCAGCAGCGTCAGACTGGCGGCGCCGACGCTCTTGACGCGCGTGTCGACCTCCAGCAATTCGTCGATGCGCGCCGGCTTCAAGAAATCGAACGTCATACGCCGCACGACGAACGCCGCCGGCTCCGATCCGTCCGTGCCGTCGATCAGCCGGCGGTGATCGCCGCCGAGCAGGCGCAGGAAATCGGAGCGACCGCGCTCGCACCAGCGCACGTAGCTCGCGTGGTAGACGAGGCCGGAGAAATCCGTGTCCTCGAAGTAGACTCGCACCGGCAGCACGTGCGCGGGCCCTCGGCCATCTGGCACCAGGCGGCCGGCAAGGTCGGGCCATTTGTCTTCGCGCGCGTTGCTCATGGCGCGAAGAGAGCCGATCGCAGCGAAGTTGTCACGCTGCCCATCGCTCAAGCGCCCAATTCGATGATGACGATCTCCGGCGGCGCACCGAAGCGGACGGGCAGTCCCGAGCAGCCGAGGCCACCGGAGACGATGAGATTGCGGCCGCCTTCGACGATGTGGCCGTAGACATATCGGTTGCCGAACTTCGAGGGGACGTAAGGCGCATAGCCGAAGAAGCGCACCTGACCGCCATGCGTGTGGCCGCAGACGGTGAGCGCCACGCGCTCGGGCACGCTCGGAAAGATATCGGGCTCGTGCGCCATGAGAACGATCGGCGCGTCGTCGCTCACTTGCGCCAGCGTGACGGCGAGATCGTCGACGCCGGTGTAGGAGCCAAAGTCCGACCGGCGTGCCGGCGGGAACGCCCACTGGTCGCCGAGGCCGGCGAGCCAAACGGCACCGCCATCCTTGGCAACCCGCAGGCACGCATTTTCATGCAGCGTGATGCCGGCGTCCTGCAGCGCTGCTCCTGCGCGCGTCGGCCCGCAGCGGCGTCGCTGCGCCGCCCGGTCGGCCCACCAATCGTGATTGCCGAGCACGGCATGCACGCCCAGCGGCGCCTTCAATCCGGCCAGCGCGCCGGCCCAATCCTTGGGGGCGACGGGCTGCGAATAGCGGGCGAGCTTATGCCCGGCAACGTAATCGCCAAGCAGCAACACGGCGTCCGGCTGCTGCGCGTTCACCTCGGCGACGAGCCCTTCGATGCGCGCGACGCCCATCCACGGATTGCAGGCGTGCAGGTCGGCGATGACGGCGAGCTTCAGCGATAGGCCCTGCGGCCAGCGCGGCGGTGTCAGCGCGTAGTGGGTGAGCTTGGTGCGGAAGGGCTCGGCCAAGGCATAGCCGCCGAGACCCACGCCCCCGGCGGTAGCGGCGGCGACGCCCTGGAACAGTTGTCTACGAGTGATCACGGCAATGGCTGACCGGCTCTGCGGAGATACGCGACGCATGCCATTACGACGCAAAAGATGTGCCAGAAGTTGACGCCGACTGCGGCATAGCAGCCGGACGCATAGGGTTCAGGCGGTACCGGCCTCGCCTTCGCCGCCGTCTTCGCCCGCGTCATCATCCAGTATGTCGAATAAGGCACCCTGGGGGCTCGATAACCGCTGCGGCCCCGACAAGCCGAGGTGCTTGTAGGCTTTCAGCGTGGTGACGCGGCCGCGCGGCGTCCGGCTGATGAAGCCCTGCTGCAGCAGAAACGGTTCGACGATCTCTTCCAGCGCATCGGGCGGCCCCGACAGGGCGGCGGCGATGGTCTCGATGCCGACCGGGCCGCCGTCATGACCCTTGGCGATGCAGGTGAGATAGCGGCGATCGAGGCTGTCAAGACCTTCGGAATCGACCTCGAGCGCCGTCAGCGCCTTATCGGCGAGCGTCGCGTCGATGACCGGCGCGCCGGCAACGGAGGCGAAATCGCGCACGCGGCGCAACAGCCGGCCGGCGATGCGCGGCGTGCCGCGGGCGCGGCGGGCGATCTCGTGGGCGCCGTCGGCGCTGATCGGCGCCGATAGCACGCGCGCGCCGCGCGTGACGACGCGCTCCAATTCCTCGACGGTGTAGAAATTGAGGCGCACGGGGATGCCGAAGCGATCACGCAGCGGCGTCGTCAGCAGTCCCAGGCGCGTGGTGGCGCCGACGAGCGTGAACTTGGCGAGGTCGATGCGCACCGAGCGCGCCGCCGGACCCTCGCCGATGATGAGGTCGAGTTGGTAGTCCTCGAGCGCCGGATAGAGGATCTCCTCCACCGCCGGGCTGAGGCGGTGAATCTCGTCGATGAAGAGCACGTCCCGGTCTTCGAGGTTGGTCAGTAAGGCGGCGAGATCGCCAGCCTTGGCGATCACCGGACCCGAGGTGGCACGAAAGCCGACCCCCAGCTCCTTGGCCATGATCTGCGCCAGCGTCGTCTTGCCGAGACCCGGAGGACCGGCAAACAAAACGTGATCGAGGGCTTCGCCACGGTCGCGGGCGGCCTTGATGAAGATGCCGAGATTGGCGCGCGCCTGCTCCTGGCCGATGAACTCGGCAAGCGACTGCGGACGCAGGCTGGCTTCCGTCGCGTCGGTGTCGCGCTTGGCACTGGTCACGAGCCGATCGGTCATGGTTTGTTCCTGACCTGCTTCGCCGCCCGCGTCAAGGTAAGGAGCGGCTCAGGCGCGGGAAAGGCGACCGGCGACCGGACCGGCCAAGGCCGCCAGCAGCCACGTCCATTGGCCGGCCGACGAGCCGTAAACATAGGCGACGCCGATCGATAGGGCGAACACGGCGGCGACGAATAACGGATCGATGACGCCTTGCCGGCGCATCACTAGGGTCACGCCCTCGGATATCAGCTCCGGGTGGCGGCAGGCATAGCCCCAGATGGCGGCCAACAGGAGGGCAATGGCCATCAGCACCGCCGCGTACATCATCGTCGGCAACGCCGTCCGGTGGTCGCTCATGACGCTGGTGGTGAATGGGATCAGCGCCACGGCCATGAGGAAGAACAGGTTGAGCCACAGCAGTACGCCATCGACGCGGCGGATGTATGCGAACTGGTTGTGATGCGCCATCCACAGAAGCCCGATGACGATGAAGCTGAGCACATAGCACCACAAGGCGTGCGAAAGGTCCGGGATGGCGACATAGAGATCGCCGTCGGTCAGCGCCTCCGGCAACTTCAAGTCGAGCACAAGCAGGGTGATGGCGACCGCCATGACCGCGTCTGTGAACGCTATCAGGCGTTCGGAGCCATAGCTGCCGGGCGTTTGCTTCCCTTCGTTCATAAGCTGCTGGGTGGGCTGCTTCGCCGGCGCCGTCAAGATTGCATCGGCGTTCACGAAATGCTGCGCCGCCGCAATGATTGGGGTCAAATCCTAGCCTCTTCACAGGCTTACAGGATAGGGTTAGCGTCTCCGCAGGGGGCTGGGGGCGCGAGCGGGGCCGGCCAATTCAGATCGCGAGTTGCAGGATGTATCGAGCCATCGTTGTTGCGTCTCTCGTCGCCGCCGCCATGCCTTCGCGCGCCGCCGAGCTGTGCGTCGCCTGCGAGCAACCCGGCGCCACCTACCGCTGCAGCGTCGAGCTGCCCTCCGACAAGTACAATATTGCCCCCCAGTTGCAGGGCGAGATGTGCGCCAAGGTGCTGGCGAAAAATGGCGCGCATCAGAAATGCGCGCTGCTGCCGGTGGCCGAGGGCGACAAGTGCGAGGGCTTTGCGCGCACCGTGACCGTCACCGACTACCAGCGCGCGCTGACGCCGGCCGGGGAAGAGACGTACGAGATCGGCGCACTCGAGAAGGTACAGCGCAACATGCAAGACACGTGGCAGTGCATGACGTCGATGTTCAAAGATTGCTGATTTGTAAGGTGCCCCGCGGGCATCGGCCGGCGGTTCGTCCTCGCATAGTCCGTTTCGATACCTACATTGCTGGCATCCGTTCGCCAGCGTGAGGTCATGACATGCGTGCGCCTGCTTTCGTCCGCTCCGGAGCTGTGGCCGTCGCCGTTGCCGGCGCGCAAGTGCTGCCGTTCCCCGAGGCGCGCGCCTACGAGCCCAAGCCCGAGACCACCACCGTCTACGAGGAGGTCTGGCGCCTCGCGCGCGACAAGTTCTACGACCCGAAGATGAAGGGGCTCGACTGGGAGGCGATGGGCAAGAAGCATCGCGCCGCCTACGCGACCGCCAAGACCGATGCGCAGCGATCGGAAGCGATCAACGCGCTGCTCGCCGAGCTCGGCGCATCGCATACGCACCACTACACCGCCGACGAGACGGGCTACTACGAGCTCGTCGACATCTTTTCCTATCCGCTGCGCCGCGACATTCCCAAGCACTTCCGCGGCGACAAGGTGCGCTATGCCGGCATCGGCATGTTCACGAAGACGATCGACGGCAAGACCTTCGTCACGGCGGTGTTTCCCGACATGCCGGCGGCCCGCGCCGGTCTGCTCGCCGGCGACGAGATCCTGGCGGCCGGCGATGCGCCGTTCGCGCCGGTCGGCTCGTTCCGCAACAAGATCGGCGAGAAGGTGACGCTGAAGGTCCGCCGCGAAGCTGCCGGCGAGGCGAAGAGCATCGTCGTCGAGCCGCAATGGATCGAGCCGGGCGAGACGTTCCAATCGGCGCTGCGCGACAGTGCGCGCGTCATCGAGGCGAACGGCAAGCGCATCGGTTACGTGCGCGTCTGGTCGTACGCCGGCAACGAATACCAGCAGCAGCTCGAGGAAGTGCTGAGCGAGGGCAAGCTCAAGGACGTTGACGCGCTCGTGTGGGATTTGCGCGATGGCTGGGGCGGCGCGCACCCGCGCTATCTCAGCGTGTTCAACACCTACGGACCGACGCTGGCGCTCACCGCGCGCAACGGCACGACCAGCCTCGTCGGCTATCGCTGGGGCAAACCGGTCGCCCTGCTGGTCAACGGCGGCACGCGCTCGGGCAAGGAAGTGCTAGCCTACGGATTCAAGAAGAACGGTTTTGGTCAGGTGATCGGTGAGCGCACAGCCGGGGCGCTGCTCGCGGGCACCGCCTTCCTGCTCTCCGACGGCAGCCTGCTGATCATGGCGGTGGAGGATGCCGCCGTTGACGGCGAGCGTATCGAGGGCGTGGGTGTCGCCCCCTCGATCGAGGTGCCGTTCGACGTGCGCTACGCGGCCGGTAAGGATCCGCAGCTCGACAAGGCCATCGCCGTCCTCGCCGATGGCGCGTGACCTATCGCGCCGGCGTAGATCAGCTCGGCGTCGACTTGATGCGCAACTGCACGACGGTGACGCTCTGGGTGCCGTTCGACTCGGGCTTATCGTCGGTGATCGGCTGCAATCCGTAAGCCTTGTCTGTTTCGCCTACGAGCATCTTGGGCGCCGACGCCTTGTCGCCGGGGTCTTCAGCCTGCTCGCCGACGTAGGTCTGCTCCAGGACCCCCGGACGCAGCTGGCGGTCGGACGGGCCCATGACCGCCCAGATCAGCACCAGCTTGCCCGTTAGCGCCGTCTGCGAGCCGACCTTCTTGACTTCGCCGGTGTAGCTTTCCTCCGGCCCCGTGCCCTTGGGCTTGAACGTGCACAGCATGGCGCGCGTTTGGCTATCGGGCTCGGTGCCCTGTTCGCCGTGCTCGGCGAGGGTGCACGTGAGAACGCCGACATCGGTTTGCATCGCCGCCGAAGCCGGCAGGGCGAGAGCGCCCAGCGCCAATGCGATTGCCCAACGCATGGCTCGTCTCCCTTTCCGCATGGAGGTGAGGGGAAACGCTCAGGTGGGAGATTTGGTTGCGGAGGCCGTCCGCCCTCACTCGAGGATGATGTCGGCCTGCACCAGCGCCTGGCGAACCATCAGGGCAACGATGCCGGCCAGGAAGGCGAGGTGGGGCCGGGCATGGTCGAGGTCGAGTGGTAGCACCATCGCGGCAATGGCGAAGGCGATGACGGCGACCACCACGGCCAGCAGCCAGTTGAAGCCGCCGGTGCGCCACACGATGCCGGCGAGGACGAGCGCCGTCAGCACCGCCGGTACCGTCGACCAGACGAACACGGCGAGGCCAACCTGCCCGAGCGAGGCAACCTCGACGGGGAGCAGGCTGGTCAAGTTGAACGCCCAGGCGAGCGCGGTGAGGACGAGCACGGCGAGCGCGGCAAAGAGCGGCGCCGCCAGCGCATAGATCAGGAACGTCCACAGGGCACGTTGGGCGTTGGATATCATCAGGCACTCGGCTTAGGGGTTCGGCGGCATACGCCGGGTCAGGCCTGCCTTTTATCAGTTTGGCCGGGGCAATCACAGTCGCGCAGCGACGCGCAGGTCCGGGCGGCTAGCGTGCCAGCTCCTTCAGGCCACGGCGGATGAGCTTGGCCGTATCGGCCTCATCCCCGAGCTCCTGCATGGCGGCGGCGATGGCGGCGGAAGCCTGCGCCGGCTGGTAGCCAAGGTTGGAGAGCGCCGAGATCGCCTCGGCGGCGATGTTCCCCTCCGCCGGCGTTCTACCTGGGGCGCTGCCGCTCGGCAGGTGCATGCCCGCAGCCGAGAGCGCCGGCGCCTTGTCCTTCAACTCGGCGACGATGCGCTGCGCCAGCTTCTTGCCGATGCCGGGGGCCTGCTCGACGCTCGCCCAGTCGCCGAGCGCGATGGCATTGGCGAGATCCTGCGGCGACAGCGTGCCGAGCAGCCCCAGCGACACCTTGGAGCCGACGCCCTGCACGCTCTGCAGCGTGCGAAACCACGAACGCTCGACTTCGCTGGCAAAGCCATAGAGGCGGATGGCGTCCTCGCGCACGTGCGTGTCGATGGTGAGCGCCACGTCGTCGCCGATCTTCATGTTGCGCAGCGTGCGGGCCGACGCCTGCACCTCGTAGCCGACGCCGCCGACGTCGACGATGCAGAAGCTCTCGCCGATCGTGTCGACCTTGCCTTTGAGCTTGCCGATCATCTCAACCGCCTACCTCGATGCCATTGCCAGTCTTGTACTCTTGCGATGATTGGCATGGCAGATGGCGATCGCAAGTGCGTCGGCTTCGTCGGCGCTTTGCACGCGCGCCTTCGGCAGCAGGAAACCGATCATCGCCTCGATCTGCCGCTTTTCGGCGTGACCGGCGCCGGTCACCGATTTCTTGATCAGGTTCGGCGGATACTCCGCGACCAGCAAGCCGCCCATCGCCGGCGCCAGTAGCGCCATGCCGCGCGCCTGCCCGAGCTTCAAGGTGGAGCGCGCGTTGTCGTTGACGAATGTCTCTTCCACCGCGGCTTCGTGCGGCTTGAAGCTGGCGATGACGCTGGCGATGCCTTCAAACAGCTCGCGCAAGCGATAGGCGAGGTCGGTGCCGGCGGCCGAGGTCACCAGCCCGCTGGCGACGTAGCTCAGGCGCACACCGTCGCTGTCGACGACGCCCCAGCCGGTGCGGCGCAGGCCCGGATCGATGCCGATGATGCGTATGACGGTAGCCCCCATGGGCAACGCATAGCACCGAAGCGATTCGTTGCCGTGCCCAATGCGCACACCCGCAATTTCAGCCACTTTCAAACGTTTGGCGGAGGCCCCGGGGCGAGCTGCCGCAGGAACCCGGATACAGCCGAAGGGCGTTGATCGATGGCATCTGCGGGCGTAATTTCACGGGGTATTTATGGTTTCCAATTATTCGTCGCTGATCGCCGTCGGCGCGGCGGTCCGGGAAGTACACCCGGAGATTTCCAGCTGCGCCAATCAGCCGAGTGCGTACGCCGTGAGACGAGATCGACAAGAGAAGCGCGCCCTGGCGCTCCGCTGCCCGCATCCGCGTGCGGCGACAGTGCTCGACACGCTGCCGCCGGCGCTGGCCGGCGACGTGGCGTTTCGCATCTTCTGCACCCCGGAACTTTCTCAGCATCGCTCCCCCGATCACGAGGAGCTTACGGCGCGCGCGCGCTTCCATCTGCGCAACGCCAGGTGGCAACGCGTGGCGACCCCGTCGGGCGAGGTGCAGAGTTACATCTTCGAGCCGGACGAGACGCCGCGCGGCACCGTGCTGCTGGTGCACGGCTGGACGAGCGAAGCTTCGTTCATGACCGCATTCACCGAGCCGCTGCGGCGCTCGGGCCTGCGCGTCATCGCCTTCGACTTTCCCGCCCACGGGTTGAGCGAAGGGCGCCGCACCAATCTGGCCGATTGCGCCCGCTCGATGCTGGCCGTGTGCGATTACTTCGGCCCGATCGACGCCGTCGTCGCGCATTCTTTCGGCGGCTTCGTTTCGCTGCTCGTCGCCGAGGGCGGACCGCCGATGGAGCATAAGCCGTCGATCGGCCGCTTTGTGCTCATCTCGTGCCCCAATAAGCTGTCCGAGGTGGCGCGCAACTTCGGCCGCAACCTGAAGCTAGGCTTTTCCGCGCAGCGCGCCTACGAGCATCACCTCGAGCGAGTCGGCCATCGCCCGGTGGCGACGTTCTCATCGTCCGAGCTGATGCGGGACATCGACGCGCCGATCCTCGTCATTCATGGCCGCGATGACGACGAGGTGCCGTTCCACAATGCCGAGGAGATCATTGCCGCGCATCCGTCGGCGCGCTTGATGGGCTTCGAGGGGCTCGGCCATCGCAACGTGCTGTTCGCGCCGCCCGTATTCCGCGCCGTGATGCACGAGCTGTCGCCGAAGCGTAAGGACGCGCCGCCGGCGCGCCGCAGCGCCTCCGAGCCCAAGCGCGAACGCCAGCTGCAGCACTCGGCGTAACGCAGCTCAGGCGGCGGTGAGCTTCTTCAGGACATCGTCGGAGATGTCGAAATTGGCGTAGACGTTCTGCACGTCGTCGTCATCTTCGAGCGCCGCCATCATCTTGAGGATGCTTTGCGCGTTCTCCTCATCCACCTGCGTCGTCAAGTTCGGCTTCCAGATGGCTTTGACGGTTCGCGGCTCGCCGAGCTTCTCCTCGAGCGCGCCGGCAACCGTACCGAGACTATCGAATGCGCAGGCGATGACGTGAACGTCCGCGTCGGAAACGACGTCGTCGGCGCCGGCATCGATGGCTGCCTCCAGAACCGCATCTGCTGAGCCGACGCTGGCGGGGAACGTGACCTCACCGATGTGCGCGAACATGTGCGACACCGAGCCCGTGGCGCCGAGGTTGCCGCCGTACTTGGTGAACACCGCACGCACCGCCCCACCCGTGCGGTTGCGGTTGTCCGTCAACGCCTCGGCGATGACCGCGACGCCGCCCGGTGCATAGCCCTCGTAGCGAATTGCCTCGTAGCTCTCGGCATCGCCGCCGGCAGCCTTCTTGATGGCGCGCTCGATGTTGTCCTTCGGCATGTTCTCGGCGCGCGCCGCCTGGATGGCGAGACGCAGGCGCGGGTTCATGTCGGGATCAGGGCTGCCCATTTTGGCCGCCACCGTGATCTCGCGCCCGAGCTTGGAAAACGCCTTGGCACGGGCCGCGTCGGCGCGACCCTTCTTGTGCATAATGTTCTTGAATGCTGAATGGCCGGCCATGTCGCTCTCGTGTCTGGCGGTTTTGCCGATTTTATTGCGCGAGACGCCCCCTCGCGGTCAAGCCCGCCGCTCACCCCTCCCAGAAGCCAGGCGTGGCGGGCTCCAGGTGCGGGCCGATGCGCAGCGCTGCGCAAGCCTTGGCAAGGCCCGTCTTGTCGTCGACGTCGATGGCGAGGCCGGATAACGTCGCGGGGCCCAACGCCGGCTCGAAGCGCTGGCGCGGGATCTTAGTGATGAAGCGGTTGATCGGCTCCTCCATGTCCATGCCGAGCACCGAATTGTAGTCCCCGCACATGCCGGCATCTGAGATGTAGGCGGTGCCGTTCGGCAGCACGCGATCGTCCGCCGTCGGCACGTGCGTGTGCGTGCCGATGACGGCGGTGGCGCGGCCGTCGACGAAGTAGCCCATGGCCTGCTTCTCGCTCGTCGCCTCGGCGTGCAAGTCGATGACGATGGCGTCGGCGCCGTGCTTCAGCCGGCAGGCGGTGATCTCGGCATCGATGGCGCGGAACGGGTCGTCCATCTCGGGCATGAAGATGCGGCCCATGGCATTGATGACCAGCACCTCCAACCCCACAGCGGTGCGGATGAGCGAGGCGCCGCGCCCCGGCGTGCCCTTGGGATAGTTGATGGGGCGGATGAGCTGCGGGTAGCGCTCGATGAAGACCAGCGCCTCCTTCTGATCGAAGGCGTGGTTGCCGAGCGTCACGGCGTCGGCGCCGGCTTCGATCAGCTCCTGCAGGATGGCCTCGGTGATGCCGAAGCCGCCGGCAGCGTTCTCGCCGTTGATGATGACGAAATCCAGCGCGTAGCGCCGGCGCAGACCGGGCAGCGCGTCGACAACCGCCTTGCGGCCGGTGCGACCGACGATATCGCCGAGAAAGAGGAGACGCATTCAGGTGCCTAAGCAGCGCAGCGGGCCTGACGGCGTCAGCACCCAATCAAGGGGCTCGTCATAGCCCCGATGCGGCACGGCGTCGACCTTCAGCTCGTCGTACGCCACACCGACGGCGACCACAGGCTTAATGGCGCGCAGGCGTGCGAGCGTGCGATCGTAGAAGCCGCCGCCGTAACCGAGGCGATGGCCTGCGGCATCGAAGGCGAGCAACGGCACCAGCACCACATCCGGCTCGAGCACCGGCTTATCCGGCAGCGGCTCGGCGATGCCCCACTGGACCGTACCCATCGCATCGCCGGGGCTCCAAGCGCGGAATACGAGCGGCAAGCCTTTGCCCTGCATTACCGGCAGGCCGATGCGGTAGCCCTCGGCGTGCAGCCGCGCGAGCAGCGGGCCGGGGTCGATCTCGTCGCGAATGGCGGAGAAGCCGGAAACGATGGCGCCCGGCGCCAGGTCGAGGAAGGAAAGGCCGTGTGCGGCCAGACGCGTGGCGACGGCGGACCCTTGGGCAGCGAAGGCCGCAGCGCGACGGGCGAGCGCGCGGGTTCTTTCTGCCCGTTTGTCCTCGCCCGTCTGCATGCGATGAAAGTGCCGCGGTGGCCGTCGAAGCGGATGATCCCGCGTTGGTCCCTACGAGAGTAGGTGGGCGCCGTGTGTCCGAGACCACGGTCTCGGCCAGGGACAGCTCCCGTGCGAGTCTTATAGGCCCC
>CAZOOS010000083.1:0-5547 GCA_964581475.1 uncultured Hyphomicrobium sp.
GCCAAGACCTTCGGCTGGCAGACGGAGCTTGGCGCCTACCTCGACCCGCTCGCCGACAAGCTGCTGATCGTCAGCATTTTTCTCGCCCTTGGCGTCGACGGCAACCTGCCGCTATGGCTCGTCGTCGCCGTCGTCTCGCGCGACATCCTCATCGTCATCGCGGTGCTGCTGTCGTGGGTGCTCGGCCATCCGATGCGCATCCGCCCGCTGATCGTCAGCAAGGCCAACACGGTGGCGCAGATCGTCCTCGCCGCCACCGTCCTCGCCGACGAAGGCTTCCAGCTTGGCCTCGGCTGGCCGCGCTTCGTCCTCGTCTGGCTAACCGGCGCGCTGACCTTCGCATCGCTCGCTGCCTATTTGCACAGTTGGCTGCTACATATGTCCGGCAGTGAATCGCCGGAGGCGCGCGGCTGAGCATGCCGTTGCGCGCGGGGTACTTGGGGCGGAAAGCGATGCGCGTCGAACGTCAGGTGCTGTTCTGGCTCTCGGCCGCGTTGGTGCTCGTCCTGCTCATCGCGCTACTGCGCGGCATCATCCTGCCGTTTGTCGCCGGCATCGTCATCGCCTACTTCATGAACCCGGCCGCCGAACGGCTGACGCATTGGGGCGTGCCGCGCGGCATCGCTGCAGCGTTTATCGTCGCCGCTTTCGGCTGCGTTATCGTCATCGCGCTCATCTTCCTCGTGCCGCTGCTGCTCACGCAGGCGCAGCAGTTCGCCGTCGCCCTCCCCGACGAGATCACGCGTCTGCGGACACTGGTGGAATCGTGGGCGCGTGAGCAGCTCGGCGCCCACTATCCGGATTTCGAGGCGAGCCTCGACCGCAGCTCGCAGACTATCGCCGAGAACATGACGGCACTGGCCGGCTTCGTCGCCGGCTCGCTGTGGAGCCAGGGGCGCGCTCTGTTCGATTTCCTGTCGCTCATCCTCGTCACGCCGCTCGTCGTCTTCTACGTGCTCATCGACTGGCACCCCATGCTGGCGAAGATAGACTCCTGGCTGCCGCGGGCGCATGCGCCGACCATCCGCCGTCTCGCCTCGGAGGTGAACGACGCCGTCTCCGCCTTTATCCGCGGCCAGGGCACCGTCTGCCTCGTGCTCGCCGTCTATTACGCGGTGGCGCTGGGCGCGGCGGGGCTGCGCTACGGGTTGCTCGTCGGCCTCGCCACCGGCCTCATGAGCTTCGTGCCGTTCGTCGGCTGGGCGCTCGGCCTCATCACGGCAACGACCATCGCCATCGTGCAGTTCTGGCCCGATGCCGTGCCGATCCTTATCGTCATTGCCATCTTCGCCGGCGCGCAGGTGCTCGATGCAGGTTTCCTGAGCCCGAAGATCGTCGGCTCCAAGATCGGCCTGCACCCGGTATGGCTGATTTTCTCCCTGTTCGTTTTCAGCTACCTGTTCGGCTTCGTCGGCGTGCTCGTCGCGGTGCCCATCGCCGCGGCCATCGGCGTGCTGGTGCGTTTCGCCTTGAAGATCTATCTGGCCAGCCCCGTCTACTCCGGCGATGTACCGGTCGCGCCGCCCGCCAATTTGGGGCTGCCCCCAACAACCGGTTCGCTCTCCCCGCTGCAGAAGCCAGTTTCGCCGTAATCATCCGCAATCAACGTCGGTAATGACCGCAGCTCCCCGCCAGCTCGTATTCGATCTCGCCCACCGTCAGGCCCTGGGCGCTGAGGATTTCCTCGTCAGCAGCTCCAACGCCGCCGCCGTCGAGATGGTCGACCGTTGGCCCGACTGGCCGCATCCCGCTGCCATCGTCGCTGGTCCGCAGGGGTCCGGCAAAAGTCACCTCGCCAACGTGTGGCGGCTGCGCTCGGGTGCCGGTCTCGTCACGGCAGCGGCGCTCGACGATGCCCGCGTCGCGGCGCTGGAGCCCGGGGCCACGCTGGTGGTGGAAGACCTCGATCGCGGCATTGCCGACGAAAAAGTCCTCTTCCACTTGCTCAATCGCGCCCGCGAGAGCAAACTTTCCGTGCTGCTTACTTCGCGCATCCCGCCGGGCGAGCAGGAGTTCCGCGTGCCCGATCTACGCTCGCGCCTGCGAGCTCTGCCGGTCGTGCAGGTGCAGCCGCCCGACGAGGCCCTCCTCAAGGCGGTGCTTGTCAAGCTCTTTGCCGATCGCCAGCTCAACGTCGAGCCGCCGGTGATCGACTATCTGAGCCTGCGCATGGAGCGCTCGATGGCTGCCGCCAACCGCATCGTCGCGGTTGTCGACAGGCTCGCGCTGGTCACGCATCGGAAAGTGACGCGGCCCCTTGCCGCGGAGGCGCTCGCCAGCCTCGGCGAGAGCCGCGAGTAACAAGATATCAATGCCGGCCGTGGCCAGCATGTCATATTTGTGACCTAGCGTGCCGCCGGCTCAATCATTGCGGCGGTCAAGGATACTGAAATGGCGAGTGCGAGGAACAAGGTGCGCGAAAAGGCCCTGGCACGTACGGAAGCGATCGAGCCGCCGCCCGAGGGGCCGGCCCGGTTCTACAATCGCGAGCTGTCCTGGCTGCAGTTCAATCGGCGCGTCCTCGAAGAGGCGCAGAACGAGCGCCACCCGCTGCTGGAGCGCCTGCGCTTCTTGTCGATCTCGGCCGGCAACCTCGATGAATTCTACATGGTGCGCGTTGCCGGCATCTACGGTCAGGTGGCGGCGGGCGTGCAGACGCTGTCGCAAGACGGCCTCTCGCCTGCCCAGCAGTTGCGCACCATCAACCGCTTCGCCTCCGGCCTCGTCGCCGAGAAGCAGGCCTGCTGGCGCACGCTGAAGACCGAGCTGGGCACAGCGGGCGTGCACATCCTCGAGCCGGGCGATCTGAAGCCCAGCGAACGAAGCTGGCTGCAGCGGCTGTTCCTCACCCATATGTTCCCGATCCTGACGCCGATCGCCATCGACCCCGCGCATCCCTTTCCGTTCATCCTCAACAAGGGACTGACGCTCGCCGTCGAGATGGCGCGCGAGAGCGACAGCCGGGCGCTGAACGGCCTAATCCCTATCCCTGGGCAGCTCGAGCGGTTCATTCGCCTCGGCGGGGCCGACGCCGAGCACAAGGAGCTGCGCTTCATCCGGCTGGAGACCATCATCGGCCTGTTCATTTCAGAGTTGTTTCCCGGCTTTCAGATCAAGAGCCAGGGCGCCTTCCGGGTGCTGCGCGACAGTGACATCGAGATCCAGGAAGAAGCCGAGGATCTCGTGCGCTCGTACGAGACGGCGCTCAAGCGCCGCCGGCGCGGCCACGTGATCCGCCTCGAGCTCGAAGCGGCGATGCCGGCGCGCCTGAAGAAGTTCGTCATCGAGGAGCTTGAGGTCGGCGAGGACAGCGTCTTCATCAAAGACGGCCTCCTGGCGCTCGCCGACACCGCCCAGCTCATCGTCGCTGACCGCCCCGACTTGCTGTTCAAGCCGTTCGTCTCTCGCTTTCCCGAGCGCATCCGCGAATTCAACAGCGATTGCTTCGCCGCCGTGCGCAAGAAGGACATCCTCGTCCATCACCCGTACGAGACCTTCGACGTCGTCGTGCAGTACCTACGCCAGGCGGTCGCCGATCCGTCTGTCATGGCCATCAAGTGGACGCTCTACCGCACCTCGCGCGACAGCCCCATCGTGCAGGCGCTGAAGGAGGCGGTGGAGGCCGGCAAGTCGGTCACCGCCGTGGTCGAACTCAAGGCGCGCTTCGACGAGGCGGCCAACATCCGCTGGGCGCGCGATCTGGAAAACGCCGGCGTGCACGTCGTCTACGGCTTCATCGAATTGAAGACGCACGCCAAGCTCGGCATCATCGTACGCCGGGAAGGCACCGAACTCGTCAGCTACTGCCACATCGGCACCGGCAACTACCATCCGCAGACGGCGCGCGTTTACACCGACCTGTCCCTGTTCACCACCGATCCGGCGATCGCCCGCGACGTCACGCGCATTCTCAACTTCGTCACCGGCTACGGGGAGCCTGCCGAGCTGGAGGCGATGGCGGCCAGCCCGCACGGCGTACGTCAGCGAATCATCGCCCATATCCGCGAGGAGATGGAGCATGCCAAGGCGGGCCGGCCGGCCGCCATCTGGATGAAGATGAACGCGCTCGTCGACGGCCAGATCATCTCCACACTTTATGAGGCGAGCCAGGCGGGGGTCGAAATCGACCTCGTCGTGCGCGGCGTCTGCTGCCTACGCCCCGGAATCGCGGGCCTTTCCGACAACATTCGCGTCAAGAGCATCATCGGCCGTTTCCTCGAGCACGCGCGCATCTACTGCTTCGGGCGCGGCCAGGGGTTGCCTTCCCCGAAGGCCGCCGTCTACATCAGCTCGGCCGATATGATGCCGCGTAACCTCGACCGTCGCGTCGAGGCCATGGTGCCGATCATGACCCCGACCGTGCACGAGCAGGTGCTCGATCAGATCATGGTGGCGAACCTCAAGGACAACCAGCAGAGCTGGAGCATAAAGTCGGACGGCTCCTCGGAGCGCATCCATCCGGCCAAGGGAGAAGAAGCCTTCAACGCGCACCAGTACTTCCTCACCAACCCCAGCCTTTCGGGGCGAGGACAGGCGCTCAAGGAGAACTTCCCGCCTCGCTTCAGCCTGCTCGGCAAAGACTGATTAAGACACTGAGCAGGGGCCGCCTTTGACGAGCTTGGAACGGTTGTTCGGCGAGCAGACGCGGGGTCACCAGCTCGAGCCCATCGGCGTCATCGATATCGGTTCGAATTCCGTGCGCCTCGTCGTGTACGAGGGTGCCGTGCGTTCGCCGACGCCGCTGTTCAACGAGAAGGTCCTCTGCGGCCTCGGCCGCTCCATTGCCTCCACCGGCAAGCTCGGCGGCGAAGCGGTCGACCGCGCGCTCGCCGCGCTGGTGCGCTTCCGCTCCATCGCCCGCATCCTCGAAGTGAAGAACGTGCGTGCCTTCGCCACCGCCGCGGTGCGCGAAGCGGAGGACGGCGCCGAGTTCATCATCCGCGCCGAGAAGGCGTGCGGGATGCGCATTGAGGTCTTGTCCGGCGAGAAAGAGGCCAAGCTCGTCGCCCAGGGGATCATGATGGGCTTCGTCGCGCCCGACGGCGTGGCCGGTGATCTCGGCGGCGGCAGCCTCGAATTGATCGACATCGCCTCCGACCGCCTCAAGCAGGCATCGACGCTGCCTGTCGGCGGCCTGCGGCTGATCGATGCCACCGGCAACAAGATCGAGAAGGCGCAGCCGCTCATCGACGAGGCGATAGCGCAGGTGCCATGGCTTCCACAAGGTGCCGGGCGCCCGTTCTACGCCGTCGGCGGCAGTTGGCGCGCCATCGCCCGCCTGCACATGGAGCAGACAAACTACCCCCTACACGTCACGCACGGTTATGCCATCCCCACGCTGGAGGCCATCGCCTTCTGCGAGTTCCTGCGCAAAACGAAGAAGCTGGCGGGCCTCGCCGGCATCGAAGAGCTGGCCAAGGCGCGGCGCGAGGTGCTGCCCTACGGCGCCTTCGTGCTCGAGCGCCTGCTGAAGACGTTCAACCCGAGCGAAGTCATCTTCTCCGTGTTCGGCGTCCGCGAAGGGCTGATCTACTCGCTGTTGCCGGC
>CAZOOS010000083.1:5647-11147 GCA_964581475.1 uncultured Hyphomicrobium sp.
CTGAAGGCGCTTGCCTCCAAGCGGGCGCAAAAGCGGGCGCGAATCGTCGCCGCCGCCGTGCGCACCGCCCACATGCTTTCCATCGGCGTCGCCGGCGTCATCGACGAGACGCCGCTCAGCTACGACGGCGACAAGCTGGTGCTGACCATCCCCAGGTCCTATGCCGGCCTTGACGGCGAGCGCCTGCGGCGCCGGATGGATACCCTGGCCGCGCTGGTCGAGAAGGTGCCGGAAATCCGCATCGGCCGGTGAGCAACCATTGCGGGCGGCCTGCCGCCGCCATATTTCCTGCTAGACTGATTTCCGCCAGCCGGGGGGCCGGCGCTGGGGCAAGGACGTTTTCACGATGGCAGATGATCCCTATTCCACCCTGGGCGTGCCCAAGAACGCCTCGGAAGAGGACATCCGCCGCGCCTTCCGCAAGCTCGCCAAGGAGCTGCATCCCGATATCGCCAAGGGGACCGAGGAGAAGTTCAAGAAGGTCTCCTCCGCCTACGAGATCCTAGGCGATCCCGACAAGCGCCGCGCCTACGACCGCGGCGAGATCGACGGTCGCGGCGACCCGCGGCATGCCGGTTTCCGCCAGTACGCGCGCGGGGCGCGCGCGGGGGCCGGCGCCGGTGCCGGCGGCTTCGAGGAGTTCGGCTTCGGCGACATTTTCTCCGACATCTTCGGCACCGCGAGCCAGCGTGCCAGCGCCCGGCCCAGCTTCGTCGCCAAGGGGCCGGACGTGCGCTACACGCTCGAGGTCGATTTCCTCGAGGCCGTCTCCGGCGCTACCAAGCGCGTGACGCTGCCGGGGGGCGGTACGCTCGACCTCAACGTTCAGGCCGGCGTCACCGACGGCCAGGTGCTGCGCCTCAAGGGCAAGGGGCAGCGCGGCGTCGGCGGCGCCGAGCCGGGCGACGCGCTGGTCGAAATCCGCGTGCGTCCGCATCCGCAGTTCAGGCGCGACGACGACGATATCCTGCTGGAAGTGCCCATCACCATCGACGAGGCCGTGCTCGGCGCCAAGGTCGAGGTGCCGACCGTGTCGGGCCGCGTGCAGCTCACCATTCCCAAGGGCACGAGCTCGGGCCGCGTGTTCCGCTTGAAGGGCAAGGGCGTCAAGAGTGCCGGGCGCGCCGAGGCCGGCGACCAGCTCGTCAGCGTGCGCGTCGTCATGCCAGAGACGATCGACGACAACCTCGCCTACTTCTTCTCCGAGTGGAAGCAGAAGCACCGCTACGACCCCGGCCGCAAGTAGAGCGTGCTCAGGCGTCGGGTTTGCCGAGTCTGAGGATCACGCGATACGCGGTGATGATCAGCAGGAACGTAGCCACGCCGAGGATGACCCAGTCCGCCGCCACGGCTGTTCCATTCAGCACCCGCGCCAGATAGACGAAGACGAATATGCCGAACACCAGCAGGTAAGCGAGCTGCGCCAAGGGCACGCGCGGCGGATACGCCTTGGTCATCGGTTTTCCTTGCCCTTTCCTACTGCGCGGCTTCGCAGTCGGCGCGCGAGGTGGCGATCGGCACGACTTCGCCGCCGGCGAGCGTCAGCGCGATCTCGCCCCGCTTCAGGCGCAGCGCGTCCTCGCCGAACAGTCGCCGCCGCCAGCCCTTGAGGGCTTGAATATCGGGTTCCGCTTCGACGGCGATGCGCTCCAGGTCCTCCGAGCCGGCGATCAGCTTGGGCGCCACGCGGTTGCGCGCGGCGGACGCCTTGAGCAGCACGCGCAGGAGCTCGACCAGCGCCGACGATTCGGCGGAGAGCTGGGCCCCGCGCGGGACCGCCGGCACGGTCTTCATGTCGCGCTCCAGGCCGCGCTTCACCGCCTCGACGATGTCGCGCGCCCGCGCCGAACGCGCAAAACCCTCGCTCAGCGTGCGCAGTTGGCTAAGCTGGTCGGTCGACGTCGGCGCCTGGTTGGCGATGTCGTACAGCGCCTCATCGCGCAGGATGCGCGAGCGCGGCACGTCCTGCGATTGCGCCAGGCGCTCGCGCCAGGCGGCAAGCTCCATCAGCACGGCCAGCGCCTTGCGGTTCTTGACGCGCAGCTTCAGCCGCTGCCACGCGTCGTCGGGATGCGACTCGTACGTCTTCGGATCGGTGAGGACGCTCATCTCCTCGTTCAGCCAATCAAAGCGCGCCGTCTTCTCGATGTCGGACCGCAGATGCCGGTAGACGTCGCGCAAATGCGTCACGTCGCCGAGCGCATATTCGAGCTGCTTGTCCGACAGCGGGCGCCGGCTCCAGTCGGTGAAGCGCGAGGACTTGTCGATATCGACGCCGGTCACGTTCTTGACGAGATTGACGTAGGAGACACTCTCGCCGAAGCCGCACACCATGGCCGCCACCTGCGTGTCGAACACCGGCTGCGGCACCAGGCCGGCGCGGGCGTAGACGATCTCGATGTCCTGGCGCGCGGCGTGGAACACCTTCACCACCCGCTCGTCGCCCATCAGCTCCCAGAACGGCTTGAGGTCGAGCCCCGGCGACATCGGGTCGATGATCATCGCCTCCTCGGGGGAGGCGATCTGGATCAGGCAAAGCTGCGGCCAGAAGGTCTGCTCGCGCAGAAATTCCGTGTCGACGGCGACGAACTCGCTGGTCGACAGACGCCGGACGGCTTGGGTGAGGTCTTGGGAGGTGCTGACGATGCGCATGTGGGCGCGGTATAGCGCATCGAATATGGTTTGTCGCGGGCCTCAGGACCCTGAGGTTACGCCAAAATTACGGTACCGGGCGCCGCCGGCGCGGGCGGAGGCCCGGCAGGTTCAGGCGGGAACCACCGGCGATTTCGTCTTGTGCAGGGCGCGCACGGTCCTTTCGTCGATGTCGAGGCTGGCGCGCACCAGTTCCGGCGGCGTCAGCGCCAGCCACTGGTTGAGCGACACGTCGGCATAGCGCGCGCTCTTGAACATCTCGAGGAAGCGCAGCGGGCCATCGCCCGTGTTCTCGACGTAGTGCCCCATGGCGAACGGGACATAGCCGACGTCGCCGGCGCGATAGTCGAAGGTGCGCGCGTTGCCGGTGGAGCCGAACACCCCCATGCGCGCCTGGCCCTCGATGTAGTACTGCCATTCATCGGCATTCGGGTGCCAGTGCATTTCGCGCATACCGCCGGGTTGGACCTCGACGAGCGCCGCCGAGATCGCCGTGGCGACGGGAAAGTTCTTTGAATCGGTGATGCGTACCGCGCCGCTCCGCGTGCGGATCGGCTTCTGCGCCAGCATGCGGTGCGTGTAGGCGAGCGGCGTCGGCGTTGCACCCTTGACGCGGTCGCGCTTGAGCGGCGGCGGCACCTTGCCGGCGAAGATGTAGAGCCGATCCGGATCGGGTGTCTTGGCAAAGCTCCGCGCCGGCACGCCGAAGTTCTTGGCCAGTACTTCCGGCGGCGTGTGCACCATCCAGTCGCTGAGCAGGAAGGTGTTGTCCTCGCTGAAAGCGCCGTCGTCGAAGACGAGGAGAAACTCGCAGCCGTCCGGGCTGAGGCCCTGAATTGAGTGCGGCAGGCCGGGCGGGAAGTACCACAGGTCGCCGACGCCGAGATCGTTCATGAAGCTGCGGCCTTCGGCATCGATGATGGTGATGCGCGCGGTGCCGTAGAGCATGTACGCCCACTCGGCTTCCTTGTGCCAATGCATCTCGCGGATGGCGCCGGCGTTGAGGCGCATGTCGACGCCGGCCATGTTGGTCGAGATGGGCAACTCGCGAACGGTGATCTCGCGCGTCCAGCCGCCGCGCTCCAAGCGCATGTGCGCGTCGGCGAACGAGAAGCGCAAGTTGGGCAGGATGCCGGCGTCCGTCTTCGGCGGAGTGAACAGGTCGGGGTTCTGCGCGTCGAGCGGCGCGTTACGCGGGCCGGGATCGGTCCCGCCGCGGCGCGGACGCTTTGGCTGCGCGATGGTCGGCCGCGGCTGCAACTTGCTGTTCGGGGTGCGCGATGATTTGCGCACCGGCTCACGCACCGACTTCGCCACGGTCCTCGACGGCTTTTGGGGCGTCCCCTTTTTGGGTTTGCGCTTCAGCGGCGGGAGAAGTGTCATGGCGCGGCTCCCTCAATGCGGGGACGGCCCCGCGGATGCTCGCGTCATTCAGCCACAAACGTGGGTAACGAACGGTAAAATCCGAGTATTTTCTGGCTTGCGCGCCTCAATCGAGGCGGCTGACGTCGCCGCGCTTCATGCGCAGCACGCCATACACGGCATGGCTCGAAAGCGCCGACGTTGCCTCGACGTTGGCCCCCGAAGCCTCGCGCACGCGCCGCTTCACGGCATCCACCGCCTGCGCTTTGTCGGGCTCGGCAACATTGAATCTGATCGCCGGGCTCGGCCCCGGCGGCCTGACCTCGACCACCCATCCGAAGGCTTTGGCTGTCGTCATGACGGTCGGCTCCTTGGCTGCACAACCCCGCGGCACTTCAGCCCAGCATCTGCATCGAAAGTGTAAAGGCGCCCGATTTGCCGCGCGCGCAAGCCCTTCAAATCAATTCGTCTTATCGCCGGCAGAAGGAAAGATCATTTTACGGCGATGGTTCCGGACTGCTCCCCTCCGGGCACACGCAGCCAGTCCGGAGCCCCCCACCATGTCGAGCCGTCCGCCAGACAATAAGACCCTCACCACCACTGCCGGCGCGCCCATTGCCGACAACCAGAACGCGATGACCGCCGGCCCGCTCGGCCCGCTGCTGGTGCAGGACTATCAGCTGATCGAGAAACTGGCGCATCAGAACCGCGAGCGCATCCCCGAGCGCACGGTGCACGCCAAGGGCTGGGGCGCCTACGGCACGCTCACCGTCACCCACGACATCACCCGCTATACATCCGCCGACGTGTTCTCCGCCGTCGGCAAGAAAACCGAGATGTTGGCGCGCTTCTCCACCGTTGCCGGCGAGCTCGGCGCCGCCGACCACGAGCGCGACGTGCGCGGCTTCGCCCTCAAGTTCTATACCGAGCAGGGCAACTGGGATCTGGTGGGCAACAACACGCCCGTGTTCTTCGTCCGCGATCCCTACAAGTTCCCCGACTTCATCCACACGCAGAAGCGCCACCCGAAGACCAATCTGCGCTCGCCCACCGCCATGTGGGATTTCTGGTCGTTGTCGCCGGAGAGCCTGCATCAGGTGACGATCCTGTTCTCCGATCGCGGCATCCCGCATTCGCCGCGCTTCATGCACGGCTTCGGCTCGCACACCTTCTCGTTCATCAACGCCGCGGGCGAGCGGCACTGGGTGAAGTTCCACTTCAAGACCCAGCAGGGCATCGAATTTCACACCAACCGCGAGGCGGAGGACATCGTCGGGCGCACGCGCGAGTCCTACCAGGCCGACCTGTTCGGGGCGATCGAGGACGGCGACTTCCCCAAGTGGACGATGTACGTGCAGGTCATGCCGGAGGCCGACGTCGGCAAGCACTGGTACAACCCGTTCGACCTGACGAAGGTGTGGCCGCACGCCGACTATCCGCTCATCGAGGTCGGCGTCATGGAGCTCAACCGCAACCCGGACAACTA
>CAZOOS010000084.1:0-11116 GCA_964581475.1 uncultured Hyphomicrobium sp.
ATTGGCCAACGGCTCGATCGACGTCGTCGTCGGCACGCACGCGCTGCTCGGCAAGTCGATCGACTTCAAGCGCCTCGGCCTGCTGATCATCGACGAGGAGCAGCACTTCGGCGTCACCCACAAGGAGCGCCTGAAGAAGATGCGCGAGGACGTGCACGTGCTGACGCTGTCGGCAACGCCCATTCCGCGCACCCTGCAATTGGCGCTCACCGGCGTGCGCGAGCTGTCGCTGATTACCACGCCGCCGGTCGACCGGCTCGCCGTGCGCACCTACATCTCGCCGTTCGATCCGATGATCATCCGCGACGCGCTGCGCCGCGAGCGCTATCGCGGCGGCCAGAGCTTCTACGTCGCCCCGCGCATCGCCGACCTCGACGAGATCGCCGACTTCCTGCGCGAAGCCGTGCCCGAGCTGACCTTCGCGCGCGCCACCGGCCAACTGGCGCCGAGCGAATTGGAAGACGTGATGACCGCCTTCTACGACGGCAAGTACGACGTGCTGCTGTCGACCGCCATCGTCGAGTCCGGTCTCGACCTGCCGAACGCCAATACGCTGGTGGTGCATCGCGCCGACATGTTCGGCCTGGCCCAGCTCTATCAGTTGCGCGGCCGCGTCGGCCGCTCGAAGGCGCGTGCCTACGCCTATTTCTCGATTCCCGTCGGCAAGGCGCTCAGCGAGGGCGCCGACAAGCGCCTCAAGGTGCTGCAGTCGCTCGACACGCTCGGCGCCGGCTTCTCGCTCGCCTCGCACGACCTCGACATCCGCGGCGCCGGCAATTTGCTCGGCGAGGAGCAGTCCGGCCACATCCGCGAGGTCGGCTTCGAGCTCTATCAGTCGATGCTGGAGGAGGCCGTCGCCTCGATGAAAGGCGGCGACCTCGAAGGCGCCACCGAGCAGTGGAGCCCGACCATCTCGCTCGGCACCTCGGTGCTCATCCCCGAGACGTACGTCGCCGACCTGCAACTCCGCCTCGGGCTTTACCGCCGCCTGTCGACGCTGGAAGCGCGCGAGGACATCGACAATTTCGCGTCCGAGCTGGTCGACCGTTTCGGCCCGCTGCCGGAGGAGGTCGAGCATCTGCTGGATGTCATGGAGATCAAGGCGCTGTGCCGCCAGGCGGGCGTCGCCCAGGTGGATGCCGGGCCGCGCGGCGCCGTGGTCGGCTTTTATCGCAACGAGTTCGCCAACCCGGAGGGCCTCGTGCAGTACGTGCAGTCCGCGCGCGGGCACCTCAAGGTGCAGCCCGACCACAAGCTCGTCTATCGCGCCGAGTGGGATCTGCCGGCCGAGCGCCTGAAGGGCGTGCGCGCCTTCATCGGCCAGCTCGCCGCCGTCGCCGGCAAAGCGAAGAAGGCGGCGTAGAAGTCAAACGCTAGCCCATTCTGGCTTCAGTTCGAGTGTGACTTTGCGACCAACTATTGGAAAGTCACTTAGAACGTACGCGAAGTCACGGCCACCCTCGTAAATGTAACGCATCAGCCGGAAGGCGTCGCTGCCTGCCTCGAGGCATGAGGGTAGATCGCGGGGCAAAGCAGAGGCATTCGACTGATCCAACTTGTCGAGGACATCAACGCGACCGGCTTGGTTCTCATCCCAGGCGCTGCACAAGCGCGCCTGCGTGGCCGGTGACAGCTTCTGAAAGAGGTCCCAAAGTAAGTGTGTTCGGTCAACGTGGCCGGTCTCGATGCTTAGTAAGCACTTCAGAAATAGCTCAGACGCGAACGCAGATAGAACGACTATCGGGATAACAACTGCGGAAATTCTTTGTGGGGACGATGTTCTGTGGAGTTGGTCAATCGCTTGATAGAACGCCTCCGCCTGCCGGAAGACGTCGAGTGGCGTGAATTCTGACGCTGCCACGGTGGCCTCAGGTGGCTTTCTTCTTGAAGAAGGCGCGCGAGGGCGTCGGACGGCGGCCGCGCTCTTCCGGCGCCATCGGCTCCATCATTTTGATCGCCTGCCAGAAGATGATCGGGAAGATGACGATGAGAAACAGACCGATGCCCATCAGGTCTTTCATCTCGGCGCTGAAGCCGCGATAGAGCACGAGCAGCCCCGAGCCCATTCCGGCCGCGGTCAGCAGCGTGATCATGATCGCCTGCAGGTGGTGCGAGACGACGTACCAGAGGCCGACCACCGCCAGCAGCGCGGTGACGATGATGGCGGTCATGACGCCGGGATGCGCGCTTAGATATTGGATCAGCTCGTCCAGCATGCTCAGCCTCCCACCCTTCGCGCTGCCGCAAACGTCGCCAGCCAGCCAACTGCCATTAGCATTCAAATCTATGACGTGTGCAAAGCGGCGGACGAAAAACTCGGCCCGCGGCGCGAAGGCCACAGCTTAGCCTGTGGAAAATTCCGCCGGAAGGCGCAGGGCCTGGCGCATGATCTTGCCGTTGGCGGTGCGCGGCAGCGCCTCGACAAAAACGATGCAACGGGGCCGCTTGTAGGCGGCGAGCCGTTCGGCTGCGAAACGCTCGATGTCTGCAGCATCGCGGGGCGTGTTGGCATGGGGAACGACGAAGGCGGCGATGACGCTGACGTCGGCGCGAACCTTGACCTCGGCGCAGGCGACCTCGGCCACCGACGGATGCTCGGCCAGCACCGCCTCCACCTCCAGCGGCGAGACGCGATAGCCGAGCGCCTTCATCAGGTCGTTGGAGCGGCCGCGGTGGAACACGTAACCCTCGGAATCGATGACGGCGATGTCGCCGCCGACGAACCACTCGCCGCGATAGACTTCGCGCTCTTCCTGCGGCCGTCGCCAATAGCCGAGCATCAGTCCAGGGTCGGAGCGGTGCACGGCGAGCAAGCCTTCTTCGCCGGGGGGCAACGGTTCGCTGCCGCCGTCGAGCGGCAGCACGGCGAGGCGTCGCCCCGGCTGCGCCTTGCCGACGGCGCCGGGCTTGCGCGGCACGCCGGGTCCCGACGACACGTAGGTCGAGATCTCGCTCATGCCGAGCGCTTCATAAAGCGGGCGGCCGGTGCGCGTTTCCCAGTCCTCGAACAGGCCCGGTGGCGGAGATTCTCCGGCCATCAGCCCGTGGCGCAGAACGCCGAAGTCGGCGCGCGCGGGTTTGGCGTACTTGAGCATCTGCCGGTAGACGCCGGGCACGCCGGCAAACAGCGTCGCGCCGGTCTCGGCCATCAAGCGCGGCCATAGCGCCGGATCCTTTTCGCCCGTGTAGATGATCGCCGTGGCGCCGTTGGCCCAGGGATCGGTGAGGCCGGTGCCGAGCGTGAACGTCCAGTTGAAGGCGCCCGCGTGCAGCATGCGGTCGTCGGGCCCGATGCCGTACCAGCCCTGATACATCGGCCGCCGTCCGAAGGCGGAGCGCTGGCCGTGCAGCACGCCCTTGGGCGAAGCTGTGGTGCCGGAGGTATAGATGAGAAATGCCGGATCGTCGGCGATGGTGTCGGCGTAGCGCGCCCGCGGCGCGTCGCGCAGCATGCGAGCGATGGCGTCGGCATCCAACTGGCAGATGCCGGCGGGGAGGGCGCGCAGGCCGAGATGAGCGCCGTGCACGACGGCTTGCGCGCCGCTGTCCTCGAGAAGGAACTGCACCTCGCGGTCGGTGAGTTGCGACGAGGTCGGCAGGGGCACGAAGCCGCCGGCGATGGCGCCGAAGAAGGTGAGTGCGTAGGCGCTGGTATTTTCCAAGCGGATGAGGATGCGGGATCCTGGCGCTATGCCCGCCGCCTTCAGGCCCCCGGCGACGCGCAGCACCGCATCTTCGAGGTCGGCGAATGTCCACACCTCGGCGGGCGGCGCCCCTGGCGCGCCCATGACAAGGAGCGCGGGGTGCTTCGGCCGCGCCCTCGCCGCGCGGCCGATCGCATACGCCGCCATGTTGAACCGCTGCGGGAGCGTATCGCCTGCGCCGGTCATTTCGCGTCCGCCGACCACCAGCTATCGACATTGTAGCCGAACAGCGGCGTTTTCTCGGGATGCTGCAGCCGCGTCCAGTAGGCGACCCATTGCTTGGGAACGAAGAACAGCGGGATGACATAGTCGCCGGACAGCAGCACGCGGTCGAGCGCGCGCACCGCCGAGACGAAATCCTCTTCGCTCTTCGCTGCCAGCAGGGCTTCGATCATCGCGTCCGCGGCGGCGTTCTCGACGCCGGCGAAATTGTACGTGCCGGGCGTCTTTGCCGACGCGCTCGACCAGCGGAACAGTTGCTCGTTGCCCGGCGACAGCGACGACGACCAAGTGTTCTGGATCATGTCGTAATCGTAGTCGGTCAGCCGCTGCTGATACTGGGCGCCATCGACGACGCGCAGCTTCACCTTGATGCCGAGGCGTTCGACGTCGCGTGCGAACGACAGCAGCAATCCTTCCTGCGAGGTCGACGAGGCGAGGATCTCGAACTCGATCTGCCGCCCGCTCTTGGCTTCGACCAGGCGTCCGCCCCGCAACTCGTATCCGGCCTCCTGCAACAGCCGGAACGCCTTCTCCTGATTTTCGCGCCCGCGGCCCGAGCCGTCCGTCGAAGGAAAGCGGTAGGTGCCGGCCATGAAGGATGGCTTCACCGCAGCGGGGAAGGGGGCGAGGATGTGGCGCTCGCGCGCGTCCGCGGGGCGCCCCGCCGAGGCGAGTATCGAGCGCTCGAAGTAGCTCTGCGTGCGCCGGTAGAGGCCGGCATAGAGCGTGCGGTTGATCCATTCGAAGTCGAACAGGTAGATCAGTGCCTCGCGCACGCGCGCATCCTTGAACACCGCGCGCCGCGTATTGAACACCAGCGCCGTCATGCCGGCCGGCAAGGCGATGTCGAACTCGCGCTTCACCGCACGCCCGTCGCGCATGGCGGGGAAATCGTAGCCGTTGGCCCAGCGGCGCGGATCCTCCTCCGGCCACAGGTCGATCTGGCCCGACTTGAAGGCATCGAACATCACCGAGCCTTCGCGGAAGTAGTCGAAGCGGATCTCATCGAAGTTGAAGCGGCCGCGGTTCACCGGCAGATCGCGGCCCCAGTAGCCGGCATTGCGCACGAAGGTGACGGAGCGGCCGGCGTCGACCTTGCCGACACGGTACGGTCCTGAGCCGATGGGCGGTTCGAGCGTCGTATAATCGTAGGTCTCGGGCTTGACGGCGTGCTTGGGCAGCACCGGAAGCAGGCCGAGGATGAGCGGGATCTCGCGGTCGCCCGCGGCGGCGAAGGTGAAGCGCACGCTGCGCTCCGACAGCCTCTCCGTCTTGGCGACCTTGGCAAAATAGGTGCGGTGGTTCGGACGCCCCTTTTCCCGCAACAGCTCGAACGAAAAGATCACGTCGTCGGCGGTGATCGGCTGGCCGTCGGAAAAGTGCGCCTGCGGATTGAGGTGGAAGGTGATCGAGGAGCGATCCTCGGGCATTTCCACCGTCTCGGCGATGAGGCCGTAAAGCGTGAACGGCTCGTCGAGCCCGCGCGCCATCAGGCTCTCGATCGTGAAATCGCGCATGCCGTTGACGGCGACGCCTTTGACAATGAGCGGATTGAGGCTGTCGAACGAACCAAAGGCGCCGAGCACGAGGCGGCCGCCTTTGGGCGCATTCGGATTGACGTAGGAGAAGTGCGTGAAGCCCGGCGGCTCCTTCGGCGCCCCGTGCAGGGCTATGCCGTGCGTCGGCTCGGCGTGTGCCACTGGCGCGAAAAGCAGCATTGTGAGCGTAAGCACGACAATCAGTGGGTGCAGCATTTCAACTCCGGCTGCCTGCGTGCTCTGGGGGCAAAAGGCACGATTTCGGCCCGTAATATCACACGTTATGTATCCGGCTACGGCGGCAGGCGGGGAAGCCGGGCGCCCTTCGGCGTGGCGCCTTTGCCACGATGGGGACGGTCGATCACAAGTTGGAACACGAGCCAATTCTACGGCCACGGGATTGCCGCAATCCGGGCCTTACTGCCGCACCGATGAGCGCCGAGGGGCGTCATATGGGGCGCGCAATTCGTGCTCGCCCCCCGAGGGGTGAGCTGGTCGGACCAGCTCTCGAAGAGAGGTTTGTATTCATGACAAATAACGTTGCGCACCTCCTGGGCAAGGGGCGGAGCGCCCGCGGGGTCGCTGCCATGTGCGCCGCCGTCGGGTTGGCCGCCGTGATCATCGGAACTCCGGCATCGGCCCAGGACCCGGCTCCGGCCGCTCCCGCAGCTCCTGCAGCCAAGGCTCCCGCCGCTGCTCCTGCTGCGAAGGCTCCCGCCGCCGCGCCCGCCGCCAAGGACAAGGGTGCCGCTGCCACCGACAAGAAGAGCGCGTGGGTCAAGCTGTGCGAGAAGGCGCCGTTCAACACCAAGGACAAGGACGGCAAAGAGGTCAAGAACGAGAAGAACATCTGCCTGACGCACCATGAGCGGCTCGACGGCAACACGGGCATGGTGATGGTGTCGGCCGCGATCCGCGAGGTCGAAGGCAGCGACAAGAAGAGCATGATGGTGATGGTGCCGCTCGGCATGGCGCTGCCCCCGGGTCTGCGCGCCGCGGTCTATAGCAAGGAGCAGTGGGCCCAGGCCGCCAAGAACGAGAAGATCGACGAGAAGACGCTGAAGCCCATCTCGCTCAAGTACTCGCTGTGCCATGCCGCCGGCTGCACCGCCGAGGTCGAAGCGACGGCCGAGATCGTCGAGCAGATGAAGACGGGCGGCGGCATCATGGTGATTGCCATGAACGCGGGCGCGCAGCCGATCGGCTTCCCGGTTCCGCTCGATGGCTTCACCGAGGCCTTCGCGGGCAAGCCGGTCGACAACAAGGAATACGCGAAGGCGCGCGGTCAGCTGATGGCGCAGATTCGCGAGCGGCAGCAGGCTGCCGTCGAGAAATACAAGGCCGAGCAGATGAAGAACCTGCCGCCGCCGCCGCCGGACGCCGCGGGCGCGGCACCGGCAGCGCCGGCCGCCAAGAAGTAAGGCTCGCCGCAATTCGCGCACGACCAGAAACCGCCCGGCCATCCAGCCGGGCGGTTTTTCGTGCCGCCGACGATTCGATCTAGTGGGATTGCAGGAAGAGCGCGCGATAGCCGCCCTTGTCGTCTTCGGTGAACAGTTCACTGACCTGCGGGTGGCGCAGCGGCTGACCGGTCTCGTCGGGCATGAGATTCTGCTCGGAGACGTAGGCGATGTACTCGGTCTCGGCGTTCTCCGCGAGCAGATGATAATACGGCTGCTCCTTGCGCGGACGGATCTCCTCGGGAATCGACAGCCACCATTCCTCGGTGTTGTCGAATTCGGCATCGATGTCGAAGATGACCCCGCGGAACGGATAGAAGCGGTGGCGCACCACCTGCCCCACTGCGAATTTCGCCTCTCGTACCGTGCCCATGGTGCGCGTGTCCGGCTGTCCCCGCACCCATTCGAAGGAAGTGGGTCGCGGCTGTCAATCGCACACGGCAAACTCGGTTCACGAAGTGCGGCATTCCGACCGCACCCTACAACCCGTAAGCGGCGGCCTTTTCGGGGTCCTTGGCGGCGACGATGCGGGCGAGATCGACGATCACCTTCGCCTGTTTCCAGGTGGCGTCGTCCTGCATCTTGCCGTCAATCATGACGGCGCCGGTGCCGTCGGGCATCGCTTCGAGGATGCGCTTGGCGAAGGCAACCTCTTTGTCGTCCGGCGAAAACACGCGCTTGGCGATGTCGATCTGGCTCGGATGCAGCGACCAGGCGCCGAGGCAGCCCTGCAGGAATGCGTTGCGGAACTGCGCCTCACAGGCGGCGGCGTCGGAAAAGTCTCCGAACGGCCCGTAGAACGGCTTCAGGCCGTAGGCGAGACAAGCGTCGACCATCTTGCCGACCGTGTAGTGCCAGAGGTCCTGCTGGTAGAACGCCCGCTTGGCGTTGCCGTCGCCGCTTGCGTCAGCCAGCACTCCGTAGTCGGGATGGCCGCCGCCGACGCGTGTGGTCTTCATCCCGCGCGAAGCGGCCAGATCCGCGGGCCCGAGGCTCATGCCGTGCATGCGCGGGGAGGCCGCCGCGATGGCTTCGACGTTGTTGACCCCCTCGGCCGTCTCGAGGATGGCGTGAATGAGGATGGGCTTCTTGACGCTATGCTTGGCTTCGAGCTGAGCCAGCAGTTGGTCGAGGTAGTGGATGTCCCAGGGCCCCTCTACCTTTGGCAGCATGACGACGTCGAGCTTGTCGCCAGCGGCGGCGACGATCTCCCGCACGTCGTCGAGCATCCACGGGCTGTTGAGGCAATTGATGCGTGTCCATAGACCGGTCGAGCCGAAATCATTGTCGCGCGCCATGGCGATGAAGCCGGCGCGCGCGGCCTCCTTCTGGTCGGCAGGAATGGCGTCCTCGAGATTGCCCAGGACGACGTCGACCTGACCGGCGATGTCTTTGATCTTCGAGCGGATCTTCTCGTTGTGCGGCGGCACGAAATGAATCATGCGCTCCAACTTTACCGGCAGCGCGCGGTAGGGCTCGGGAGCGCCGATGGCGAGCGGGGCGAAGAATTTCTGGGGGGTGCGGCTAGCGGCCATCGCGATTGGAACTCCCCTGTTGCAACGCAGCGCACTCTATTGGCCCGCGGGCGCGAGTCAACGTGAGCTGCCGCGACGAGCGGCACGCCGGCGGTACGGAAGGAGGCGCCTCAGCTTATGGCTTGGCGGGCTCGAAAGCCTCAACGATGGTGCGCAGGTTGGCGATGAACACTTTCGCACGGGTCGACGGCAGCGCCTCAATCAGCGCTTCCTCTATGCGCCCGACGATGGGTTCGGAGGTCTTCAGAACGTCCCTGCCAGCATCGGTGAGCGACACCGCATAAGCGCGCGCGTCGTGGCGCGTGCGCCGCCGCTTTAGCAACCCCTTGCGGATCAGCAACTGCACAACCTGGGAGACCGTCGACCGGTCGATGCCGGTGGCGTTGATGATATCCTGCTGGCTGAGGCCATCCTTTTCGCCCGCCACCACCAGCACGGTGTACTGGGTCGTCGTCACGTCGAGCCCGTTCATGTGCGACTGGAAGAGTTCCCCGGCACATTGATGAACGCGGTGCAGCAGATGCAGTGTCGAAAGGCTCAAGGGTCACCACCTGGGCGAGTGTTTGCCGGTCAGGGCCCGGAGAAGTTGCACGGCGCCGAACAATCTCAGATTCCTGACTCTCGGTGGACGGATTAAACAAGAGAACCGCGCGCGCCGCTTGACCGACCCGGCACAATCGGTTGACCGTGGGGGAAGCTGCCGGAGCCGGAGTCCATGTCTGTCGCATTTTCCACGCGTGAACTAAGCCAGCGGGACCGCATTCCCTATTGGGTGGACGTGGCAACCCGGGCCTACTTCAAGCATGGCTTCGACGCGTCGGCGGAGACGTTTGTCGGCAATCTCTCGGCCGAGCGGCTCGGCAGTATCGTCTTGTCCCGGTGCGACTGCGGTCCGTGCCATGTAACGCGCACGCGGCAAGACGTGGCACGCGACGATATCGACGACCTGATCCTGTGTGTTCGCCTTTCGGGCCGCTCGCTCTTTAAGCAGGGCGACCGGCAGGTCGTCGTCGACCCCGGGACAGTCATCTTGCAGGACGCCGGACGACCGATGGAGGTCGAGTTCCTCGAGCTGTCGAAGTCGTTATTCGTCAACGTTCCGCGCGCGGCCCTGCAGGCGCGCATGGGGGGGCCGGCATTGTCCGTCGCCGTATCGACGAAGGTTCCCATTGTCGGGCTGGTGGCGGAATTTCTCACCCAGCTCGCGGTCCGTGCGGGAACGCTCGATGATGCGGTCCGCAGTCGCCTGTCCGCGCAGGCGCTCGATCTGATTGCTCTCGCCCTGTCCTCCGGCAACGGCACGCCGGCGTTATCGTCGCCGCGCGCAAGCGCCCTCTTCCGCCTGAAGATGGCCATCGACGCGCGGCTCAGCGATCCGGGCCTCAATCCGGCGGAAGCCGCCGCCGCGGCGGGCGTCAGCGTGCGCTATGCCAACGACCTGCTCGCCGAGGAGAATTTTTCGCTCGAGCGCTACATCCTGCATCGGCGCCTGGAGCGCTGTCGCGCCGCGCTTGGCGATCCACTGCAGGCGCATCGCATGGTTGGCGAGATCGCCTTCAGTTGGGGGTTCTCCGACCACTCGCACTTCACGCGTCGCTTCCGCAGGGCCTTCGGCATGTCGCCGAGTGATTACCGAGAGTGCGCCCGGGATGCGGACTGGTCGGCGCGTGGCTGAGGCAGAGGACCTTCGGTGGCTGACTTCCGAGGTTAAAGGCCCTTGACTGAATCGGCACAATCGATTGACCGTGGTGCTATTGGCGGGGCTCGGGGTGCCATGACGGTCGCCTACTCGACGACGAACGTGCATCCGCGGGACCGAACGTCCTATTGGGTGGAAGCGGTGGCCCGTACGGTCTTCCGCCAGGACATCCGCTTTCCCAATGGCTGCCACAACGCCGCCATGCGCGCCGGGTCTCTTGGCCGTCTGAGGATTGCAACCTGCAGGGGTGACGCCTGCGAGATAGAGCGTTCTCCCCGTGACACCCGGGACGGAGCCGATTCTATTGCGCTGTCCATTCGGCACGCGGGGCGCTCAGTATCGCACCACGAGGGCAGCGAGATCGTGCATGACGCCGGCACTATGGTGCTGATCGATGCCACGCGGCCGATGCGACATTTCCTTTTGTCGCCGATGTCGTCGATGGTCATCAGTATGCCGCGCGAGGCGCTGACGGCCAGGTTGGGGAACGCCGCAGCATTCTGTGCGCGCCCCATTTCGGCAGGTGCACCGACTGCCGGCTTGGCGAGCGAATTCGCTTCGCTCCTGGCCGGTCGTCTCGACAGTCTTGAGCAAGCTACCGGCGACCGGCTCGCCGAGCAGGCCCTCGATCTTATCGCGCTGGCCTTCGCGACGGAGTTAGGGCAGGCGCATCCCGCTCTCTCATCGCCACGGGCCACCGCGCTTCTGCGCCTCAAGGCGGCCATCGACGCGCGGCTCAGCGATCCGGGCCTCAAGCCGGCGGAAGCCGCCGCCGCGGCGGGTGTCAGCGTGCGCTATGCCAACGACCTGCTCGCCGAGGAGAATTTTTCGCTCGAGCGCTATATTCTGCACCGCCGCCTCGAGCGCTGCCGCAGCGCGCTCGCAGATCCCCTCCAGGCGCATCGCATGGTCGGCGAGATCGCCTTCAGCTGGGGCTTTTCCGACCACTCGCACTTCA
>CAZOOS010000085.1:0-11081 GCA_964581475.1 uncultured Hyphomicrobium sp.
CGCGCCTCAAGATGCTGCCTCCGGATAAGGTCGACGCGGAGCTGAAATACCTCGAGATCGCCATCAGCAAGACCGCCGGCACCCGCGAGGCAGAAGCCTGGGGCTGGCTGATGGAAAAGATCGCAGCCTTCCGCGCTGGCCCGGGCTAGACGTCGCCGGCCAGAAGCGCGACGGCAACGGCGGGGGCGCAGCGCGTCGCCCATTCGTGGCAATCGGGTGTGGCAGCGGCCAGCGTGCCGAAGCTCACCGACGCGCGTCCGAGCATGGCCGCCTGAGCGTCTATCTCCGCAGCGCCGATCCCGGCAACGACGATCGGGGCGCTCACCGTCAGCGCCGAGGCCGACAGCACTTCCCCGATGGCGGCGCGAACTTCGGCGGTTTGCCGCTCGGCAACTTCGCGGGCGCAGGCGCCCCAGTCTGCGGCCGCAGCGTCGGCGGCATCGCGGCCGAAGCAGCGGGTAAAGCGCGCGAGGCTTTCGTGCGCCGACGTCCCGCGCCCGTCGAGCGTCGCATGCTGATCGACGCCGGCCGGCAGCGTGCCGAGAATGCGGCGCACGTCGGCCATGTTGGCAAAGCCGCCGGCCGCGAGGCGTTGTGCGCGCCCTCGAAACGTCGCCCGCTGGGCGACGACGCTGACATCGGTGCGCGTAAGCCCGGAGTAGACAAGCTCGCTCGTCGCCAAGCGGTCGCCGTCGGTGATGCCGAGCGGGGCCGGCTTGCCGCCGGCAATGGCGATGATGTCCGTTGTGGTCGAGCCCATATCGACGAGCAGCGCGTCCGCGACCTCCCTCCCAACCAGCACGGCGCTGGCGAGAAAGTTGGCCGAGGCGACACTCATCGGATCGGCATAGGCTTCGTCGATGCCGCCAAAGCCCCGCAGACCCATCCAGATGCGCAGGCCCGGCGGTAGGATCGCCTGCAGTCGCTCGAGGATCGTCGCGACGCCGGTGCGACGGTCGGGGAACAGCTCGCAGAGTTCCCCGGTCATTGTCACCGCATGCCGGTCGGCGCGGGCCGCGAGCGGCATCGCCGCGGTAAAGGCGGCATCAAGCATGTCGAGGCCCTGCCACAGCGGACAGGCGATCTGCCGAACGGCGACAGCGCGGCCGTCCTCGGCCAGCGCCACCTTGAGGTGCGCGCCGCCCACGTCGTAGCCGGCAGTGATGGCCATCGGCGCCTCCGTGCCGCGAACCTGTCCGCGGGCACCATTTGCTCGTCGGCCGTGTTACACGGAGGGCCCGCGGAGGCAAGTAAGCCATGGATACCATCCCGGTGATCGACGTGCGCCTCGGCCGCGCCGTGGCCGCCATGCGCGGGCGGCGTGCCGACTACAAGCCGTTGGTGACGCCGATCGCCGTGGGCAGCGATCCAGTCGACATCGCGCGCGCCTACGCCGCGCTGTTTACCTTTCCGGCGCTTTACGTCGCCGACCTCGACGGCATCGAGGGGCGGGGGCGCGACAAAGCCCTGACGGCACGCCTCGCCGCGGCGGTGCCGCGGATGCGCCTGTGGGTCGACGATGGCGGGTCGGCCCGGGAGGTGGCGCAGCGCATCGCCGGTGAAGCGCATGTCGTGCCTGTCCTCGGCAGCGAAAGTCTGGGAGACGAGGATGTCGCTGCGCTGCGCGCCTTGCCGCCCGACCGCTATGTTCTCTCGCTCGACTTCAAGGATGATCGCTTTGCGGGACCGGGGGCGGTGCTGGACGAGCCGCAGCACTGGCCGCACGCTGTCATCGTCATGACGCTCGCTCGCGTCGGCTCCGGAGAGGGCCCGGACCTGCAACGCGTCGCCGACATCGTCGCCGGCGCCGGGCCTCGCCGCATCTACGCCGCCGGGGGCGTGCGCGACCGAGCTGATATCGAAGCGCTGCATGCCGCCGGCGCTGCGGGCGCGCTCATCGCCACGGCGCTGCATGCAGGAACGATAAAGGCCGGCGATCTCCAGGAGATCGCCGGCCTTTGATATCGTCGCACGAAGGGTCAGAGCAGAACCGCACGCCGGGGGTTCTACCCGTTCCAACGGCCGGAAAGTAGTCTACCCAATCGCTGCAGCAGACCCCCCCTCATAGGAGGGGCATCATCCTGCTGTGGACGGTTTCCGCTTCAAGCCTTCGCAGCGAAGGGGTGATGGGCGGAGTTACGCTGGGCAGTGACTTCGGCCGCAGTCGGCTTGCCGGCAACGGCGCGAGCAATGGACTCCTTCACGGCGCGATAGTTGTAGTCCTGGATCTTGGCGTCGTCGGCAGCTTCCCAGTGGATGAACACGCCGACGCAGATGAAGATGTCGTCAGCTTCGGAAGCCGGGATCACGCCCTCGGCGACCGAGTCCTGCACGGCCTTGGCGACGGCGTACTGAGCAGGTCCGAACATCTGAACGGCCTGACGGGCGTCCTTGATGGTGACCTTGTTGTAAAGGATCGTGTTCGGCTTGCAGGGCAGGTTCGGCGCGATGACGGCGAGAAGCGTCGTGAAGCCGTCCTTGTTGTTGGTCAGCGCGTTGCAGAACGCCGTTTCAGCGGCCGAACCGCGCGGACCCATGAGCAGGTCGATGTGAGCGACCTCGTTTCCATCTCCGACGAGCGACTCGCCGAGAAGTACCTTGTTGATCTTGGCCATATACGGGGTTTCTCCCAAGCTATAAACACCACGAGCACCAACGCCACCCCGCCGAAGCCGAGCGCACCGGTTCTGCCCAATTTCGAAAAGCTATCCGTTGTTATCTGCGTCCGGTGACGTTGTCCCCGAACCGGTTGGCTGGATAGCGGCGCGCCTTTAGCACCGCCACTAGATAACGCAACGCCCCCTACCGAGACAAGGGGCTACGGCACCCTCGAGGGGCCCAATGCGTCGCATATGGAAGCAGCGAACAGGGTGCCTACAACAAGGTCGGCGGTGGTCCCCGGATTAACGTTGAGCCGCTTCAGTTCTGCATCGAAATCGAGCAATTTGGCCAGAGTGTTGCGCCGCACGACGGGCTGCCAGGCGGGAGCCAGGGCATGGGCCTGCGCGAGCACCGTCGCGGCCATCGCCGACCCGTGCTTGCGCGCAATGTGACTGTCGGGAAAATAGGCGAGAAACGCCATGTGCAGCGTGGTCACGGCCAGCACTTGGTCGTCCGTGTGCGCCATGGCGTTGGCGAGCACCTTCAAGCCGAATTCGAAGATGTCGGCGTAGTCGGTGACGTAGGCCGCAGCGATGCGATCGCGCCCGGCGGCGAGCCCCATCGCCTCAAGCAATCCCACCGTCGGCGCCGCAGCGACGTCCTGTTCGGGCACGGAACCGAGGCCGCCGGGGTTGGCGATGCGGATGGCGGCGAACACCGCGGCGGCGTCGTTGTCGTCGAAGCCGTTGAGCACGACGCGCAACCGCTCGCGCAACGATGCATTCCCCGGCAGCTCCGCGGCCGCGGCAAGCGGCGCGCACAGCAACAGGATGCCGAGGTTGGTGTTGCAGCCGGCGGCGGCGAACGAGGCCTCGACGGCGCCGAGGATGCGTGCGCCGACACCAACGCCGGCGGCGGCGATGAACGGCGCCGATGCGGCGGCGCTGGCTTCGAATTGAGCAACCTGCATGCCGTGCCCGGCGGCGTGGACGTGCACGTTGCCGGGCTTGAGTGCGTCAAGCTCGGCGCGGCAGGCGGCCAGGAAGAGATCGGAGATCTGCGCGGCACTCAAACCGGGCATGGCTCTACTTGCGGCCCCGGGACGTGCCGGCGATGCTCGGCGACGGCGAGCAGGAAATCCTCGACGATCACTTGCGCGATGTCGATCTCGGCGACGCTTTGCAAGCCGCGCCACGAGGGATTGCTGTTTACCTCGAGCACCAGCAAGCGGCCGTCCGGCGTGCGGATGAGATCGACGCCGGCGTAGTCGGCGCCCACGGCGGCGAGGGCGCCAGAAGCGAGCCGCGCCATTTCCTCGCTCGGCTGGTGGGCGCTGGGTGCGCCGCCCTGGTGAACGTTGGTGATCCAGTTGCCGGCGCGCCGCGTCATGGCGGCGACGACCCGCGATCGCGTGACGATGACGCGCCAGTCCTCGAAGGTGGATCCGGACGGCGGCACGAAATCCTGCAGATAGTAGATGTTATCGGCGGCTTCCGGCGGCGGCAGGCCGGCGATGTCGTCGACGCGCAGCAGCCCTTTGCCCTGCGAGCCGAACAGCGGCTTGTAGATCAGCGGACGCCCGGCGCCGGCCACGTAGGCATCGGCCGGCAGCTTGGTTTCCATGGTGCGCGTGCGCGGCGTCGGAATGCCGGCCTTGTGCAGTAGAAACGTCGTCGCCGATTTGTCGACGCAGCGCTCGATGGCGCGTGCGTCGTTCCACACGCGCACTCCGCTCTCGCGCAGTGCGTGCAGAAGGCCCAGCCGAAAGGTGATCTGCTCGAGGGTGCCTTGCGAGATCGAGCGCACGAAGACGGCGTCCGGCAGTTCGCCGTCGAAACCGGGAATGTCGATGCCGCTCGCGAGCTGCGTATCGAATGCGCAGCGGGGCAGCGAGCTTACGACGACGTCGGCCCCGCGCGCGCGCAGCGCCTCGGCGAGACGACGCACATGCCAATTGCCGCTCTCCTCCTCGAGCAAGAGCGCAATGCGTAAGCCGGCCGCTGACGGATCAGCGGAAGCTTTTATCGACGACGTCTGGAGCAAGTTCGCCCGCATGGAAGGAGGAGCCGGTGTCGAGGTTGGAAACAGTCACCTCGGCGGGGCTGAACAACATCGGATCGATTTTGTAGAAGTCGCCACCGGCGGCGGCGAAGATCTCGGCAAAGGGCAGTCCATAGGCCGAGCAGGTCGAGCTCGGCAACTGCTGCGCCAGCTTTTGCGCCGACTCGTCGGCGCCGCGCACGAACAGCTGCACGCGACCGCCATAGATGATGGCATCGTTAGTGCGGCCCATGGCCCGGATGAAGTCCGGGATAGGCGGCGCGATCGGCGCCGTGCCGATGCCGTCCTCGATATGCTCGAGCGGGAAGTGCAGCTCGTGCGCCTTGTGCAATGCGACCTCGAGCACCCGCGCAGCGATCTGCACGGTGCCGGCGAGGCTGCCCGTCGGCGCGTAGAGAATGGTCAGATCGGCGGATTGCACGCCGCAGGCGGTGGCGATGGTGCGTGCGACGGACGTCGGCGGGGCCTTGTCGCCTTCGATGACGAGCGCCGCCTTGGGGCCATGGTCGACGTAGCCGAGATCCTTGTACAGGGCCTCGACGCGCGACAGGGCACGTGCGGGACCGGAGCCGAGGGCAAAGAACCCGCTCTCCTGCTCGGAAATGGACCAGCCGGCGTACTGGCTGCCGAGGCAGGCGATCACCGGATTGGAAGCATGGACCGTGACCCCCAGCGGCCAGCGCTTCAGGGCCGACGCCATGTGCAGTGACACCGTGCCAAGGCCGCCCAGGCAGACCTCGGCGAGGCGCCGCCCGGCCTCGAGCCCGCCCGGGACTCCGGCGCCCATGTCGATCAGCCGCTCGCCGGCGCCACCGGTGGTAACCGAGCAGCGCAACGCGCTGGCTTCGGCGGCGATGCTGTCAACGAGCTTCGCTGCGCGCGCGGAAACGCTCGGGGCGGGGCCGTTGTACTTCTGCATTGTCGTTTCGCTCCCTGTTTGGCGCCTGTGCATACAGCATCTCCGCCAATTCGTCCAAGCGTCGGCGGCAGCTCTCGAAGGCGGTTTCCGGGGCCTCCGCGGCAGCGAAAACCGTAGCGATGGGCCGATAGCGCGGAACGCGGGTGGCGGGGAGCGGGCGGTCGGCCGTCCATTCTGGCCAGCGGACGGCGCCGATCGTCAGGGAGCCTAGATCGGCGTAAAGGATCGCCGCCGCACGCGCGCCTTGCGGGGTGGGGAGGCGCGGGGTTTTGCCGCCGCAGGCGTCGACGTGGGCACGAAGCAATCCGCCATGGGCATCGTCGAACACATCGAGCGTGGCCCCAGGGCGCGGGTTCACCTCGATGAGGAAGGGAACGTCGCCGACCACGAGGAAATCGAAGGCGACGAGACCAATGAGCCCGAGCGCCGAGGACACGCGTGTGGCCCCTACACGCATCGCAGCATCGACGACAGGTGGCAACTGGACGGGGCCAACGGCGCCGCCGTAGCGAAACGGGCGCGGCCCCCCACCGACGGACCACTGGCGGCTGATGCCGACGATATGCAGGCCGTCTACGGTCGCCACAGCCAGCACGGAGTGCGGTACGCCATCGAGCCGGCGCTGATAGTAGCGGCGCGGACTCCGGTCTGCTGCGGCAGCGTCGATAACATGCGTGCCGCCGCTGCCGCCGACCCGCTTCGACAGCCAGCCAGCCATGTCGGCCGGCGGCGTCAGTTGCGTTGCGGGATGGGCGATGCCGAGGGTGTCGAGGAGCGCGAAAAAGCCGGCAGGGTTCTTGGAGCGGGCGATGGTCTCGGCGCCGTTGCCGATCAGCCGATAGCGGCGCGACAGCGCGGCGATGAGCTTTGGGCGGTCCTCGAAGCCGGAGCCGAGGACGAGGCCGATGGGCGGCGACGGTGCTGCCGCTTCGAGTTCGGCGAGGGCAGAAAACACTGGCTTGGCGCGAAAGCCGAGGCGCGCCGCATCGGTGACACGGCGTGCGGCGGCGGCGAAGTTGGTGGTGTCGCTGTCGCCGAACGCGTCGGCCACCAGCGGCAGGTATCCCGCGCGCCGGGCGGAGGCGGCGAGCCCCCGCCCGGACAGCGCAGCAATGAGGACCGTACCGGCCGTCAAGTGGTCAACGTGCGCGCCAGCTCGAAGGCGGCACGGAAGTCGTAGTGCACCGGCTTGTCGGATGTCAGCATGCGCTTGAAGAGACCCGATTCAGTTTTGTACTTGATGTCGCCGATCGCCAGCGGACCGACGCCGAGGGCGTTGCAGCCCGGCAGCGCCGCGCCGTCCATGAACAGCTCCATGCCTTCGACGCCGGGCGGCGGCACGGCATTGACGTCGGCGACGACGAGCAGGTTCTTGGCCAGCGCCTTGTCCGCGGCGCTGATGACGCGCACGCCGGCGGCGGCAGCGGCAAAGATCACCTCGGCATCGGCGATGATTGCGCGCTTTAGCTCCTCCGTCTCGCCAGATTTGGCGATGAGGTCGACGCCAAAGCGCTGCTTCGACACCTCGGCCGACTTGATGACGCGATCAACGCCGCGATGCGCGACGAGCGTCACCTGCGCGCCTTCCAGCGCGGTGATGATCGAGGAGGCGAAGCCGACGACGCCGGTGGCGCCGAACACGGCGACTTTCGTGCCTTTCCAGCTCTTGTTGAATTTGGTGCGCAGCACGCGCTCGACGCAGGCGACCATGGCCGCCGCAGTGGTGAACGAGCCGGCCGGATCGGCGAATGTCGAAAGGCCGAATGGCGGCACCAGCGCCTTCTGCGCGGCGTCCATCATGTCGAGCGCCAGGATGGCGTCCTTGCCGCCGATGAACAGACCCGTGCGCACGCCAAAGTTCGGCGGACGCGAGAAGATGGCGTCCTGCGTCAGCGCCGTCACCTCCTCGAGCGTCACGTTGATGTAGGGGACGATGACCTTCCACCCGGCATCCGCTGCCATGTTCACGTCGAAGGGAGACATATGCTTTTGTGGTGAGAGCATGTGCAGTATCGGAGTGGCGTCGCTCATGTTCTTTTCTTCCTCGGCTTTTGATTTGGGCTTTTGATCATGTGCTCGCGATCCGCTCGATGCTGGCACCCCTGTTCCGCCCGGCAGCGATCAGTATCTCAAGACCCTCGGCTCTAGCGAGTTCGATCGAAGAATCATAGAGGCGGTCGGCAATTTCCTGCGAGGGTGCGAAGGCGAATCCCGTCGGCCCCCACGAGCTCTGTCCGATTCCGTACGCGCCGGCCTCGCGAAGTGTTTCCACCGCGCGCCCAACCGCCGGGCTGGCCCAAGGGCTGCCGCCTTGTGCACCTGCGAAGTGTCCGCCGACGATCGCTTGGATCTCGGTCAAGGCGCCGCCGAAGGCGTCGATGTCGCTCTCCATCACGCCGGGCACCAGCTGCATCAAAACGAGGCGGCAGACGCGTGCTGCCGCGCTTTCGGGCAGCGGGGGCAGCGCGGCGAAGGCTCTTGCTTCGGCTTCGCCGTGCACGCCGTCCGTGTTCGCGTCCATGACGAGCAGGGCGCGCCAGGCTTCGGGAAAGTCGGCGCGCACGACAATGGGCGGGGCTCGATCGATGGCGCCGCGACCACCGTCGACGATGAAGCCGCCCTGCTCGAAGGCGGCCATGCCGATGGCGGAGCGGGCGCCTCGGTCGACGATCTCGCCGAGGCGGGCGGGGCTATAGGTCAGCCCCTCGAGTTCCATCAAGGCCGCGCCGGCGGCGAGAGCAAGTTGGGTCCCTGACCCGAGGCCGGCGTGAGGAGGAATGGCTGAGGTGACCTTCACGTCGTAGCCGCCCTCGAGCGAGAAGACCTCAGCGAAGCGCTGCAGGGTGGCGAGGGCGCGCGCATGGTCGGGACCCTCACCCTTGAAGCCGCGGGCACGCTTCAAGGTGAGTTCGGTCCGGGGCGTGTCTATGGCAAGGCCGATGCTACCGAACAGCCGGCCCAGATCGCCGTTCAGATCGAGGAAGCCAAGGTGCAGTCGTGCCGGGGCCATGATGCGCACGGACCCCGGGTGGGCGCGCATGGACTTGTCCGCGGGTCGGCCCTTGGCCGGCTGCCCAGTTTGCGTTGCGTCGGCCAGTGGCATTACGGTCCAACCTGCTGGTGCGAAGCGTCCCCATAGGCGGAGGAGAGGACATTATGGCGGCAGAGCGCGAAAAGCCCATGCTTGAGGCCGAAGTCAACGCTTGGCTGCAAAAAAACCTGCCGAAGTGGCGACTGGAAGATGGCTGGATCAGGCGAACATACAAGACGAACGGGTGGAAAGGGACGCTGATGGTGATCAATACGGTCGGCCACTTGGCCGAGGCCGCCTGGCATCATCCAGATATCACAGCCTCTTACGCCTGGGTCGAGGTGCGCCTAATGACGCACACCGCCAAGGGCATCACCCCCAAGGACTTCGAGCTGGCCAAAAAGATAGAAGACGTCGTTCACTGGCAGCCCGGCAAGGACGGCGGCGCGTTGGAGGGGACGCCCCACGGGGACGCGCGGTTCGCGTACATAAAATACGATTGATCGGGTTTGCGGGAGCGGCTGCGGCGCTTGCCTCGCGGGGGCAGGCAAGATAACGAGCAGCGCCCTGCAACCCGCCGCCCAAGCGAGCCCCGATGTCCGACGCCATCCCAGCCGACCTTGCGTTCGACTGCATCGTGGCGTTGGGCTCGAACCTCGGCGACAAGGGCGCCAACATCGACCGCGCCATCGCGCTGCTGACGGCGGCCGGCGACGTGCGCCTGCTGGCGCGCTCACGCAACTATGCCACCGAGCCGTGGGGAAAAACGGACCAGGACTGGTTCGTCAATGCGGCGATCGCCGTGTCAACGCAGCTCGGCCCGCGCGAGTTGCTCGTGCGCTGCAAGGACATCGAGCGGCGGATGGGACGCGTGGCGACGGAAAAGTGGGGGCCGCGCATCATCGATCTCGATCTGCTCATCTATCGCGATCGCGAGGTGAATGATGCGGACCTCGTGCTGCCGCATCCGCACATAGGTGCGCGCGCTTTCGTGCTAGCCCCGCTGATGGACATCGCGCCTGATCTCGTGATTGGCGGGTCGAGCGTGCGCGCGATGTACGAGGCGATCGACGCTGCCAGCGTGAAACCGCTCGCGTAGCACAGGCAAAAAAAGCGCCGCGGATCTTGCGATCCGCGGCGATTCCGAAACAGTCGAACGGCAGTCGCTTACTTGCTGCTGCCGTCGGCGTTGAAGGAGGCCAGATAGGCGGCGAGATCGTCGCGCTCGGTCTCGTCCTTGACGCCGGGAAAGAGCATCTTGTTGCCCGGAACCTTCTTCTTCGGGTCGGCGATGTACTCCTTGAACGTGGCGTCGTCCCACGTGATGCCGGAGCCCTTCATCGCGGCCGAATAGGCGAAACCTTCGACCGAACCGGCCGCGCGCCCAATCAAGCCGTTGAGCTCGGGGCCGACTTTGTTCTTAGCGCCAGGTCCGACCGCATGGCACGGTGCGCACTTGGTGAAGAGCTTCTTGCCCGCCTCGGCATCCTGGGCCGACGCGACTGTCGGCAGCGCGAGCATGAGACCCGCTGCGGCAACCCACCTGAGCATATTCTTCTCCCTGTTTTCGACGATCACGCGTCGTTTTGGATGGCGCGCGTATCATCGGATGGCGGTCGTGAATTTGCCAAGCCTTTTGTGAACTTGGACTGAACACGATGCCGCACCCGCGGTTCCCCGAGGCTGCCAGTCGGATTTAATTGTGCGCCGCGGTCGTCCTCAGGCGTCGCTGGAAACGGGCGTTTTCGCAGCGGCAGGCTTGGGCGTTGCCCCGCCCGGCCGGCGATAGATGAACTCCGGCGGCGTCTGGTGGGACTCCATGTCGGCCACTTGCGCCCACTCCTCGTGCAACGGCGACAGCGAGCAGGCCGGGTCGGTGTTGGCCGCGTCGCCGGTCAGGGCAAACGCCTGGCAGCGGCAGCCGCCGTAATCGATCTCACGCCGCGGACAGGTCCGGCATGGCTCCTTCATCCACTCCGTGCCGCGGTACTTTTGGAAGGCGGAGCCATTCAGCCAGATGTCGCCGAGGGTCTTGTCGCGCACGTTGTCGAACTCAAGGTGCGTGATTGATTCCGCCGCGTGACACGGCAGCACGCGGCCCGACGGGGTGACATTGATGATGCCTTTGCCCCAGCCGCCCATGCAGGGCTTGGGGAATTTGGCATAGTAGTCCGGCACCACCGCATCGATGACGATGATTCCCTTGAGGCGCTCGCGCTCGCGCTCGACGATGCGCGCCGCGTTCATAAACGCTTCGCGGGTCGGCATCAGCGAGGCGCGGTTCTTGAGCGCCCAGGCGTAGTACTGCACGTGAGCGATCTCGACGCGTCCGGCGCCCAGTTCGACCGCATAATTGATGATGGCTTCGACGCTATTGATGTTGTGGCGATGGATCGGCGCGTTGATGGTCAGCGGCATGCCCAGCTCGCGCACCCAGCCGGCCACTTCCTTCTTCTTGGCGCTGCCGCC
>CAZOOS010000086.1:0-10830 GCA_964581475.1 uncultured Hyphomicrobium sp.
ACCAGCACGCGCAGCACCCGCGTCACCAGCTCGCGCGGGTCGGCTGGCTTGGAGACGATCTCCCACTTGTTGCACTCGCCTTCGACGTTCGTGTAGCCGCTGTAGATCACGAACGGGATATTTCGCTCCGTCAGTTGATGGCAGAGATCGTCGGCGGTGCCGCCCTGCAGCTTGTAGTCGAGGATGGAGGCAGTGACCGCTTCGCTGGCCAGCAGCGCCAGCGCCTCCTGCACGGAGCTCGCCGGCACCACGCGCGCGCCGACCTTCTCCAGCTCCTGCTGAATGTCGGCGAGGATGATTGGCTCATCCTCGACCAGCAGAATGATCTGATCGTCTAGCCGGTCCATTGTCGTACAGCCTCCGCCTGGCGCGTCGTCCGTCGCACCGCCGGCTCGACCATGCACCGCGCGCCGCCACCGGGCAACTTGCGCCGTCCCGGTGCATATAGACCAGTGCAATTATCTCGGCGTGCCGCGGTTAGGGGCATCGGGCGGCTCGGTAACGGGACGGCTGGGGGTGCCAGGCAGCCTTTGCGGCTGCTCGGGATCGCGCGGCGGAGGATCGCCCTCCGGCGGGCCGGGCAAAGGCGGTGGATCGCCTTCCGGCGGGGTCGGCGCCGTTATATCGGGATTGTCGGCTGACGCGACCGGGGTGTCTGGCTGCATGGCCAGCAAACGCCACGCCGCCCCGGTTCGTTCCGCTCACCCTATTGGGCCGGCCTACCGCGCCGCGGTGCCCGCATCGAAGGCGGCAGCGAGGTCCTTACCGCCTGGCAGCTCGTGCGGCTGCGCGGGCCGCGCACCCGCGGATCGTAGCCATCAGGGAGTCACGCTCTCGATGACATAGCCGCCCGACTTCTCATCCAGCTCGAGCTTGAGATAGCCGCGCGTCTGCGCTTCCTCGAGCAGCTCGTTGAATGAGGCGAACCCGTAAAACGACTCGTTGAACCCGGGGTGACGGCGCTTCAGGGTCTGCTTGATCATCGATCCCCAGAGCTTGGCCGTGTCGCCCCGCTCCGCGTCCAGTGCCTTCGTCGTCTCCAGAACGAGATCGATCCCTTCCTGCTTGCGGTCCTTCTGCGGTTTCGCCGCCTTGGCCGCCGGCTCGCGTCGCGCCGGCCTGCTGTCCTTGCGCGGGGCCGGGAGCTCCCGCACCAAATCGTCATAGAAGATGAACTCGTCGCAATTGCTGATCAGCAGGTCGGACGTGGAGTTCTTGACGCCGACGCCGATCACGGTTTTCGCATTCTCGCGCAGCTTGCTGACCAGCGGCGAGAAATCGGAATCACCGGAGATGATGACGAACGTGTCGATGTGCTCTTTGGTGTAGCAGAGGTCGAGCGCATCAACGACCATGCGGATGTCGGCCGAGTTCTTACCCGATTGGCGGACGTGCGGTATTTCGATGAGCTCGAACGCGGCTTCGTGCATGGCCTTCTTGTAGGTCTTGTACCGCTCCCAATCGCAGTACGCCTTCTTCACGACGATGCTGCCCTTGACCAGCAGCTTCTGGACGACGAGCCGCATGTCGAAATCGGCGTATTGGCTGTCGCGCACGCCCAGGGCAATGTTCTCGAAGTCGCAGAACAATGCCAGATTGCGGTCACCATTCACTGCCGCCACTTCTTTGGCTGCGGGCATAATTCACCTCTTTTCAAAGCCAGCGGCGCCACCAGGCGCAGCCCTACCGCGCCGCCGTGACCGCGTCGAAGGCGGCGGCGAGATCCTTGGCACCTTGCAGCTTGGCCTCGGCGACCATCTTGGCGTCGGTCGCCGCGATCAGCTTGGCGACGGTGTTGTTGCGCGCCGCCACCGGATTGCGCTCATAACCACCGCGCTGGAAGAAGTTCGAGGTCGGCACCTTCTGGCGCAGCGCCGCCGGCATGGTCAGCATGTCGTAGCCGTTGCCGTCGCCCGTCAGGTTCATCATTTCCAGTTCGGCGGCGGTCAGCGGGGCGGTATAGCCCTTGCGCTTGGCGAACTCGACCGACGTCGTCAGCTTCCGCGTCTGCAGCAGCGGGCCGATGTCGATGTCGAGATTGAGCGCATGCACGCCGAGCCCCTTGGGGGTGCCGGCGAGGCGGCCGTGCGCGTTCCAGTCGTTGGGTACCGTGCGCGCAAAGGCGATCATCTTCTTCAGCTTGGCGATCTTGTCGGCGAGAGCGGCTTTGCGCTCGCCGTCGGCGGCCGCATGCTTCTCGCTCAGCTCGGCGATGAAGTCGCCGCCGTCCTCGGCCAAAAGCCCGACAGTGTTTGTGGTGAGGAGTTGGTTGTAGCCCAGCGCCGTCGAGATCACCTTCGCCTTGCGGTCGTACTCGCGACCCGCCTGAATATCGTAGGGGCCGTTGCCACCGGATTCGAAGCCGTAGATCTTCACCGCCGTCTCTTTGCCGATGCCTTTGGCGGCGGCGACCTTGGCGTAGGCGCGCTTGTAGGCGATCTCGTCGTCCGGCGTTTGCGGCACGAAGTCGAACTCGGCTTTGGCGGCGGCGAGGAAATCTTCGACGTCGGGGACCTCGCTGCGCTGCTTGCCGGGCTGCAGCGGGTTCTCCGGCTTGGCGGGCCCGGTGTAGACCGGCGGCTGCGTCAGCACATAGTCGTCGGCGGTGAGGCGGATGTTGTTGGCGACCTTGGTGCGCCGGCGCGAGCGCTTGTCGGTAACGTCGCGCCAGTAAGGTGCGGCCACCTTCTCGTAGGCGTCGTACGCCTTGTTGTATTCGGCCAGCTTCTTGCGGTACGCGGCCATGGCCGCCTTCATCGGCGCCGTCTCGGCACCGGTCTGCGGCTCGGCATCGACGGCGTGTGCGGACAGCGGCGAAAGACCGACAAATGCGCAGGCGAGCGCCGCAAGGGTTGCGGCGCGGTGAGCCGAGACGGGCGATCTGCGCATCGAGCCTCCATCGATTCTTCCACTGGCGCGCGCCGGACGGCGGACGAAGCAGGCGTATATCCGATTTCATTGGGGCAAAGGCAGGGTAAGGCGGGCTAAGACAGCGGAAAAGAGTGCGGCGCCGATCGGCCGCCGGCCATCCTTAATCTGGAGAAAAGGGAAGGATTTCAAACGTGGGGGAGACGGTCGAGCTGACCGATGTGGCGTTGCGCATCATCGGCGCCTTCTATGCTTTCGGCAGCTTCGTGGCGACGCGTGCCGCGCTCGTGTCGCAACTCATCGATCAGGCCATCGCCGCCATCGCGCTGAAGAAGCCGGCGCGCACCGAGACGGCGCAGAACGCCTGGATGATCGCCACAGCGGCGCTGGTGCTGATCGGTGGCGTGCTGCTGCTCGCCGGGCTGCAACTCGCCGCCTGGGTGTTCGTCGCCTCAAGCCTCGGGCAGGCGGCCTACATCTACTACGTGGCGCCACGTTTCTTCGATGCCGAGAATGAGCCCGACGGCGGCGGCCGCCGCGCCAGCACCAACGCCTTCGTCATCTATGCGGCGGCGACGGCGTTCATCGTCTGGGCCGCCTATCGCGGGCGGCTCGTCACGCTCGACCAGGCGTCAACGCCGGCGCTCATCGCCGTCGGCGCGGGGCTGGCCCTCTATGCCGGCTACGTGGCGCGCGCCCTGTGGTGGTCGCCGCGCAAGGGGAACGGCGGCGGGGTGCTCGGCGCCATGCCCGACGATGAGCGCGGCTTGCCGCCGCACGAGTCAAAGCGCATCAAGGTGATGGCCGAATACCGCTGCGATCCGCTGTGGGCGCTAGACGAGGACCGCTACGGCTGCTTCCCGCCGGAAATGATTGCCCTATCACCCGAGCTCACATCCGACCTTGACGCCTGGGCCGCTGTCTACGACACCGCGTTCGACCCCGACAATCCCGCCGACGGCCCGTGGAGCAAGGAGCAACACCGCGCCCATAGCGCGGAGGGCCGCCGGTTGGCCCAGCGTTTGAAGCGCGAGCGGCCGGACCTCATGATCTACGTGCTGGAAGCCGACACCGGCGTCGTCGAAGTGCACGCCGACGATGGCTAGATGGCTAGACAGCTTGACGCGCATGCTCGCGCTGCCAGCGCGAGCGCAGCATGGGCGCGATCTGCCAGGCGATGAACGGAGAGATGACGAAGCTGACGACTATCACGAGCGGCAGCCAGAACCAGGCTTCGGCCTCGAGGGCCGGAATTGCCAGCACGGCGACCGCTCCGATACCGAACACGACCGCATTCACCATCATCGAAACGAGGACCGAGATCCAAGCGCGGATCGACATGTCGGGCTCCTTGAAATCACGATGTCGAATGGTTCAACGCTGCCCTGCAGCGGCTGTTCCAAACGCTGACCCATGTCAGTTCGCTTGACCCGCCCTAGCCCCCCAGCTAGCTAGCGCGGGACCCGCGGCGTATCCTCGCGCACCCCCGGCGTATCGTAGGTTCCATGGCGGAACTCCCCGAAAAGTGCACGGGGTACAAGCTGGGGGAGTTCGCCCGCGCGAAGGGGGCAACGCCGTCGCGGGTCATCTCCGGGCTGGCCCGCAGCGCCCCGCGCGTGCGCCCCTTCGCCGGTGCCATCGAGGCCAAGCACAAGGCCGGTCTGCCGGCGCTCATCGCCGAGATCAAGAAGGCGAGCCCGTCGAAGGGGCTGATCCGCGCCGACTTCGACCCCCCTCTCCTCGCCAAAGCCTACGAGGCGGGCGGCGCCGCGTGTCTCTCCGTGCTCACCGATGGCCCCTCGTTCCAGGGGGCGCCGGAGTATTTGACCGCCGCGCGCGCCGCAACTTCCCTCCCAGCACTGCGCAAGGACTTCATGCTCGACACCTATCAGGTGGCCGAGGCGCGCGCCTGGGGCGCCGACTGCATCCTCATCATCCTCGCCGAGGTCGACGACGCCGTTGCCCGCGACTTGGCGCACGCGGCGAAGGACTGGGGCATGGATGCCATCGCCGAGGTGCACGACGATGCCGAACTCGACCGCGCGTTGAAGCTCGACTGCCGCCTCATCGGCATCAACAATCGCAACCTGAAGACGTTCGAGGTCACCCTGGCGACGACCGAGCGGCTGGCGCCGCGCGTGCCGCAGGACCGCATCGTCGTCGGCGAAAGCGGTATCTTCACGCCGGGCGACATCGCCAGGCTGGAGCGCGTCGGCGTCAATACCTTCCTCGTCGGCGAAAGCCTGATGCGGCAGGCGGACGTCACGGCGGCGACGCGCGCACTCCTCGATCGTCCTCTCGCGGAGGCGCCGCATGCCCACCGCCGCTAGGAACGCCGCCAATGGGTAAGCTGTCGCACATCGACGAGAAGGGCGAGGCGCGCATGGTCGACGTCTCCGACAAGGCGGTGACGGCGCGCACGGCCAAAGCCGAGGGTTTCGTCCGCATGGCGCCGGAAACGCTGGCGCTGCTGCAGTCGGGCGAAGCCCCCAAGGGCGACGTGCTGGGTACCGCACGCATCGCCGGCATCATGGCCGCCAAGCGCACGCACGAGCTGATCCCGCTGTGCCATCCGCTCAACCTGACGAAGGTCGTCGTCAACCTCGAGCCGAGCCAATCCCCGGTCGGCGTGCGCGTGACGTCGGAAGTGAAACTGACCGGCCAGACCGGCGTCGAGATGGAGGCGCTGACCGCCGTGTCGGTGGCCTGCCTGACGCTGTACGACATGCTGAAGGCCGTCGACCGCGCCATGACCATCGAGGGCGTTCGCGTCACGCACAAATCCGGCGGCCGCTCCGGCGAATACCCCGCCAAGAAAGGCGCGTGAAATGGCACTGCTCCCCGTCGAAGAGGCGCTGCGGCGCGTGCTCGACGGCGCGGCCCCGCTCGGCGCCGAGAGCGTCGACCTTATCGGCGCCGCCGATCGCGTGCTCGCCGAGGACGTGGCGGCGAAGCTGACCCAGCCCCCGTTCGATGCCTCCGCCATGGACGGCTACGCGGTGCGCGCCGCCGACGTCACCAGAGTCCCGGCGCGCCTGCGCGTTATCGGCGAATCCAACGCCGGCGGGCCGTTCGCAGGAACGGTCGGATCCGGCGAGGCGGTGCGCATTTTCACCGGCGCCAGCCTCCCCAAAGGCGCCGACGCCGTCGTCATCCAGGAAGACACCGAGCGCGACGGCGAGACACTGAGCGTCAGCGAGGCAACAAGGCCGGGCGACAACATCCGCCGCGCAGGCGGCGACTTCCGCCAGGGTGACACGCTGCTGCGCGCCGGGCGCCTGCTCGACGCTTCCGCCATCACCCTCGCCGCCGCCGCCGGCCACGCCGGCTTGCAGGTTCGCCGCGCGCCGCGCATCGCCATCCTGGCGACGGGCGATGAGCTGGTCGAGCCGGGCACCCGGCCCGGTCCGGGGCAGATCGTCTCCTCCAACCCCTATGGCCTCGCCGCGCTGGTGAAGCGCTTCGGCGCCGAAGCGCGGCTGCTCGGCATCGCCGGCGACACGCTCGAAGATCTGCAGGCCAAGCTGGCAACCGGCGCCGACGCCGACGTGCTGGTGACCATCGGCGGGGCCTCCGTGGGTGATCGCGACTTGGTCAGGCCGGCGCTGGAAGCCCGCGGCATGGCGCTGGATTTCTGGAAGGTGGCCGTGCGCCCCGGCAAACCCATGCTGTTCGGGCGGCTCGACGCCCAGCGCGTGCTGGGGCTGCCGGGCAACCCGCTGTCCTGCCTCATCGCCGCGCGCCTGTTCCTGGTGCCGTTGATCTTCCGCCTGCTCGGGCGCAGCGATGCACCGCTGCGCGAGCAATCGGCGGTGCTCGCCCACCCCCTCGAAGCCAACGGGCCGCGCCAGCACTACATGCGCGCCACGCTGTCCCCCGGCGCCGCGGGGTTGCCGCCGGTGACGGCGCTCACGACGCAGGATAGCTCGCACATCTCAGCGCTGGCGGCGGCCGACGTGCTCATCGTGCGCCCGCCGAACGCCCCCGCCGCCGCGGCCGGCGAAGCCGTCCGCGTTCTTCCGCTGGATTTCTGAAAAGCCCAATTACCGGCCCCCTCTTGCGGAACGGCAGGAGAACGGCTAGGGTACGTTCACGCTTTGTCCAGACAACCTGGAAAAGCGGCCCGCCGCCGAGCACCAGGAGGCCCGATGCTCACGGAGAAACAAAAAGAGCTTTTGCTCTTCATCCACGCGCGCATGCAGGACAAAGGCGTGCCGCCATCGTTCGACGAGATGAAGGACGCGCTCGACCTGAAGTCCAAGTCCGGCATTCACCGCCTGATCACGGCGCTGGTGGAGCGGGGCTTCATCCGCCGGCTGCCGCACCGCGCCCGCGCCATCGAGGTCATCCGCCTTCCCGAGAACCAGATCACCCCGCCCGGTCCCCGCCGCTCCGGCCTCAGCGTCATCGAGGGGAGTCGTCCTCGCGACCTTGCCCCGCCCCCCTCGACGGTCATCGACAGCCGCACCGTGTCGGTGCCGGTCATGGGCCGCATCGCCGCCGGCACGCCCATCAGCGCCATCCAGAACCACACCCACGACATCGCCTGCCCGCCCGATCTGTTGACCAGCGGCGAGCACTTCGCCCTGGAGGTGAAGGGCGATTCGATGATCGAGGCCGGCATTCTCGACGGCGACACGGTCATCATCCGACGTTGCGATACGGCGGAGAACGGCGACATCGTCGTCGCCTTGGTCGATTCGGAGGAAGCGACACTGAAGCGGCTGCGCAAGAAGGGCACGACCATCGCCCTCGAGGCCGCCAATCCAGAGTTCAAGACACGCATTTTCGGACCGGACCAGGTCGACATCCAGGGACGCCTCGTCGGCCTGATGCGCCGCTACTGAGTGCTGGCGGTGCGCCGGGCACTTTCGTCCGCCGCCGCTGACCGCGGTGTTGGCGGCATCGCCCACGGGCGAACACCGCGCGCCGCAGCCACCGTCTCGATGCGGATAGCCCCGTCCGCGTCGATGTAGAGCGCATGCGTGCCGCCCCGTCGCGCCGCAAAGAAATCGATCACCGTCTTCGGGCCCGTACAGCCGCGCGGGCCGACGATGGGCGAGATGAGGATCGCCGCCCGCCGGCAGTCCTCGGCGAAGGCGGCCGGGTGCCGCGCCACCGCCAGCGCTAGCCCCTTGATGGTGGCGCCGCAGCCGACGCCGTCGCAGCGGAACACGCTCGCCTTGGCCGCCGCCTCCAAACTGCGACGCGCCCCGTCGTGCTCTAGCCAGCGCTCCAGCTCGAAGGAGGCGCGCGTCGCACCGACCGCGGAGAGTTCGCCATCCGGCCCGCGCACGGCAACGAGTTCCGCGTCACGACCGACAATGATATCGGGCGCCCGCAGCGTCGGCGCCAGCGCCACGCCCACGGCGATAAGACCAATGCCGGCGAGCCGCCAGCGCGTCTGCCACAGCATCAGCCACAACCCGCCGGCGATCATCAGCACGAAAGCGGCCGTCGGCATGGCCGGCACGCGCAGCACGGCGCCCGGCACCTCGGCGACTCGATGCGCGACCCACACCATCGCCTCGATGCCCTTCCCCATCACCCACAGCGGCAACGCTTCCAGCCCCAGCGGCATGGCGACAAGCGCTGCCAGTGCCGCCGGCATGACGGCGATGTTGCACACTGGCAGCGCGATGAGATTGGCGATCACCGCATACTGCTGGCTCTTGTGGAAGTGATAGGCGGCGAACGGCGCCACCGCGGCGCTGGCGATCAGCGTCGACAGCACGATGCCGGCAAAGAAGAGAACGAAACGCGAGGACGCGTGCTGCATCAGCGCTTCCCACGCCCGCCGCCGGCGCAACGCCTCGTAGACGGAAACGAGCGCCAGCACCGCCGCGAACGACATCTGAAAGCCCACATCGAACAGGCTTTCGGGAAAGACGATGAGGATCAGCGTTGCCGCCAGGATGACATTGCGCAGGGCCAGCGCCGGGCGGTCGAGCAGCACGGCGATGAACATGATGGAGATCATGATGGTTGAGCGCACGGTGGCAAAGGCGCCGCCGGAGATGAGCAGATAGGCGAGCGCCGCGGCCATGGCGGCGGCCGCCGCCCACTTCTTGATCGGGTAGCGCAGCGCCATCGACGGGAACGCGGCGAGGCCCAAGCGCACGATGAAGAACACCGAGCCGGCCATGATCGCCATGTGGAAGCCGGAGATCGACAGGATGTGCAGGATGCCGCTGTCGCGGAATGCGTCGTTGGTCGCTTCGGAGATGCCGCCGCGCTCGCCGGTGATCAACGCCGTGGCGATGGCGCCGGTCTCGCCAGGGAGCGCCGCCGCGATGCGCGCCCCGATGGCCTGACGCAAGCGCTGCACGCTCGCCCACAACGCCAGGTCGCTTGGCGCTTCACCGGCGGTGGCTTCGATGCTGGGCCGCGACAGCGAATAGCCGACGGCGCCGATGCCGGCGAACCACGCCTGCCGCCCGAAGTCGTAGTCGCCCGGCAGCGACGGCTCCGATGGCGGCATGAGCGTCGCCCGCAGGCGCACGGCCGTTCCCGGCTGCAGGCCGGGAAGTGCCCGGTTGGTGGTGACGCGCACGCGCGCGGGACGAAGGTCCTCCGGCAGGTCGCCGAGTGCGGTGACGCGCACCGTCAGCCGCTGGCCGCGTGCCGGGCGTGCCTCGATCAGCTCGACGAAGCCGCGCACCTCGGCGGCGTTCATCTGCTTCGTCAGCACCGGCGCGCGCACCCATTCGACGCGCAGCTTGGCAAGGGCGAAACCCAGCGAGCCCGCCAACAGGGCGGCGATGAGCAAGGATGCGAGCGTGGTGCGCGCCCCGCCCGCTGCGCGCCAGGCGAGCATCGCCACCACGGGCACCGCCGCCGTCAGCAGCGACGGCTCGACCTGCAGCGCGAAGTAGGCAGCGATGCCGCAGCCGATGCACACCGGCAGCCAGCAGAACCACCGCTCCTGCTCGGCTTCGAGACGGCGCGCCAGTGCCCCGAGAGGCCCGTCGCCAACGCCGCCGTTGCCGTGCGTTCCTGCCGACCCGAACATAACGCGAGCTCCCGGCCCCTTACCCCCTCGGCCCGGGCATGCTACATCGCCGGCTGATCTCCCGCATCAAACGGCAATCGACAAAAAATGACGGACAAGACAGCCAGCGCCGGCGCGCCGGTCGTACGCTTTGCCCCATCGCCGACGGGCTACCTGCACATCGGCGGGGCGCGCACCGCCCTGTTCAACTGGCTGTACGCCAAGGGGCGCGGCGGCAAGATGCTGCTGCGCATCGAGGATACGGACCGCGAGCGCAACAACCCCGAGGCCGTCGCCGCCATCGTCGATGGCCTCAAGTGGCTGGAGCTGAACTGGGAAGGCGATACCGTCTCGCAGTTCGCCCGCGCCCACCGCCACCGGCAGGTGGCCGAGGCGCTGCTCGCCAACGGCCACGCCTACAAGTGCTGGCTGACGCCGCAGGAGCTCGACCGGATGCGCGAAGAGGCGCAGGCGGAAAAGCGCCCACTAACTATCCGTTCGCCCTGGCGCGAGCGCGATCCGGCCGAGGCGCCGGCCGGCGTGCCGCACGTCATCCGCCTCAGGGCCCCGCGCGAGGGCGACACCGTCATTGAGGATCAGGTACAGGGCCGCGTCGTCTTCGCCAACAAGGAGCTCGACGACCTCATCATCGTGCGCAGCGACGGCAACCCCACCTACAATCTCGCCGTCGTCGTCGACGACCACGACATGCAGGTGACGCACGTCATCCGCGGCGTCGATCACCTGACCAATGCCGCGCGGCAGACGCAGATCTATCAGGCGATGGACTGGGATGTGCCGATCTTCGCGCACGTGCCGCTCATTCACGGCCCCGATGGCGCCAAGCTTTCCAAGCGCCACGGCGCCCTCGGCATCGAAGCCTATAAGGAAATGGGCTACCTGCCGGCGGCCTTGCGCAACTATCTGGTGCGCCTCGGCTGGAGCCACGGCAACGACGAGATCATGTCGAC
>CAZOOS010000087.1:0-10737 GCA_964581475.1 uncultured Hyphomicrobium sp.
TTTTCTGCGCTACCACAGCATCGCCGTAGTAGTCGTCGTACATTGAAAGCAACGCATCGCTACTCGACATGCAATAGCTCCAGGCTCAACCGGCAGGCACGCTGGCGAGAACTCAGCGCGGTTCTTCGAGAGCCGCAAGTGCGCCGTTAACGCACCGCGACGAAAGGCCGACCCTGACGATCAGGCCTCGTCTACGTTCGTTCCTTTCATATTGCACCTAGGTGTGGCAGACGAGCCTTATTGCACCAGGGGATTGACGTTGAAAGTCTTGGTAACCGGCGGCGCCGGCTTCATTGGATCGGCCTTCATCCGGCGTTTTCTCGCGGCCGGTGAAGGCGACATCGTCAATGTCGACTGCTTGACGTATGCCGCCAACCTCGCTCGGCTGTCGGGGGTGGCGCAGGATCCGCGTTATACTTTCGTCAACGCCGACGTTCGCAACGGTGAGCGCATGTTCGACGTGCTCGCGGCTACGCGCCCGCACGCCATAGTGCATTTTGCGGCGGAATCCCACGTCGACCGCTCCATCGACAGTCCGGCGATATTCCTGCAGACGAACGTTCTGGGCACAGGCGCCCTGCTCGAAGCCGCCGTGCGCTATTGGTCGGCGATCGCCGCGGGCTCGGGCAGCGATTTTCGCTTCCTGCACGTGTCCACCGACGAGGTGTACGGCGATTTGGGCGCCACCGGCGCGTTCGACGAGACGAGCCCCTACCGGCCGACTTCGCCCTACGCGGCCAGCAAGGCGGCCTCCGACCATCTAGCGCGCGCCTGGCAGCGAACGTACGGGCTGCCGGTCATCGTCACCAATACCTGCAACAACTACGGGCCGTACCAGTTTCCCGAGAAGCTCATCCCGCTCGCCATCCTGCGCGCCCGGCTCGGCAAGTCGATCCCGCTCTACGGGGACGGCACCAACGTGCGCGACTGGATCCACGTCGACGACCACGCCGACGCGCTGATCGATGTCTTGAAACGCGGGCGCGTCGGTGAGACCTATGCCATCAGCGCCAACGAGACGCGCACCAACCGCGCGGTCGTCGAAGGCATTTGCGACGCGATCGATGCTGTCGCCGGCTCCGGCGAGCCGTCTACACGCCGGCTGATCGCGTTCGTTGCCGACCGGCCGGGACACGACTACCGTTACGCGCTCGACCCCGCCAAGGTGATGCGCGAGTTCGGCTGGCGTCCCTCCCGCAGCTTCGCCGACGGACTGAAGCAGACCGTCGACTGGTACGTCGCCAACGAAGCGTGGTGGCGCGATATCCTCGCCGGTGGATACGAAGCCGAACGTCTGGGTCTGCAAGGCCGCACCGCGGCAGCACGCTAGCGACTTCAACAGGAGCGACCGGTGAAGGGCATCATCCTAGCAGGCGGCAGCGGCACGCGCCTTTATCCGCTGACGCTGTCGATGTCCAAGCAGCTGATGCCGGTCTATGACAAGCCGCTGATCTACTACCCGCTGTCGACACTGCTGCTCGGCGGCATTCGTGACATTCTCGTCATCTCCACGCCGCGCGATCTGCCGGCGATGCGCGCCCTGCTCGGTGACGGCAGCCGCTGGGGTGTCAAGTTGAGCTTCGCCGAGCAGCCCAAACCGGAGGGGCTGGCGCAGGCCCTGATCATTGCCGAGGCGTTTTCGGGCGACGAGGCGGTCGCCCTCGTTCTCGGCGACAACATCTTCCACGGCGTCGGATTTCAACCGCTGCTCGATCGTGCCCTGCGGGAGAACGTCGGCGCCACGATCTTCGCCTATCACGTGCACGACCCCGAGCGTTACGGCGTCGTCACCTTCGACGGCGCAGGGCGCGCGCTGTCGATAGTCGAGAAGCCGCGCGCGCCGCTGTCGCCGTGGGCGGTCACCGGCCTCTACATTTTCAACAACAGGGCCGCGGAGTTCGCCAAGGAGCTGCAGCCTTCGGCGCGCGGCGAACTGGAGATCACCGATCTCAACAACCGGTATCTGCGCGACGGCAGCCTCAAGGTCGTCCAGCTCGGACGCGGATTTGCCTGGTTCGATACCGGCACGCCGGACAGCCTGCATGAAGCGGGAAGCTACGTCGCCACGCTGGAAAAGCGCCAGGATCTCAAGATCGCCTGCCCAGAGGAAATCGCCTACCGCCAGGGCTACATCTCGAGGAAGCACGTCGAGGACTTGGCCAACGATCTGTACGGCAAGAGTGCCTATGGCAGCTATCTCACGCGCATGTTGGCGGGGGCCTGAAACGCGAAATGCCCCAGCGCGATGGCCGGGGCACTTGCGTCGGTAGTGCTTGGCCTAGAAGCCCAGGTAAATTCCAAAGCCGGGGCGACGGCGATAGTGGCGATGTCCGTAGCCGTAGTTGCGGCGATAGTAACCGCGGCGCCACCCACGGCGCCCGTCACGATAATGCGCCTTCTCAACCGTCGACGAATTGAGCTGCTTTGCGCCGTCCACGTTCGGCAGGGCGCTCGCGCCCTGGGGGGCAGCGAACATCATGACGGCAGCGGCAGCAACGGCAGTAAGAGTCGATTTCGTATACATGTCTGTCCTCCTTGACTGGGGGACCAACTCATGGCTTGCCCGATGGTTCCAATGGCGAGCGTCCAGCAAAGGGCAATTCGCGGAGATGTTCAGGCTTCGCCGATGACGGCTTGCCTGCTTGCGTCATTCGTTCGCACGCACTTGGACAACGGCGTCGAAGAGCATTGCTGCGTTGCCGCGACATCAATCGAAACGGAGATACCGCATGCCGACCACCAACGCCGATAAGTCGGGAAGCTTCAAAATCGGTGGCGACCTATCAGTCCATCGTTTGGGCTTTGGCGCCATGCGCGTCACCGGCAAGGGCATATGGGGCGATCCCGAAGATCGCAACGAAGCGCTGCGCACGCTGCGTCGCGTGCCCGAGCTCGGCATCAACCTGATCGACACGGCCGACAGCTACGGCCCTGAGATCAGCGAGCGGCTGATCCGCGAAGCGCTCTAACCGTACCAGGGCCTCGTCATCGCCACCAAGGGCGGCCTTTTGCGTCCCGGCCCCGACGCGTGGATACCGTGCGGCAAGCCCGACTACTTGCGCCAGCAGATGTTCGTCAGCCTGCGGCGCCTCGGCGTCGAGCGCATCGACCTCTGGCAATTGCACCGCATCGATCCCGGCGTGCCTCGGGCCGAGCAGTTCGACGCCATCGCCGCGATGCAGAAAGAGGGGCTCATCCGTCACGTGGGCCTCAGCGAGGTCAACGTCGAGGAGGTCCAGGCGGCACAGAAGCACTTCAAGGTGGCGAGCGTGCAGAACCTCTTCAATCTCACCAACCGCTCCAGCAACGCCGTCGTCGATCATTGCACCGCGCACGGCATCGGCTTCATCCCGTGGTTTCCGTTGGCGGCTGGCAACCTGGCGCGTCCCGGCTCGGCGCTCGACAAGATCGCCCACCGCCACAGTGCCGCGCCGAGTCAGATCGCCCTCGCCTGGCTGCTGAGGCGGAGCCCTGTCATGCTGCCGATCCCTGGCACCGGCAAGGTGAAGCACCTGGAAGAGAACGTCGCCGCCGTAAACATCGCGCTGAGTGAGGCGGAGTTCGGGGAACTGACGGCGCTTGCCTAATCGGCCACGACAAGTTGTATAGCGCGGCGAACAACCGGCCTGCGGGCCCGGCAATGAGGATGACGATGACGGCACCGTTGTTTTCCCGCGCGCTGGCGGTGATCGTGGTCGGCCTGGCGCTCGGCCTGCCGGGCGCACACGCGAAGGATCGCCCGTTCGATCATGATTGGCGTACCGGCGTCACCGTCGCCCCGGGGGCGATGACGTGGACGGACGAGAACCTGAAGCAGAAGGAAGCGCTCATGCGTGACATCGCTGCGGCGCGCGGCAAGACCTGCACCCACTACGCCTTCCTCGGCTGGCCCCCGGGGTCGGGCGGCGGCAGCGTCATCCTTCCGCAGACACGCAGGAATTATGAGGCCGCCGGCTTTGCCGTCGAGGAAAAGCCGGGCGATATCCCCACCGACACCATTTGGACCGTTTCCAGCGGCGACCGCGAGGCGATGATCCTGTGGGGCGCCGTCGCCGGCTCGACGATTTATATGTCGTGTCTCACGGCGGGCGCACCGGCACCCAGCGGCGAGAAAACGATCTATGTCGGCGTGCTCCTGGCGCTCGGCTTCGCCGGCTTGCTTGCCGCCCTTTGGCTGATCCGGCGCGAGCGCGCGCGCGGCGCCGCCAGCCTCGGGTGGCCGTCGACGACGGGCACCGTCAAAGCCAGCAGTATCGCAGCCTACCGCGCCCAGGGCGGCAAGCAGTACATCGCCAAGATCGCGTACGATTATGCGGTGAACGGAACGTCCCATAGCGGCGAGCGCGTGCGCTTCGGCCATCGCGCCGGCGCGCTGGCCGCAGCGGAAGCCGACGTGGCCAAGTACGCCACGGGAGTGCCCGTCGAGGTTCGCTACGATCCGGACAAGCCGCAAACCTCTACGCTGGAAGGCGGAGAAGGGGGCATGAGCGTCGGTGGGATCATCCTGGCGATCATCGGCGCAGGTGCCGTTGCCCTCGCCCTGGCCATCCTCGTTGCCACTTGAGGGATGGTGCCAGCGCTGTCCCCGCCATCGGCACCGGCAGGCCGCTAGAGGTCTCGTTGCATGCCGGCGGCGAAGGCCAGCCGCCCGGGCGCGGCGATCACCGATGCGCGTGCCCCGGCGGCGTGGGCGCTGACCGGCAAGCTCGGCACGGCGTTGGCCGCGCTGAACGCGACCGGCCACTGCGATACGAGAATGCCGATAAGCGCCAAGGCGACAACCAGGCGGCGCGATGCCTTGCTGCGTGCGTCGCGCGCAAGCGTCTCGAGAATATAGAGTTTCTGCGGGTTATCGAAATCGTCGGCGGCTTGCGCTGACGTTTGGACCAAAGCCTTTGCCGGCACGTAGCTCGACAGGCTCGCTCTGCGTTCCGTCACGGTGCACTCCCCTTACGCGATACAAAATCAGTGCCCTCGCGTTTACGAATGACGCGACATTTTGGCCGCCTCGTGGCCGCGGGCTCGCGTCGGAACTTTATTCGAGCAGCGAGAGGCCTGAGCAAATGTGCGAATTCGGACCGCCTCAATCGGCTCGTATCGAGCCCACGCCCGCTGAACGACTGGCGAATTCCCTGCGTACACACCACATTAGGGCGTTCCCCTGAGAGGAGCGCATGGGCGCCGCCAGCATCGACAAATGGCTGTATCCGACCGACCGCGGGCTCTATTGCGAGCCCGGCGGCTTTTTCGTCGATCCTGCGCGCGCGGTCGATCGCGCCATCATCACGCACGGCCATAGCGACCACGCGCGCCCGGGTCACGCGGCCGTGCTGGCGACGCGCGAAACCATCGAGATCATGCAGACGCGCATGGGGCCGGAGTGCGCCGGTATGTTCGAGCCGCAGGCGCTCGGCGAGCAGCGCACGATCAACGGCGTCGGCGTGCGCCTCGCCCCGGCCGGGCACATTCTCGGCGCTGCCCAGGTCGTGCTCGATTGGAACGGCCAGCGCGCTGTCGTCTCCGGCGACTACAAGCGCGCAGCCGATCCGACCTGTCCGACCTTCGAGGTGGTGCCGTGCGACGTCTTCGTCACCGAAGCGACGTTTGCGCTGCCGGTGTTCCGCCACGAGCCGGCCGAGGCCGAAGTCGGGCGCCTGCTCGCCTCCATGGCGCGGCAGCCGGAGCGCGCGCATCTCGTCGGCGCCTACGGCCTCGGCAAGACACAACGCGTCATCAAGCTGGCGCGCCAGGCCGGCTACGATGAGCCGATCTACCTGCACGGTGCTCTGGTCGAGCTGTGCGCGCTCTATCAGAGGCTCGGCGTCGACCTCGGCGACCTGCGCCCGGCGACGACGGACACGTCGGAGGATTTCGCCGGCGCGCTGGTGCTGTGCCCGCCCTCCGCCGTCGACGACCGCTGGTCGCGCCGCTTCCCCGATCCGGTCACCGCCTTCGCCTCCGGCTGGATGCGCATCAAGGGCCGCATCCGCCAGTCGGGCGTCGAGCTGCCGCTCGTCATCTCCGACCACGCCGACTGGCCCGAGCTGCTCGACACGATCGTCGAGACGGGCACCGAGGACGTGTGGGTGACGCACGGGCGCGACGATGCCCTCGTCTACCAGCTTGGGCTCATGGGCCGCAAAGCGCGCGCGCTGTCGCTGGTCGGCTTCGAGGACGAGGGCGAGTAGCGATGCAAGTTTTCGCCAACCTGCTCGACTGCCTGACGACGACGCCGTCGCGCAACGGCAAGCTCGGACTGCTGGTCGAATACTTCCGCAAGGCGCCCGATCCCGACCGCGGCTTCGCACTCGCCGCGCTCACCGACGGCCTCTTTCCCCGCCTGCCGCTGCGGCGTGCGCTCTCCGAGCTGATGGCCGACAAGATCGATCCCGTGCTCTATCAGCTCTCCCGCGACTACGTGGGCGACACGGCGGAGACCGTGTCGCTGCTGTGGCCCGACCTTCGCGCCGGCCGTCCCTCGCCGCGCCTCGCCGAGGTCGTCGCAGCACTGGAGCTCGCCCCGCGCGGCAATGTCGCCCCCATCATCGGCGACTTCCTCGACCGGCTCGACGTGCGCGGCCGCTGGGCGCTGTTGAAGCTCATCGGCGGGGCGCCGCGCGTCGGCGTCTCGGCGCGTCTTGCCAAGACGGCGCTGGCGCAGATGGGCGGTCATGAGCTTTCCGATATCGAGGAGATGTGGCACGCGCTGTCCCCGCCCTATGCCGACCTGTTCGCCTGGCTGGACAACCGCGGGCCGCGGCCCAGCGCCGAAGGCAAGCCGGTATTCCGCCCGCTGATGCTGTCGCACCCGATCGAGGACGGCGATTGGGCCGTGCTCAATCCCGACGAGATATCCGCCGAATGGAAATGGGACGGCGTGCGTGTGCAGATCGCCGCTGGGTCATGCCGAAGGCATGCTTCCAGCATGGGGGAGGTGCGCATCTTCTCGCGCTCGGGTGACGACATCTCCGCCGGCTTTCCCGAGATCGTCGCCGCCTTGCAGCCGTTCAACGCGGTGCTCGACGGCGAGCTGCTCGTCGTACGCGACGGCATCGTGGCGCCGTTCAACGACTTGCAGCAGCGTCTCAACCGCAAGACCGTGACGGGAAAGTTGCTGCGCGACTACCCCGCTTTCGTGCGTCTCTACGATATCCTCATCGACGGCGGCGAGGACGTGCGCCCCCTCCCCTTCGCCGAGCGGCGCGAACGCCTCGAAGCCTGGCACGCGAAGCATCACCCGCGCCTGACCGACGTCAGCGCCATCGTGCCGTTCAACGACTTCGCGCACCTCGACGAATTGTGGAGCGGCACGCGCGAAGCCGGCATCGAGGGTCTGATGCTGAAGGCCAAGGCGAGCCCCTACGTGTCCGGGCGGCCGAAGGGCCATTGGTGGAAGTGGAAGCGCGCGGCGCTCACCGTCGACTGCGTGCTAATGTACGCCCAGCGCGGATCCGGCAAGCGCTCCTCCTACTATTCAGACTACACCTTCGGTGTCTGGCGGGAGACCGCGGGCGACAATGGCGACCTCGTGCGCGAGCTCGTCCCCGTCGGCAAGGCGTACTCCGGCTTCACCGACGAGGAGCTGATGCGTCTCGACCGCTTCGTGCGCACGCACACGACGGAGCAGTTCGGGCCGGTGCGCGCCGTCGAGCCGCAAGTGGTGCTGGAGATTGCCTTCGACGCGGTGTTCCCATCGAGCCGCCACAAGTCGGGTCTCGCCATGCGCTTCCCGCGCGTGCACCGCATCCGCTGGGACAAGCCGGCTGGCGAGGCCGACACGCTGGAAAGCGTGCAGAAGCTCGTCGTCGCGGTCGCGGAAACGGCCTCGGTTGCCCGCGTATAGAGTTAAAGCACTAAGTCCGCGCGCCGGCGCCACGCAGGAGCGTCCCGGCGAAGATGGCGGCGAGCACGGCGCACACGGCCGACACCGCCGAGGTGAATTCGAACGCATGCACGAAAGCTTCGTGTGCCGTGGTGAGCAGCCTTGCCCCCTCCTCCGCCGGCAGCGTACGCGCGACCTCCAGCGCGCCGCCGAGCGTGTCGGTGGCGGTTTCCAGCGCCTCCGATGGAATGCCGATCAGGCCCCTGCCCTCCATGGCGTGCCGATAGACGGCGGTGAGGATGCTTCCCAGGACGGCGATGCCGAGCGCGCCGCCGAACTCGAAGCTGGTCTCCGAGATGGCTGATGCGGCGCCGGCCCGCTCGGGCGGCGCCGCGGTCATGACGATATCGGTGGTGATCGCGCCGATGGGTGCCATGCCGGTGCAGAAGGCCAGCATGCCGGCGAACAGCAGCCAGGGAGAATGGACGGCGGAGAGCTGGGTCAGCATTCCGAACCCCAGAGCCGACAACAGCAACCCCGTGGCAATCACCGTGGCCGGACGGAAATTGCGCACCAGAACGGGCGCCGCCATCGAGCCGAGGGCAAACACGATGCCGGAGGGCGCCGTCCACAATCCGGCCTCGAGCGGTCCCATGCCGAGCACCAGTTGCAGGTACTGGGTGATGAACAGGAACGAGCCCAGCACCATGAACAGTCCGAGCACGTTCGTTGCCAGGGCGGCGCTGAAGGCAGGCGTCGCAAACAGGCGCACGTCGATCAGCGGATCGGCGAGCCGCCGTTCGCGGCGGAAGAACACAACGCCGACGACAACGCCAATGGCCATCGACAGCACGGGCAGCGGCGCCAGCCCATCCTCGGCGATGCGCTTGATGCCGTAGATGATGGCGAGCACGGCAACGACCGATTGCGCCGCGCTGAGAATGTCCATGTGGCCGGCGTTAGGATCGCGGAACTCCGGCAGCAGCAGCGGCCCGAGGATCAGCAGCATCAGCATGACCGGGACGTTGATCAGGAACACGGCGCCCCACCAGAAGTGCTCCAGGATAAAGCCACCGACGAGCGGACCGATGGCAGCGCCCAATGAGAAGCTGGCGACCCAAATCCCGATAGCGAACGCGCGTTCTCGGGGATCGAGGAACATGTTACGGATCAGCGAAAGCGTCGATGGCGCCAACGCCGCCGCGGCGAGACCCTGTAAGGCGCGCGCTGCGATCAGCATCTCGGCGCTGGTCGAGTAGGCGGCGAGCACCGACGTTACGCCGAACGCGGCGGCACCGATGAGCAGCACCCGGCGGCGGCCGACGCGATCGCCGAGCGTGCCCATGGTGACGAGCGCGCCGGCGACCATGAACCCGTAGATGTCGACGATCCACAAGAGACCGGCGGCGCTGGGCTTGAGGTCGGCGGTGATATGCGGGACCGCCAAGTACAGGACCGTCAGGTCCATCGAGTAGATGAGGCACGGGATGGCGATGACCGCGAGCCCGATCCAATCGCGGCGTGTCGCCTTGTGCGGCGCTTCTGGTCGAGGGGCGTCGTTTGACATGCGCGCCTCTTAGCCGAGGCGGCGCCCGGCAGCCAGTGCCGAGTTTCCGATTGCCCTCACGGGTCCGCGGAGGAGGTGGCCGGCTGCGGCTAAATGCTCATCAGCGTTCGCGGATGTAGCGAAATTGACGGCCTTGCAGCTCGCTGATCGGCGTGTCGGTGTAGGTCATCTCGAGCGCATCTCCGTTGATGCGTAGCGGCACCGAGGCAAAGCGCTTCCTGCCCAGATCGCCGGGATCGAAGGCGAAGACGTAGGTCTTGTCGGTGCCCGCCGTTGCGACATCGATGGTCTGCGGAGCGACGCCGAACATGCCAAGGCCGAGCGCAATCGCCGTCGGCGCCTGCCTGCAGTCGACGGCAAACCCTTCGGCCTGGGTCACGCCGGCGGACTTCGCGCTGCCGTCGCACGTGACGCCAACCTCGATCCCGGCGATGCTCTGCCCGTTCTTGCCTTCGACGATCACGTCGAAGGCGCCGCCGGAACTCGGCTGCAGGTGCTTGAAGGTGAACATCGGCCTTCTGTCGTAGGCAGGCGTCGTGACGATGACCTCGCCCTTCTCCAGCCTCCAGGTGCCCTTGGCATTCTCATCGTAGGCACCGTAGGCGAGGAAATATTCGAACTTGCCGTCCGGCGACAGGCGCACGCAGGACCCGACCTCTTGCACACCGGTGAGGCAATAGCTGCCCGCCACCGCCGCGGTATCCTGGGCGATTGCCGGCGCGCCCGCGGACGCGAGCATCACAGCGAAGACGAGCGTGCGGGTCCACATCAGGATGGTTCGAACTTCTTCGGATCAATCAGCCGACCAGCGCCTCAGGCACGAAATGCAGAGCGGCGGGTCGTGAACCCGCCGCCCAGATGCTTGTAGCAAGGACTTAGCCGCCGGGCGACTCCCGCACGCACTTGCCGGCATCATCATCCCACTCCATGTCCGGCACTTTTTCGCAGTCAGCCTTCGTCGTCGGGGCAGGGTCTTCGGCAAACGCGGGCGCAGCCACGGCAACCGCAAGGCCCAACGCCATGAGTGAAAGCAAGCTCTTCATGTTTCCTCTCCTATGAGATTTTTGTCGGCTCACGGAGGGATTGTCTGCCGGCTCGCGCCAAGCATCCACGGCTCGCCACGCAAGTGGCAAAGGCAATGGGAACCCGCGTTTCACAATAGCGCAGCCGGCCGGTTGCACCGCACGGTTCGGTCTAACTCGCGGCAATTTCGAGCTATGGACGCATCCCCTCGACGGAGCTGGTGGGCGGAAGAACAGCCCACTTTTCCGTTTCGCGTTCTGGCGCCCCTACGCCCGCTCGAAGCGCTTGAACTTGATGCGGTGCGGCTCGACCGAAGCCTCGCCGA
>CAZOOS010000088.1:0-10720 GCA_964581475.1 uncultured Hyphomicrobium sp.
GCTGCCCGGTGACCTATTGGCAGCAGAGCGCCGCCGGCAAGTGGGAGCGCAAGGCCTAGGAGACTGGGGGGCGGCGAAAAAAAAGCCCCGCGGGGGGAGCGCGGGGCTTCGAGGTCAGGAGGAGACGGGGAGCTAAACCCGAGAGAGCGCGTCAGGAGCGTGGGCCTTCCGTGCTCTCGATGACCCGACAGTGCCATTCGCCAGCGCGGCGAGCAGTTCCCGGCGGAACAGGGTCAAAGAATCAAGGCGGCTACTACAAGCCACCGCAGTGGAAAGCATTGAAATCGTTTGCGTTTTACTTTATAGTCGAGTTTTCCTATATTGTGTAAAACGGCAAAAGTTCCAAGAGCTTAGCGATGGAATTCATTGAATTATCGAATGAACAGCGTCGTCAGCTCATAGACGCTCAACAGGTTTATGCGGCTTGGCGCCCCGCATCCACCGAGCTTGAGCGGATGGGCTCGCTCATATGGCAAACCTCTAGAGGCAAGCGATATCTCACTGAGCAGCACGGGAAGGTGCGCAAATCGCTCGGCCGTGAGACCGCCGAACTAAAGGCGAAGAAGGAAGCGCACGACGCTAGACGCAAGGCCCTTACGACTAAGGTCAAAGCCCTCAAAAAGCGCCTCGATCAAATGGCACCGGTCAATCGGGCGCTTAAGCTTGGCCGCATCCCCACCATCGCTGCCAATATACTTAGGGAGCTTGATCGCGAGGGCTTGCTCGGCACTCACATTGTCGTTGCCGGGACGAATGCCCTATACGCCTACGAAGCCGCAACCGGCATGTGGCCACGACCGACGCAGACCTTCTGTGGGACGCTAACCAATCGCTACTACTCGCGGCGACTGGGGTTCCACGCGAGGGCTTTTTGGGCATCCTACGGCGCGCCGACAAATCCTTTAGGGCGGACTACGGGCTGAACCCGACGAATGACGACGGATACATCGTCGACTTGCTCTGCGCGGAGAGCGACAACTTCCAGACCATGAAAGTCGACGCTGACGTTGAGGCAACTCAGATGCCCGGCGTGCAGTGGTTGCTCTCGTCTCCGCCGCTTGACGCGGTTGCGATTGCTGAGGACGGCTATCCTGTCAGGATCGTTGTGCCTGACCCACGTACCTTTGCTCTACACAAGCTCTGGGTGTCTAAGCGCGCGGATCGGCAGACTATCAAGCGCCCGCGCGACGCGACCCATGCTGCTGTGGTTTCCGAGCTCGCCAGGCAGTATCTTCAACAACCCCTCGTAGCCAAGGACATGCCTTGGTTACCCAAGGATCTGAAGGCGTTGGTGAAGGAATTAAAGTCGTCCAAAGTGAAGTGATGCCGGCAGGGCGCGCCGCCCTTGACAGCACGGGTCATGGCGCGCTGAAGCCTCGGCCATGAACTACCGCCACGTCTACCACGCCGGAAATTTCGCCGACGTCGTCAAGCACGCCGTCCTGGCGCTGGTCGTCGAGCACTTGAAGCGCAAGCCGGCGCCCTTCCGCATCATCGATACGCACGCCGGCGTCGGCGTTTACGACCTCGCTTCCGAGGCGGCGCAGAAGACCGGCGAATGGCGCGAGGGTATCGGGCGCTTGATAGGCGCCAAGGTCTCGCCAGCAGCAACGCAGGTGCTGGCGCCGTACCTCGACATCGTGCGGCGGCTCAATCCGGGTGGTGCGCTTCTGCGCTATCCCGGCAGCCCGCTGCTTGCCCGCGAATTGATACGGGCCGACGATCGCCTGGTCGTCAACGAGCTGCATCCGGAAGACCAGAACGAGCTGAAACGCCTCTTTGCGCACGACCCGCAGGTGCGGGTGATGGCGCTCGATGCGTGGACAGCCTTGAAGGCGCTGCTGCCGCCGCCCGAGCGGCGCGGGGTGATGCTGATCGATCCGGCGTTCGAGCAGGCGGGTGAACTCACGCGCCTCGTTGGTGGATTGAAGGAAGCGGCGCGCCGCTTTGCGACGGGCACCTTCCTGCTCTGGTATCCCATCAAGGAGATGGCGCCCGTTGCCGCCTTCCGCCGCGAAGTGGCGGTGCTCGGATTGCCCAAGGCGACGGCGATCGAGTTGATGATCCGCGGGCCTGCCGACGAGACGCGCCTCAACGGCGCCGGCCTCCTCGCCGTCAACGCGCCTTTTACTTTGTCGGCAAAACTGGATGCGCTGCTGCCGGAGCTCGCACGCATTTTGGCCCAAGGCGATGGCGCCGGATTTAAGGTTGAGCAGCTCGGCACGGAAGCGGCGTAGGAGCGCTCAGCCTCTTGCCTCGCTGATTATTTTCTCCGATACTTTCTTCCTCGGGCGCATGATCGACCCGGGAAAGACACTACGTAGCTTTGAGATTGTCGCGCGCATGCTTTTCTGCGCTTTTCCCCTCCCGCATTGCGGACAGTTTTCCGAGCTTCCCCCCGGTGCGCCTCCACGTGAGCCGCGCCGTTTTCGTTGTCGCGCACGTTAGGAGATTTTGCGATGCGCCAGAGCGGCACCATCAAGTTCTACAACTCGCAAAAGGGCTACGGGTTCATCAAGCCCGATGACGGCGGCAAGGACGTGTTCGTGCACGTCACCGCGGTCGAGCGCGCCGGCATCAACAGTCTCGACGAGGGCGCACGCATCTCCTTCGAGACCGAGCCCGACAAGCGCGGCAAGGGACCCAAGGCCGTCAATCTGCAGGCGTCCTGACGAGCCCTCGACTTCGCCGTCGATCGCCGCGCGGCGTCACCGCGCGGCCACGATCCCCCGGACTTTTTGCGACCTGGGCGCGCCGGCCATGGGCAACGGCGCCCGTCTGCGGCAATCTCCGGCCGTGGGTATTGCGCGATGTCCGGGAGCTTGAAAATGATCAAAATGACCTGCGCGGCCGCTGTGGCCGTAGCCGTTACGTGCACCGGTTTTGCCGGCAGCGCCGAAGCCGCGTGCTTCAAGAAAACCGCCTCGGGCACCGCCGGGTCGATCGACGGGGCCAAGTTCCAGGTGAAGGAAGCCATCCTGCAGTCGTTCGACTGGGGCGTCTGGGCGGCGTTCATGGCCTCCGGCTCGACGCCGGGCTATCGCGTCACCTCCCACGGCTACAAGTGCAAGCCGGGTGGCCTTGGCTACAACTGCGTCGGCACCTCGACGATCTGCAAGACGGGCTAAGCCTGGCTCGATCGGCTGGGCGGGCGCGGGAATGGCCGAATCGGGACATTTTGTCTTCGATCGTTAACCATTCGCTGGTAGCTCAGGAGGATGATGGATGCCGGTCGGCCCGGCGGAGCCCCCGCCGGGCCGCGTCTGTCTTTTGAGCGTGGTTGACGGGTGACAGGCGGCAGCAAAATGCCGGGGCGCAGGGAGATTTGTGCGCCGCCAAAGCGTTTTCCGTTATCCTCCGCCCCAATAGGGTGGTTCGAACCAACAAGGACTGGATCATGAGCCTTTTTCGGATCTGCACGGGTGCCGCGATCGCCGCCGGCGTCCTGCTGCTCGCCACCCTCGGGGGAGCCGGCAATTTTGGCGCTTCGGGCGCCTACGCCGCTGAATACACGCAGAAAAAGAAACCGGCCCGGCGCGCCAGCCGCTCCGCCACTGTGGAGCAGGGGTCGACGCCGGAAGAGATCGCCCGCTACTTCGCGCTGCACGGCGGCAACATCGATCCGTATATCAACAAGCAGTCGCCGGGCGGTCCGTTCGACAGCGGGTTCTTTTTCGATTCGGGCATAGGTGCCAACGGCGGCGATTCACCTTACATGAACTGAACCGCCGTAGTTGCCGCGCTTGCGCTACTTTTGTCCTGCACAGCTTTGCAGGGGCGCCGCCTAGGCAACTGGCCTATGGCCCCGCTATAAGGCTGTGGAATCGGACGTTTGTCCGTGCCGACGGGGGATCTGACAATGCGCGCTAAGCTATCGCTCACCGTAGCGGCGGTGCTCGTGAGTGTTCTCGCTGCGACGGCGCCCGCTGAGGCGGCCTGCAAGCGGTTCGGCTTCACGGTCAACGACTACGGCAAGGAAGGCCCGACCAACGACGCTAAGAACCTGCTCGACAAGCACATCGCGGAGTGGGCGGCTCAGAACGGCGTCACGGCTTACCAGACGGGCAAGAAGAGCGTGAACTGCGAACTCTTCCTCGACGTCGTCCTGTTCGACGAGCACACCTGCACCGCCTCCGCCAACGTCTGCTGGGGTGATGGCGTCAAGCCCAACAACAAGGGCGCCGAGCAGGCCGAGGCTACCGACGCCGGCAACGGCGAAATCCCTCCCGCTCCGGTGAGCAAAGCAGCCGCCCTCGGCATTCCCGCCCAGCAACAGACCGCTGTGGCGCCGGTGACGGACGCTGCCGCGGTGCCGGCCGTCGACGCCGCACCGACGGCGCCGGTCGAGCAGGTCGCCGCTCCGGCCGCGACGCCGGCGGCAACTCCGGCCGTCCAGACCGCCACCCCGTCACCCGCGCCCGAGGCACCGGCCGCGACGCCGACGGCAGTTGTCGAGACCGGCGCGCTGCAGGCGGGCCAGGGCCTCGCCGCCGAGAAGCAAGTCGCCCCGCCGGCCGCTCCTCCGCAGCAGGATCGTGCTGCGGCTGCTGCCGCAGCGGCTTCAGCCGCCGCCGCAGCCGAGCGTGCCGCCCAGGCTGCCGAGACGGCCGCCAACGCCGCCAAGGAAGCTGCCGCGGCCGCGGTTGCCGCCAGCGCCGCCAGCAAGGCCCCGGCTACGGTGCCGCCGCTCGATCACGCATCGGGTGCCAAGCCGACCCACAGCGAGTGAACCGGCTGGGTCTCGGTTGATCGCATTTCAAGACGCTCGCCTCGCCGGCGGGCGTTTTGCTTTGGCGCTCAGTGGACGTCGAGACGCAGCCGCTGGCGCTCGTCGGTCAGCAACGTGATGCCGCCCACGGCCGCGAGAAACGAGCCGAGCGCCGTCGCACCGGCGATCAGGAACATGATCAGCATTTGATATTTGGCAGCGCCTACCGGATCGGCGCCGGCAATGATCTGGCCGGTCATCATGCCGGGAAGCGTCACGAGACCGGTCGTTGCCATGGCATTGAGCATCGGCATCATGCCCGTGCGCAAGGCGGTGCGCAGCGGCGTGCCGAGCGCTTCGAAGCGCGGCGCCCCGAGGGCCAATCGCGCCTCGACGGAGGCGCGTTCGCGGCGCGCCGCTTCGTTGAGGCCGTCGAGCACCAGCGCCACGGCTGTCATGGTGTTGCCGACGACCATACCGAGGATCGGCAACAGATAGCGCGGCGAATACCAGGGGTCGGGGGCGATGATCGCACCGACACCGAGCAAAGCGACAAACGTCCCGATGAACAGCAGCGTGGCAGTGGAAAGGGCAAAGGTGCGCCAGCCGGAAAAGCCGCGATGCTGGCGCGTCACGACCTCGACGCCGGCAGCCACGATCATGACCAGCGCGAACGCGAACGTCCACGCCGGCGAAGACTGCACGAAGATGAACTTCAAGACGATGCCGATGAGCGCCAATTGCACCAGCATGCGCACGGCGGCGATTGCGAGGCTCTTCTCCAGGCCGAGGCGGAAGCCCCAGGAGATGGCGCCATTGGCGATGAGCAGGGCAGCGGCCAAGGCGATGTCGAGCGACGTCAGCGGCACGTAGCTCATGGCGCCCCCACGGCGTTGCCGTTGGCGGACGCCCCGGCTTTGGACAAGACGAGCCGTGCCTGCGCAAGTCGTTCGACTTGCGCGCGGTCGTGGCTGACGAGCACCACGCAATGCCCCGACAACATCTGGAAGCGGATCAATTCCTCAACCAGCGCCGACGCCTGCGGATCCAGCGCACCGGTGGGTTCGTCGAGCAGCAGAACCTTCGGGTCATCGAGCAGCGCGCGCACGAGAGCGAGGCGCTGGCGCTCGCCGGTCGAAAGAGTGGGGATCGCGCGATCGAGAAGGGCCGGGCCGAGGTCGAGAGCCCGCAAGAGCCGATCGAGCCGCGGCGGCGGGGGAGCGGGCAGGCAGGCGCGCGGCGTGTCCGCCCACCACGCCGGTTCGGCGGCGCAGTAGCGCACGCGTCGGCGCCAAATGTGCGCTGGCATTTCGCGCCGCTCCTCGCCATCGACGGACACGACGCCGGCTGCGGCATCGAGATCGGCGATCGCCCGCAGCAGCAGCGTCTTGCCGGCGCCGGAGGCGCCCTCGATGGCGAGGCATTCGCCGTCCGGCACCTCAAAGCTCAGGGGCGGCAATCCAGTGACTTGCAGGCGTTCGACGCGCAGCACGTTTGGTCCTCTTGCTCGCGGGGTGCGGGCGAGGAGGCTTAGCAAGCAATAGGAGAGTTCCGCTAGGGTGCGACAGCGTCAGGCGGGCTTGGCGGAGAGAAGAATATCGGCGCCATCCTGCAGCACGGCGAGCCGCATGCCGGCCGTCGATGCCAGCCGCCAAGTGTAATAGGCCTGGATCGTCATGGCATCGAGAGGCGGGGCGTGTTCGCCGGCGATGAATTCGCCGAGGTGCTGAGGCGGACGCGCGTTGGTGCCGCGGCAGCGAATAAGGAAGCTGGGGTTTTCCAGCGTGCCGGCCATCTGCACCTCAATTTCGCCGCCGCGCGGCAGCGCCGTGATGGCGCTGGCGACGAGGTTAAGCAGCAGCTTGGCCTTGTCCTTGCCCATGTGGCCAGGCTGCGGCTTCCAAATGAGGGTATGCTTGCCTTTGCCGATAAAGCCGCGCGAAATCTGCTCGGCCGTGCTGAGGTCGATCATCGCCCCGGCCGATCCGGCGGCGCCGAAGGCGAAGCGGCAGAACTGCAGGCGGGCAGAGGCCTGCTCGGTGACGTTGCGGATGACGTCGAGGGCGTAGTTCTTTGCCTCCTGGTCGTCGTCCTCGTCGAGGATCTCAAGGCCATTGTAAATGGCGCCGACCGGACCGATCACGTCGTGGCAGATTTTGCTGGAGATGAGTGCAGCGAGTTCAAGGTCCGTCGGATTGGCACGCTGGCCCATCGATGCCCCCTTATGATGTCGCAGGATCCGAACGAGGGAGCGGCCGATAAAGTCCCCGACAAGAACTGGGATGCTCGACAGGAGCGAACATGGGCCGCTTGCGAAGTGTTCTTGCCTTCTGATACACGCGCCGGACATCCGATGCAAAGGTCTGTCGCGCGGTGCGCGTCTCGCGTTTGCGAAGCGCGCGCCGCAGCGACTCGAGCTACAGCTTTGCCGACGCAGGCTCCGGCAAGCGAATCAAGGTACGAGCGGTAGATGAAGCTAGAGGAATACGTTCCGCTGGTCGAGGCGTTGCTGCCCGCCGTGTTGACGGCCGGCCGCATCGAGATGGCCCACTTTGCCGCCGGCGTGACGGTGGAGACGAAGGCCGATACGACCCCCGTGACCATCGCCGATCATGAGGCCGAGGCGGTGCTGGCCGAAGGGCTGCACCGCGCGGCGCCGGGCATTCCGGTCATCGCCGAGGAAGCCGTGGCGGCAGGTCGCGTGCCGGCGACGGGCGATGCGTTCTTCCTCGTCGATCCCCTCGACGGGACACGCGCCTTCATCAAGGGCAGCCCGGAGTTCACGATCAACATCGGGTTCGTGGTCGATGGCCGACCGGTGTTCGGCATTATTTATGCGCCGGCGCTCGATCAGTTCTATGCCACCGTTGGCCCGCATGAATCCATCGAATCGAAGATTGCGGTCGAGGCTCGCGACGTCGATCTCGCCCATTGCGTCCTCACGCGCCTCGCAACGCGCCAGCCGGATCCCCAGGCGCTCATCGCTTTCGCCAGTCGCTCGCACGCCTCGCAGAGCACAGATGCGTTTCTGCAGCGGCTGCCGATCGCCGAAAAGCGCAAGGCGAGCTCTTCGCTGAAGTTCTGTCTGATCGCGCGCGGCGAGGCGGATCTTTATGCCCGTCTCGGCCAAACGAGCGAGTGGGACACCGCCGCCGGGCAGGCGATCCTCGCCGCCGCGGGCGGCAGCGTGACGACGCTCGACGGCCGGACGCTGACCTACGGCAAGCGCGACGCGGGCTACGCCAACCCGCATTTCATCGCCTGGGCGCGTGAGCCGCTGCTGCGCAGCCCGGAAACGCCGCGGGTGCCGCAATAAGGTCACAGGCGGCGGCCCGAATGGCCACACTTTTGCGCCACTTAGCGCCGAAGGCTTTTGACCATAACAGGCCTTCACGGAACACCGTGGAGACAGGCGCAACCGATGGAAATTCCCATGGCGCTGCCAATCGGCAAACCTCGCACATCTTTGCTCGTCTGCGTCCTTGCTGCGCTCTGTGCGGGCGCAGTCTGCATGCCCTCCGCCCAGGCCCAGGACAGCTATGGCCCCTATTCGGGTGGCCGCACGGGGAATGACGCCTACGTCCCGCCGGCCAACGATCCGCCGCCCATCGACCCTACACCCAGCGAGGCGCCGTATCGGCCCGGGGGCGCCTACAGCGAAGGCGACAACTACCGCCGCTATGAGGATGGGCGCGAGGCGGCCGCGCCGCGCGATGAGCAGGCTCCCGGCTACGGCGAGCCCTACCACCCGCCGGGTGAATACGATGGTCCGCGCAGCGAGGGGCCTCCACCACGCGATGATGGTTATTCCCAGAACGAGATCATTGAAGCCGGTGGCCGCTTCTTTGGCTCCGTCAGCAAGGGGCTGGCCAGCGTCGTCGAATACGCCTTTCGCAAGTCCGGGCGGCCGAACGGTTACATTCTAGGCACGGACGGCGGCGGGGCGTTCGTTGCCGGGCTGCGCTATGGAGAGGGCACGCTCTACACACGGGATGCGGGAGCCCACAAGGTTTACTGGCAGGGGCCGTCGATTGGCTACGATTTCGGCGGCGAGGGCTCGAAAACCATGGTCCTCGTTTACAATCTTCGCGACCCCTCACAGATTTATGAGCGTTATGGTGGCGTTCAGGGCTCGGCGTATATCGTCGGCGGGGTTGGAATCCAGTACCAGACGCAAGACAACGTAACCTTGGCACTCATCCGGTCGGGGATAGGCCTGCGGCTAGGTGCGAATGTTGGATATTTGAAGTATACCCGCTCTCCAACGTGGAATCCGTTTTGAGTCGCCGTGCGGCTTTCGCATGAAGCCCGGGCTAGACACGCACGGGATGAAAGCATTGCGGACGCAACTCGCCACTAGGATTATGCATCGCGGCAAGTGGGCAAGCGAGGTATGTGCGTTGCGTGATGTTGCGCAGTCGAGGACGCAGGCGTGATCACGATCGAGATGGTCATGCTCGCGGCGTTGGGCTTCCTCACGGCAGCCCTCTTGGCGCTGTTCATCGCCCCACTATATCGGCGCCGCGTCGCCCGTCTCACCACCGAGATGCTGAAACGCTCCATGCCTCTGACGGAGGCGGAGATAAGGGCCGACAAGGATCGCCTGCGCGCCGAGGCGGCCATCCGCATCCACAAGCTCGAGACCAAGGCGGAGGAGGCCGCTGAAGCCTCGGCGCGACAGATGGTCGAGCTCAACCGCCGCGACGCGGTGATCAGCGAGCTGGAAGGCGATGTCGCGCGCCAAGGCACGGCCTTGGAGGAGCACGAGAACGCACGCCGCGTGCTCGAGCAGACAATCATGGATCGCTTGCCGAAGGTGGAGCACCGGCTCGCCGAGGCCCGCAAGCTGCTGTTCCAGCGCGACCGCGAGATCGTGTCGCTGACGCAGTCGAGCGAGAAGCAGCAGCGCGCGCTCGAGGAAGTCACGCAGATCAATACGCAGCAGACCGACGAGGTGCATCGCCTCAAGGCGGCGCTCAACACGCGCGCCTCGCGTAACCGCGAAGGATTTGGCGACGCGCGTTACGACGGCGAGGTGGCGCTGCGCACCGAGATCGAAGCGCTGCGTGCCAAGACACGCGATCAGACGGCGCTGATCGCGCGATTGCAGTCGCTGGTCGCACGCGCCGGCCCGGCGGCGGAAGCGACGGATGCCGGCGGCATCAACGGCTCGGGCGACGCCATGCGTCCGGCGAAGGTCGTGGGCAAGAGCCGGTCGGCCGCCGAGGGCCTGCCGCCGCTGCAGGCGGTGGATAGAGCCTCTGAGGGCCCCGATCCGCAGACGCAAGCCGAGATCCGTCGTCTCAAGTCGGTCAATCAGGATCAGGCGGCCGAGCTGTCGCGGTTGAGGGCGGCGCTCACCACATATGAAGCCGCCGACCAGGACGATCGCGTCATCAAAGAGAGCAAGATTGCCATGAAGGCGCGGCTCTCCGCACTGACGGCGCTGACCGATGAGCAGTCTGGCACTATTCAGGCGCTGCGCGCCGAGCTCGCGGCCGGCAACGAAAAGCTGGCGCGGCAGGCGGCCTACTTCATGGAAGAGATGCGCCGCCTAGGCTCCGGCACGATGCCGGTCCCGGGGTCTGGGCGCCGCACTGGGGCGCCGGCCGCCGAGCCCGCCAAGCGTCCGCTGGCCGAGCGTATCAACGATCCCCGCGTCGCCCGCCTCGTCCGTCAGGAAGGCGAGGAGGCATCCGCCGCCGATGGCAACGCCGCGGCAGGCGAGCCGCGCCGGGTGAGTGGCTTCCTCAAGGCCCTCGATGCCTCTGCGGCTGAAGAGCGCGTCGAGCACGCATCCGGCAGCGAGACGCCGCAGGCAGGTGAGGCGGCGGCCGGGACCGAGATCAAGCGGACGCGCAAGGCGCGGCTGCCCGACCGCATTACCGGTCTCTCCAAGAACTCGGCCTGAACTGCAGAACGACGTTAGTGGACGCCGCGGTGTCTTTCGGTGTTGAGCCACGGCTGCCCGTTGCTCGGCCCCATTGGCCCTCCCCCCCCGCCGGCACACCC
>CAZOOS010000089.1:0-10642 GCA_964581475.1 uncultured Hyphomicrobium sp.
GCCGCATGACGCTGCGCGAGCTGCAGACGCTGTCCCTCATCGCCGAGGGCAAGCCCTATATCTCCATCGCCGACGAGTTGAACGTCAGCTACAAGACGGTGGTTAATACGTGCGCGCAGTTGAAGGCGAAGCTCGGCGTGCGCACGCTGCCCGAGCTGATGCGCATTGCCATTCAGCACCTGCCGTCCAACGTCGGCAAGCCGGGCGCCTAGGACGCCGCTTGTCGGCGTGCCGCCAGGGTGCGTCCGGCCTCCAGCAGCGTAGAGATTTCTTCGCCGCTGAAGACGCGCTCGGCGCGATTGGCGATGCCGAGCGTGCCGACGACTTCGTCGGCGAGGAACATCGGCACGACGATGGCTCCGCTGAGCGCCGTGGCGCGTGCGCCGGGCCGCACATCGCCGCTGGCGTCGGTCTGAATGTTGCAGGCGTTCACCGGCACGCGCCGCTCCGCAGCGAGCCCAGCCATGCCCTTGCCCACGGGGATGGTGCGGATGGTTTGCAGAACCACGTCCGGCATGCCTTTGCTCGCGGCGTTAAGGTGCAGGCAGCCGTCCTCACCAAGGAGATGAATGGTGCCGCTGTCGGCGGCAAAATGCTGGACGATGCACGCCAGTGCATCGTCGCTGCTCGATGTTTCGGCAAGCTGCTGGGCGAGCGTCATCGCTAGCCGCGTCCCGGCGGCGCTGCCGTCGCCGGACAATCCGGCCCGATGTATTTCCCATCGATGGTCACGCCCATGGTCGGGTACCCCTCGGGCGGATCGAAGGTCATCTTCATGACCGCGTGGTAGCGCGCGTTGAAGTCGCCGCCGAAAGCGGTGCTCATGATCTGCTTGCCGAATGGCTTCTTGCAGACCACGTCGACGATGACCTCACTGCCGGCAGGCGTCACCTTCGGCACCGAGCAATCGCCGCTGTCCGCCGGTATGGCGATGTTGTCATCCTTGCCGACGCATGCCTCCACCGTCGTCTTGCCGATGGCGGCCGACACGGTCGTGATCTCCCAATGGCCGGGCTTGCGCTTGGGCAGCTCGGCGGTCTCGGCATGTGCAAGCGTCGCGCACAGTCCGATCAGGGCGATGCCAAAAACGATTCTCATGGAGCCTCCAAGGCGGCAAACTCGGTTAAATTCCTGCGGACCTTATCCAGCCCATGATTGACCAGGCATAGAGGCAGCACCTCTAAACATGCCGGAGATTTGTCTGCGGGCCGCTGCCTAATATTCCCGGCCATCAGTTGCTCGACGGCTCGACGCGCGGAGACTGGCCGCCGCGCAGGATGGTATTGCCGTCAAAGCGTGTGCGCTGATCGACTTCGGCCTTGGCCCAGTCGGCCTCGCGCATCTGCCCGCTCTGTCCGTAGGCCGCCAGTGCGTTGCCGTAGGTTACGCGCCGCACGTCCTCCGGCGAGATGCCCTGTTCGGCGAGCAGCATGGCCGTCTTGGGGACCGACAGCGGATCGGAGATGCCCCAGTCGCAGGCGGAGTTGACGATCAGCCGCTCGGCTCCGTGTGCGCGGACGATTTCGAACATGCGCGCCGCCGTCATCTTCGAGTGCGGGTAGATGGAGAAGGCAGCCCAGAAGCCGCGCTCCGTCACCTCGCGCACCGTTTCCTCGTTCACGTGATCGATCACCACGCGGTGGGGCGACAGTTTGTGCTCGATGATGATGTCCATCGAGCGCGAAGCGCCCCGCTTCTTGTCACGATGCGGCGTGTGAATCATCACCGGCAGGTCGAGATCGCGCGCCAGGTCGAGCTGCAGGCGAAAGTACTTCTCCTCCAGCGCCGTTTGCTCATCGAAGCCGATCTCGCCGATGGCGACGACGCCTTCCTTGGTGGCAAAGCCCGGCAGGATCTCCATGACCTCTTCGGCCAATGCCTCGTTGTTGGCCTCCTTCGAGTTGAGCCCGATGCAGCAGTAATGCTGGATGCCGAATTGGCTGGCACGGAAGCGCTCGAAGCCGAGGATGTGCGAGAGGTAGTCGCGGTAGCTGCCGACGTGGGTGCGCGCCTGGCCGATCCAGAAGGCCGGCTCGATCACGGCAACGATGCCGGCGGCGGCCATTGCCTCGTAGTCGTCGGTGGTGCGCGAGATCATATGCGCATGCGGGTCGATGTAAGTCATGGGTTTGCTCCCAGCGTGTTCAAGCGATCAGTCGTTGATGAGGGTGTCCCAGCTCAGCCGTCCGCTGCGGATGTCGGTCCACAGCGCCGGTGCCGATTCGAGGATGATGAGCGCATCGGGCGACGGGCATTCGGCCAGTGCCAAGCCGGCGGCCTTGCGCTCGACGCTTGACGGTGACTCGAACGCGCGCAGCAGCTCCTCGATGTAGCCGTCGCCCGCGAACGGACCCACGCAGCGCCACAGCTCGGGGCTGACGGCGCGTCCCGCGGCCAAGCGCTCGTGGGCGTAGTCGACCAGCATGCGTGCCAGATCCTCGTTGCGGCGTTCGTCGATGCCTTGGATCGGAGCCAGCCGGCTGCCGATGAACAGCGCCTTCACCATCATCTGATTCCACATGGCTTCGCTGAATTGCTCGGCCGGGTAGGGGTTGCGATGGGCGACGGCCTCGTAGATCGGCTGCATGGCCGAGCGGATGCCTTCGCTGGCGATGTGCAAGACCTGCCGCGGGGCCGGATAAAGGGGGAGGCCGCGGTAAAGCGCGACCTGCTCGCCGACCTCGCCCGAGCGCACGAGCGTTTCCAGCCGCCGCGCAAACGTGGCCTCGGCTCCGCCGTAGCTCGCAAGCACGAGGAGAATGCGCGCGGCCTGATCGACGGTCCAATCGCCCGAGTCGAGCCCGGGCCGCACCTCGCGTGCGCCAGCGGCCTCAGCCTCGCTCAACATCAGCCGCTGTTTGCCGACGCGCCGCGAGGCAAGGCCAACGGCGAGGGTCAGCGCCTTGCCGCCCGGCTCCGCGGCGATACGCGCGGCCTGCTCGTCGATCCACGCCGCTTGCTCAGCGTCGAGCCTTGCTGCCAGCCAGCCACGCAGCATCTCGATCCGTCGCTTCACGTCCTCGTTGGGGTTCATCGTGCTGCCGTTCTTGATGGGACCGTTAGCTTGCCGGGACATAGCGCTGCAGAACCAGGGTCAGCGCAAAACAGCCGATGCAGGCGTAGGCTGCATAGGTGGCCCCGGTCGCCGCGGCAAACAGGGCGTCATTGAGGGCGATGGCGGCGATCAGCATGCCGACCGCACGCGACACGTCTCCAGCGCCGCGCTGGTGCAGAAGCTGCGCAACGCGCAACGCGCAGCCGGCGAGAGCGATGAGCGCGAGGTTGAATGGAAGCGAGAGGTCCGTACGCGTGATGGCGACAGCCACAGGCGCCGCCAGCAGGAGAATCGGCCACAGACTGCCGATGCGATCGAGATTCTCCAGGCGCGCGGTGTAGGTGAGCCCGGCGACGTAGACGAGCATGGCTGCGGCTGGAATAAGAACTGCGTTCGTGAGCGAGGCGGCAGCGGCGGTCGCCGCCGCCACATAGACGAGCGCGCGGCACAACCCCATGACGAACGGTGCCGCCGGATTGCGCTTGTGGTGCCAGTTGTAGAGCAAAATTGCGCCGCCGAGCGCCAGGCCGGCGAGTCCCGCCCCGTCGTTGACAGCGGCGAGTGCAATAATGCCGACGATCAGCAGCGAAGACCCGACGACGAACACAGCATCGGACGTGATCTCGCCAGCCGGGATCGGCCGCTCGGGCCGCTCGACGGCGTCGATATTTCGATCGAACGCGTCGTTGAGGAACATGCCGGCGACGTACATAAGCGAGATGCTGATCGAGATGGCGATCACGAGATGCAGCGGCGCGCCACCGGCGAGTGCACTGCCGGCAATAACGTTGCTCCACACCGTGGGTACGTTCGAGACGCGTCCCAGCTTCAACGCCGTGCGCCAGCCGCTCACGCGTTCAGTTGCGAGCGAACCCATGTCAGCTCCCTGGCGATATCGCTGCCGAGATCGGCGTCTCGCATGTGCGCGGGGAGCACGCCCCACGTATACGTCTCAACTTCGAGATGCGGCGCCAGAGCACGTGTGCGGCAGGCGGTGAGAATCTTTGCCAGCGACTCCTGGGTCGATTGCAGCGCACCGTAGCTCGACTGGAACAAGGGGACGTGGCAATGCACACGCCATTCGCCGCCCGCGTCGCCGTTGTGCAAGGCGGCCAGCGCATCGGGCAGGTCGGCGTAGCGCGTGAGGCTGCCGTCGCGCGATTGGATGGTCTGGTGCAGATAAACCCCGTCGTCGAAGGGCAGCAGCAGCTCGGGCGCATCGGCGCCGACATCGGCCAGCTTCAGAGCCGAGCTCAACTGTATCTTGGCGACGCGGATACCGGCGGCATCCAGCCGCTCGATGCTATCGACCGGGTCCTCGAACTCGACCGCCGCATGGCAAACGTCGAGACAGACACCGAGATGGCGCCGTAGCGCATCGGCCGCCTCGGGCGCCGAAGTGTGCGCCACGCGGCGGAATTGCTCGACGGCCGAGCGCGCAAAGAGGTGATCCTCGAAGAAGGCGATGGCCTCGTCCGTCGTCTCGAGAAAGCAGCAGGGCTCCGGCTCGAGGGCGAGCGCGATCTGCTTGCCAGTGGCGCGAGCGATGGCGTGCAGGTGCGCCGCGTGCCGCACCATCGCCCCGGCCATGCGGGCAATATCGGCCTCGCCGGCAACGTTCGCCTTGTAGGCGCCGGGAACGGTGCTGATGCTGCCCTCCGTACCCTCCGGCAACAACCTCGCCATGATATTGGCGACGTGATTGGTGAAATGCAGGCGTCCTTCCTGCCGCCAGTCCGGCTCATAGACCTTCTCTTTGACGCGCGTGCCATGGAAGCTGCCGTAGGGAAAGGCGTTGATCGTAAAGACGTAGAGGTCGGACTGCTGCAGGAAGGCGATCAAGCCGGCGAGGGCGCGCGGCTCACCCAGATCGGCGGCGGCGGCCCCGGACAACCGCAAGCCGATTCCCATCGGCCTCGACGGCGACACCAGCCGCTTCACCGAAGGCAGGTGGGCGCTCAGCACTCCCTCGATGTCGCTCCAGCTCTCGCCTGCATGGATGTTCGTGCAGTACGTGAGGTGGGGCGCGCCTGGCAGGTCGAGCTGCATTATGCGCCGCCCGGCGGCCGCAACCACTCGATCGCCTGATCGAGCAGGTCGTGGTCCATGCCGTGCACGTCGACGCTGGTGCCGATGCCGCTGAGCAGCGTGATGGTCAGCTCGCCGCCGAGGTGCTCGCGGAATTCCTCGAGGCCGGCGAGCAGGAGCCGCTGGCGTCCGGCGCGGCGCACATCGCACGTCGGGTGCCAGAGGTTGAAGCCCAGGCGTTCGAGCAGCGCGCGCACGCGCATGTCGGCGCCGGCGGGCAGCAACCCGGCGAGCACGGAGTAGCGGGTGTCGAGCGCGATGCCGATGGCCACGGCCTCGCCGTGGCGCAGCTCGTAGTTCGACAGCGCTTCCAGCTTGTGCGCGGACCAATGGCCGAAATCGAGCGGCCGCCCGCTGCCGCGCTCGAAAGGATCGCCGCCGTTGGAAATCTGCCGCATGTGAAGCAGCGCGCAGTGACGGATCAGGCGCTCGAGCGGCTCGGAAGCGAAGAGGGCCAGCGCCTCCGCTTTCTCCTCCAGCCAGTCGAAGAAAGCGCCATCGCGGATCAGCGCCACTTTCACCGCCTCGGCCATTCCTGCGCGCTTGTCGCGGCCGGGCAGGACGTCGATGAAGGCGCTGTCGTTGATGACGGCAACCGGCGGAACGAAGGTTCCCAGCATATTCTTGTAGCCGAACGCATTGACGCCGTTCTTGACACCGACGCCGGAGTCGTTCTGCGCGAGCACGGTGGTCGGGATGCGGACATGCCGAATGCCACGATGCGTCGTCGCGGCGACATAGCCGATGAGATCGAGCATGGCACCGCCGCCGATGGCAATGACGTACGAATGACGATCGACGCCGTAGGACACGAGCAGCCGCTGCAGCCGCTCGACCAGCTCCGGCGCGTTCTTGGATCGCTCGCCGCCCTCGACGATCTCCACCGGCCCGGCGAGCTCCATGTGCGCCGCGTTGGCAGACACGTACGCCGCGATACGCTTGGGCAGGTCCGGCATCTCGCGGGCGACGCCCTCGTCGACGAAGAAGACCCCCCGAGCGCGCCGCCCGGAGGCGCCCCTATCGATCGACTCCAGCAACGTCGAGCTGTTCTCCGCGAGCACATCGCGGATAAAATACACCGGGAATTCGTAGGCTACTGAGAACCGCTGAACGAAAGCCCGGACTTCGCCTGAAGTTTCGACCTTCGCCAGCGCATCGCTGACGGCTAGACGCACGCGTTTCCCCTTGAGCCACTTTTGTTTGGAATGCCGCATTTACATCGGCATTTGCCATTGGTTTCTTTTGTGTCACCGAGCTCCCGGAGCCGCAGGAGGCACGGCGCCTCGACGCGGGAACTTGTTCCACCCGCCGATCATGCGCGGTTTGTCTGGTCTAAGCAACGGATTTACTTGTAGCTTTCTCCCCTGCATAAAGCTGGGTCGCAGACAAGGGCAAGTACGGCAAAAACAGCCGGGAAGAAATGGCAAAACAATGTAACGCGCCTGGCAAACCAGGCTCAAATTCTGCAATTCGCGTCCAGCTCCATTGCCGGACGATATTTCATTCACTAGCGTTCAAAAACTCGCATGCGACCAAAGATAAACCTTCGGCCGACTGAATAAATGCGAGAGAGCGCAAATGCGCAACGCGAAAAAGTGTTCGCTGAATAACTTCGAAATGGGAGAACGTTCTATGGGAATGCGGTTGGTCAAAGCCGCGTCGATGGGGATGGCTGTGCTCGGAGCCGTATGTACGACCGCTGTGGTCGCGCAAACGGTTCCCACGCAGCCCTCCGAGGTCGCGCGGCCGGGCGGCAAGCTGCCCGGCGATCCGAAGATCGCCCTCGTCAAACTTGCCGACGGCTTCAACGATCCAGTCGGCGTCGCCTCGGCATTCGACGGCTCGGGACGCATCTTCGTCGTCGAGCGCGTCGGCAAGATCAAAGTCGTCAAGGACGGGAAGGTGGCCGAGAAGCCGTTCCTCGACCTGACCAAGAACACGCCGCTCGGCACTGAGGTGCAGACCGGCTTCGTCGAGCAGGGTTTGTGGTCGGTGGCGTTCGACCCGAAGTTCAAGGAGAACGGCCACTTCTACGTCAGCTATTCGTCGCTGCCGTTCAACGGCGCCCACGTCATCGCGCGCTACACAGTTGACCCGGCGAGCCCCGATGAGGTGACGGTCGAGCAGGCCAATAAGTCGGTCAAGGTGATCATCAACATCCCGCAGCCTTACTATAATCACTACGGCGGCGGCATCGAGTTCGGGCCGGACGGCTACCTCTACAACGGCAAGGGCGACGCCGGCACGGAAGGCGATCCGCTCGAAGCCCGCCAGACGAATGGCATGATGTGGGGCAAGATCCTGCGTCTCGACGTCAATACACCGGACGACGTCGGCTACAAGATCCCCGACTCCAATCCTTGGGCCAAGGCCTACCAGGATCGGATGATGGCGCTGTTCGGCATCACCGAAGAGGGCTTCTCCAAGATCCACATGGGTGCCCGCCCGGAGATCTGGGCCTACGGGCTGCGCAATCCATACGCGATCCGTTTCGACAAGAAGACCGGCAGCATGTTCATCGCCGACGTCGGTCAGAACCACCTGGAAGAGATCGACTGGCAGCCGGCCGACAGCAAGGGCGGCCAGAACTACGGCTGGAAGCACAACATGGGCACCAAGTGCCATCCGATGACCGGGCCTGACGACAAGTGTCCGAACGTCGGCACGCTTCCCGTCGCCGAGTATCCGCACCAGGAGCCGTATCCGGGTGCCGAGAAGCTGAAGGACGGCTGGGGCTGCTCGGTCATGGGTCTCGGTGTCGCCAACTACGCCGGGATGAACGGGGTGTTCCTCACCGGCGACTGGTGCTCGGGCCGCATCTTCGGCACCGGCTGGGACGGCAAGAAGTGGCAGTTGCAGGAGCTCGCTCAGACCTCACTGCAGTTCACCTCGGGCAACGTCGATGAGGACGGCACCGTGCTCGCCGTCAACTGCGACTGCTTCTATACCGACGACAAGGGACCTCTGGCGAACCCGCCCGGCGCGCTCTGGCGCATCGTGGCGGCCGACAAGGTGCCTGCCGGCGCTGAGGTAGCCAAGACCAAGAAGTGATCGTTCGCGATCGCTGATCGGCGCAGGGCCCTTCGCTCCCGTCTGCGAAGGGCCCTGTCGCGTCCAATCAAGCCTCAGGAATGCCACTCAATGCCCGCCATCTTGCGCACTTCGCGAGCCCTCGCCGCTCTGCTTCTGGGGCTCGCTGTCGTGGTGCCCGCCGCCGCCGCCGTCGAGTTTTTGAATGCACTCGATGATTCGCCCATCGATCTCAGCCCGATTGCCGGCGAGCAGTTCACCGACGCCGTGAAATCGTTCCAGGAGACGGGCAAGAACCCGTATGTCGGCAACGCCGACGCGATCGCCGCGGGCAAGGCGCTTTACAACGCCAACTGCCAGGTTTGCCACAAGCCCGACGGTTCGGGTGGCATGGGCCCCAGCCTCATCGACGACACGGTCGTCAACAAGCGCGCCAATACCGACGTCGGCATCTTCGAGGTCATCCACTCGGGAGCGGCCGGCGCCATGCGCCCGTTCTCCAAGCGCGGCGTCACGCAGGACCAGATCCTGAAACTGATCGCCTACATCCACACGCTCAAGAAGTAGACGTGCCCCCCAGTCGAGGAGAGGGATCAGCGATGCATCCTCTCGTCGTTATCGACATCGTTGGCCTGACGCCCGAGCTGGTCGGCGCGCATACGCCAAATCTAGCGCGTTTTGCCAAGCGCGGCGCATTGCGTCCGCTGCGCACCCTCACGCCGGCCGTGACCTGCTCCGTGCAGGCGACCTTCCTCACCGGACTGCCCCCAAGCGGACACGGCGCGGTCGGCAACGGCTGGCTGTTCCGCGACCTCTACGAGGTCTGGCTGTGGCGCCAATCCAACCGTCTGCTCGCCGGCGAGCGCGTTTGGGATGCGGGCAAGAAGCGCGATCCGGCGTTCACCTGCGCCAACATATTCTGGTGGTACAATATGGCGTCGAGCGCCGATTACGCGGTAACGCCCCGGCCCATCTACAAAGCCGACGGCCGCAAGCTCCCCGATTGCTACGCGCAGCCGTCCGCGCTGCGCGATGAGCTGACCGCCAAGCTCGGCGCCTTCCCGCTGTTCTCGTTCTGGGGACCCGCAACAGACATTGCATCATCGCGCTGGATCGCCGATGCGGCGCTGCACGTGATGGCGACGCGCGAGCCGACGCTGACGCTCGTCTATCTGCCGCATCTCGACTATGGCCTGCAGCGGCTGGGCCCCGACGATCCCGCCATCGTCAAAGACCTCGGCGAGATCGACGCTGTCGCCGGCATGCTGATCGACGCGGCCGCAAGCTCGGGCCGGCGCGTGCTCATCGTCTCCGAGTACGGGATCGTCCCTGTCAGCCGGCCGGTGCATATCAATCGCGTCCTGCGCGAGGCGGGGCTGCTCGCCGTCCGCGACGAGGACGGCGGCGAGCTGCTCGACCCGCCGCAGTCGCGTGCTTTTGCGCTCGCCGATCATCAGGTCGCCCACGTCTACATCGCCGACAAGAGCGACATCGCGCGCGTGCGCGCGCTCATCGAGCGTGTCGACGGCGTCGCCGAGGTCTGGGGCGAAGAGGAAAAGCGGGCGCATTGGCTCGACCATGAGCGCTCCGGTGAGCTGGTCGTACTTGCCGAACCCGACGCGTGGTTCACCTACTACTACTGGCTCGACGACGCGCGGGCGCCCGATTTTGCCCGCACGGTCGAGATCCACCGCAAGCCCGGCTATGACCCGGTCGAGTTGTTCCTCAATCCCGCCATCGCGTTTCCCAAGCTGGCGGTCGGCTGGCGGCTGGCCAAGCGCGCCCTCGGCATGCGCGCGCTGATGGATGTCATCCCTCTCGATGCCTCGCTGGTGCGCGGCTCGCACGGACGCGCCGATACGTCCTATGCGCGCGGCCCGCTCGTCATGTCATCTGAGGCGGCGCTGCTCCCCGAAGGAACCATCGATGCCGGCCAAGTGAAGCAATTGATGCTCGACCACGTATTCGGCGCAGGCGCAAAGGCAAACCTCGCCACGGCAAGGGAGCCGGCGCATCCATGATCGATGCGCAGGAGACGGTGATCCTGGTCGATGCATGTGACCGCCCGATCGGCACGGCGCCGAAGCTCGATGTGCACCGGCGGGGCGATCTCCACCGCGCCTTCTCCGTCATCATCCACGACGGCGCCGGCCATCTGCTTTTGCAAAAGCGCCACCCAGCCAAGTACCACTCCGGCGGATTGTGGACGAACGCCTGCTGCGGTCACCCGCGCCCCGGCGAGGCGACGCAGGAGGCGGCCGCGCGGCGGCTCACGGAGGAGATGGGCTTTACCTGCCCGCTGACGCCGCTGCAATCGCTCGTCTACCGGGCCGAGGTGGGCGATGGACTGGTCGAGCACGAGTTCGTGCACATCTTCACCGGGTGCTGGCAGGGCGGGGTCGAGCCGGCCGCCGACGAGGTGGAGGCGCACGCTTGGTCGCCTCTGGGCGACGTGCAAAGCGACGCGGC
>CAZOOS010000090.1:0-10542 GCA_964581475.1 uncultured Hyphomicrobium sp.
GGCCGACGGGCTGGGGCGCATGGGCATGGCCGAGTTCAAGCCGGCGCGCAAAGGCGGCTAAGGACAGCGGTCGTTAAGCTAGTCGAGCGAGCGGTCGATCATCGAGCACAGCGTCGCAGCGCTCGACTTGTCGTGCTGAGGCGGCGAGTCTTCGATGTTGAGAACCTTGACCACGCCGTCATCGACCAGCATCGCGTAGCGCTTGGAGCGCAGGCCGAGACCGAAGCCCGACAGGTCGATGTCGAGCCCAAGCGCCTTGGCGAAGTCGCCGTTGCCATCCGCCAGCATGACGATCTTGCCGGCGGCGCCGGTATCCTTGGCGAACTGCGTCAGCACGAAGATGTCGTTGACGGCGGTGCAGGCGATGACGTCGATCCCTTTGCCCTTCAGCTCGTCGATGCGGGACACGAAGCCCGGCATATGCTGCTGCTGGCACGTCGGCGTGTAGGCGCCCGGCACGGCGAACAACGCCACCTTGTTGCCGGCGAAAATGTCGGCGGTCGACTTCTTGGCGGGCCCCTCCGCCGTCATCACCATGAAGCCGGTATCCGGCAGCTTGTCCCCTACCTTGATCGTCATTGGCTGACCTCGTTTTGCTTGGACTGCGTTCCGACAACGAACGGCGCGCGCGAACGTTCGCTCACTGCAGAGGAAAAGTGGCTTCCGACTGGCCTTTGTCCGAGATGATGGTTGCCGTCAGTTGCTGGCCCTTGAGTGCCGCAATGTCCGTATCCTTGGATAGATCGATCTCGAAGGTCACGCCGCCTTTGCCGTCGTCGGCGATCTTCTTCGGCAGCGGCACGTAAAGGCCGCCCGGTGCCTCGACGAATACATCGGCATGCTCGGCACCCCCGGGGAACTCCGTCTCCAGCAGCAGACGCGGCTTGTCTCCCGACAACTCGGTGACGACGCGCTTCAGGATGGGATCCGTCTCACGGCGTGCATCTTTCGGTGCCGGCACGCGGCCCATCGCGTCCATGATCACCTCGGACGCCGCCTCGTTGGCGCCTGGCGCAATGCTCAGCGCCAGCTCCGCCTGTGCCGGGATGCAGATGTCCTTGCAGACCCCATAATCGAAGGCGAGGCGCACATCGATCGGCTTGCTCGCATCTTTCGGCTTGAGGCGCACGGGAAAGACCACCGTGCCCTTGTATCCGATGGTATCGCCGGACTTGTCGGTGAACCGCTTGGGCGCCGGAAAGAGCACCTGTGCACTTTCAAGGTTGGTCGATTTCGACCAATCGAACGACGGCGCAACACCGCCGGCTTCGCCAGGATAGCGCCAGTAGGTCTTCCAACCTTCGGGCAATTGCAGTTCCACGCCCGCCATGCCGGCGCCGCCGTCGACCAAGCGCGCGCGCGAGTTGTGACCTTCAACCCAATCGGATGCACCGGTCTCGGCCTTGACGGCCGGCATGCCAAGCAGCATGAGCGTGGCGACCGCGATCACCGGCAAGCATGTGAGTTTGCGCATGGGGGTTTCCGCGAGATCCTTCCGCAGGCGTCCTGCTCAGCGTTGTAGCGGCTGGCGGCGGCGCCGCAAGCGACGTTACCTAAACAAATGTTTGTCGCTGCCCTATTTGCAAGCGTCGGTGGTCGTCCATTGCGCCATTTGACGACTTCACACGCCGCCAGCCGGCGCGTTAATGTTCGCCGATGAAGATTGCTCGCCCCGATCCGCGCCGTGCCTCCGAAGGCTATCTCGACGGCCAGCTCCTGATTGCCATGCCGGTCATGTCGGATCCGCGCTTTGCCCGCTCCGTCATCTACCTGTGCGCACATTCGGAAGATGGGGCGATGGGCCTCATCATCAACCAGCGCGCTTCGCACATCTCCTTCCCGGACCTGCTCGAGCGACTGGGAATAGAAACGGCGGAGAACGAGGACGGCATCAGCGATGATGCCGGCACCATCTCCATCCATGTCGGCGGCCCGGTTGAAACCGGGCGTGGCTTCGTCCTGCACAGCGCTGACTACTTCGCCGACGACTCGACGCTGCCCATCGAGGACGGCGTTTGCCTCACGGCGACGATCGACATCCTCAAGGCCATCGCGGCAGGGAGCGGACCGAACCGGGCGATCCTCGCGCTCGGCTACGCCGGCTGGTCGCCGGGACAGCTCGAGAGCGAGATCCAGGCCAATGGCTGGCTCAACTGCCCGGCCGATCCCGATCTCATTTTCGATACCGATCTCGAAGCCAAGTACACGCGCGCGCTCGCCAAGATCGGCATTGATCCTTCGCATCTCGTCAGCGACGCAGGCCACGCCTGAGGGTAGCACTCGGGCTTAGCCCTCGCGGTGTGGCATCCCCGGCATTGGACCTGACGCCTGCGCCTGAGCTTCGCGCTCCTCGTCATCGGGACGCGGCGGCCAGGGCATGCCGGCGAGCTTCGCAAGACTCTCGGCCATCGCCGGCGGCAGTCCGGAGAAGTCCGGCCCCGGCCGACGCGCGGCGGGCTTGGCCCCGTTCTCGGCACCGTTGCCGCCGCCGTTAGGGCCGCTGTGCGGTGGCGCAGGCGCATGCCTTGGCGGCAGTGGGCGGCCATGCGGCATGCCGCCATTCGGCGGCGGCGGTGCGAATGCAGGCTCGATGCGCGGAGCTTCCGGCGGCAAAGCCTGCTTCTGCAGGGCGGCGAGCAACGGGTTGGGCTCCGAGGGCTCGCCATGCCCCGGCGGCAAGGGCTGCAGGGGCTGCATGGGGTGCTCGCCCAGGGGTGCCATGGGATCGTCGATGCCATTGAACAGCGAATGCGTACCATTGCCGGCGTGCGCAGGGGGGGGCGCGAACTCCGGCGCCGGAGCGTAGTGCTCCGGTTGCGGCGGCGGACTGAATTGGTCCATCAGCGAGGGCGGCGGCGAGCTGACATCGGGCATGCCCGGCGGCGGCGGGCCATCCAGCAATGAATGCTCGACCGGCGCCCCGAAATGCGGCGGCGGGGACGGTGGCGGCGCAAACTGATGCGTGTGGTGTGGCGAGGCTGAGAACCCGTCCACGTGATCCTGATGCATCAGGGGATGTTGATCGGGGCCGGGCGCGGCAAAGCCGGGGGGCATCGGGGGTGGCAGAGCCTGCATGCCGGGCTCGTCCCGCAGTCCGTCGTCGTGATGCATCTGCAGGGGTGGCGGAGGCGGTGGTCCGGCTTGCACCGTCGCCATGCCATTGAACTGCGGAGGCGCCGAGGGGCGTGGACGCGGACGCAGCGTGCTGTTCGGCAGCGTGCTGGGCGGCACCGGCGGGCGCCCGTTCGCGTCGTGCGGCAAGGGCGGCGCGGCGCCGTTTGACTTCGCCGCAACGGCAACCGGCTTCTTGTTACGCTGCTTGCCCTTGGCTTTGGCGCGGAAAAGCCCCCGCGGGCGCAGCTTGTTCTCGGCGGTGCGCACCATCTTCAGAAGCTGCAGCACGTCGCGATCCGACATCGGCTCGCCATAGTAGAAGCCCTGCGCGAACTGGCAATTGATCGAGCGCAGGAAGCCGACATCCTCCGCCGTCTCGACGCCTTCGGCGACGACGCTCTTGCCGAGCTCGTGCCCCAGCGCCACGATCGAGCGGACGATGGCTGATCCGGCGCCGCCGCTGTCGCCGCTGGCCTGCACCAGGGAGCGATCGATCTTGATGGTGTCGAACGGGAAGCGCTGCAGATAGGCGAGGGACGAGTATCCGGTACCAAAGTCGTCGAGCGCCAATTGCGCTCCGGCGCCGCGGAGCCACTCGAGGATCTCGGTCGCCTGCTCGGGATTCTCCATCACCAGGCTCTCGGTGATCTCCAGGCGCAACGAGCCCTTCGGCACGATGTTGCGGCCAAGGATATGGCGGATCTCCTGGATGAGGTTCTGCCGGAAGATCTGCCGGCTCGAGATGTTGACGGAGACGAATAGCGGGCGCTCCTCGCGCGGCAGCTCGCGCTGCCAGCGCGCCGCCTCGTGCGCGGCGCGCAAGAGGACGTGCGAGCCAAGGCGAACGATGAGATCCGACTGCTCGGCGATGGGAATGAAGTCGTCGGGGCTCATCAGGCCGCGCTTGGGATGCTCCCAGCGGACCAGCGCCTCGAAGCCGGCCAGCTCCTCGGTCGGCAGATAGATGATCGGCTGATAGAGGACCTTGATCTGGTTCTTTGCCAGGGCCTTACGCAAATCGCTTTCCAGCGTCACGCGGTCGTCGCGGTCGGCGCGCATCTCCGGACGGAAGATCTCGATGCGGTCGGCGCCGCCGCGCTTGGCGCGGTACATGGCGATCTCGGCCTCTTTGTAGAGGTCGAGATGACTGGGCGTCTCGCCGTCGTAAACGGCGATGCCGATCGACCCGGTCAGCACGATTTCCTGCCCGGCAATCTTGATCGGCGCGCGTAGCGAACGCCGTACGCGCTCGGCGAGGCCGGCCAGATCCTGCGGGCTCTGTTCCGAAACGAGCAGGATGGCGAACTGGTCACCACCGACGCGAGCCAGCGTATCGTGCGCCCCGAGTTGGCTCTGCAGCCGGCGCGCCACCGTGAGCAGCAGGCTGTCGCCGACGACGAGGCCGAAGGAGACGTTGACGCTCTTGAACTTGTCGATGTCGATGAAAACGACGCTTGGCCGCACGCCGTTATCGGACTTGGCACGGCTGGCGGCAACACCGAGCCGGTCGAGCACAAGCTCGCGATTGGGAAGGCCCGTGAGGCTGTCGTGCACCGCATCGTGGAGAAGGCGCTCGTGTGCACGCTTGGCGTCCGTGACATCGCGCACCAGGCCGACGCAGCGCATGGCGCGGGCGTCGGCGTTCGGCACGCTCGCCGCTTCCAGCTCGAACCAGCGGTAGCTGTTGTCGGCGTGGCGCATGCGGAAGTCGGTGCGGATGCGTGCCCAGGTGCGCTCCTGCACCGACCACAGGATCATGCGGAAGCGTTCGCGGTCGGTGGGATGCAGGTGCTTGATGAAGTCGTCGACCTTGGTGCACAGCTCGCCGGTATTGAGGCCCAATGAAGCCTCGATGGCGGGGCTGACCTTCACCTCGTCGCGGCGCGCGTTCCATTCCCACACCGCCGAGCCGGCGCCGTCCACCGCCAGGGCCCGCAACTGCAGCTCGCTCGGCGACGCGCCGAACAGCGGCTCCAGCGAGCGGAAGGCGAACTGCGTAACGGTGAAGCCGATGAGGATCAGGATGAGGACGAGCCCGGCGACGAGGCCGAGCACGGCGGCGTCTCCGGACAGGCGCCCGGTGAGCACCATCGAGGCACCAAAGATCCAGATGAGGAAGAGTATCCACGTCGGAATGAGCGACAGGGCGCGATCCTGCCCACGCAGCGCCAGGAACAGGGCGAATGCGCCACCGACGCCGCCGATGACCAGGAACGACATGCGCGCGAACGTCGAGGCGAGGCGCGGATCGATGACCGCCACCGCCACCAGCGTTAGCTGCGCGATGATCCACACCGTGAACAGCATGCGTATGAGGCCGTGCCAGAACGCGATGCGCAAGAACACCGAGACGAAGATGACCAAACTCGCCGCGACGGCGGATTCGCTCGCCGCTCGATAGACGGCGTTGTCCTCCGGCCGAAGCTGGAACAGCTTATGGAAGAAGCCGAAGTCGACGCACAGGTAGGCGAGCACGCACCAGGCGACGAGCGCAGCGCTCGGGAAGATCGCCTTGTGATTGGCGGCGAAAATTGCCGTGAGGAAGATGGCGAGCAGGCCGGTGAGGCCCAGCATGATGCCGTTGAACAGCAGCCGATCGCGCGAATAGAGCTCGTAGTCGATCGGCTTCCACAGGTAGAGGCGGGCGAAGCGGTCGGAAGCGAGCTCGGCGACGTAGGTGACGGTCTGTCCCGGCTCGATGGTGATGCGGAAGATGTCGGCGCGGTCGCTCTTGATGCGCTCGGGAATGTAGCCCATCGACGGCGTCACCGCCTCGATGCGCTGCGCGTCGAGATCCGGCCATACCGCGCCCGAGCCGATGATGCTGTAGCGCTCCGCCGTCAGCCAGCGCTCCACCGGCTTGTCGGTCGGATTGGTCAGCGCGAACACCACCCAGTTGGGGTTGGTGCCGGGCGTCTTGGCGGTCACGGAAATGCGGCCGGTCATGCCGTCGGCCGCCGGCGCCGTCTCGACCTGCAGGCTGTCGCCGCGCGCGTCGTAGAACTCACCCAGCGTCGTCACCTCGACGCGGTCCTGGTCGGGCTCGATGACGATCGGCTTCAGGGCGAACGCGCGACCCGGCAGAACGATCAGCAACGCCATGACAGCGAGCAGGAGACACGTTATGGCGCGACAACCGCCGCTGCGCGCCGTTTCGCATCTCGGGGGGCGCCAGTTCATGCCGAGGCTGCCTCCGCATCGGAGCCGCGCCCATCGTCGAAAAGCAAGGCGTGCAGGACGTGGTCTTCCCACGTGCCGTTGATCTTCAGCAAGCGGCGCGCAAATCCTTCACGGCGGAAGCCGTTGCGCTCCAGCACGCGGACGGAGGCTGCATTGGTGGGCATCGTCGCCGCCTCGAGCCGGTGCAAATGCAGCGCGTCGAAACCGAAGTTTACGGTAGCGCGCACCGCTTCCGTCATATAGCCGCGGCGCACGAACGGCTTGCCCAGCCAGTAGCCGAGAACCGCCGCCTGGGTGACGCCACGGCGCACGTTCGACAGCGTCAGGCCGCCGAGGAGCTGGTCGTCCGCGTCCGAAAAAATGAGAAACGCGTAACCGAGGTCCTCGCGCGCTTCGCGCTGGTAGTGGCGCACACGGCGGCGAAAGGCGCTGCGCGATAGCTCGTCACGCTGCCAAACCGGCTCCCACGGCGTCAGGTGATCGCGGCTCATGGCGCGCAGCTCGGCCCAGGGGGCGTAGTCACCCATCAGCGGGGCGCGCAGCCACACGCCGCGCCCGCGCAGGGTTACGGCGCTGTCGTGCGCGGTAGTGGATCGCAGGAATGCCATCGGCTACTTCCCCCCGAAGCTAGACCCGCATCAATTCGACGGCACGCTCGGCGAACTTGCGCGAGCGCCGGCCGCTGCCGACGACGGAAACTGAAGCGGCGCTTGCCGCCAACTCAGCCGCAAAGCCGCGCGCATCTTCCGCCGTCACCGCATCGACCTTGTCCATCAACTCGCCGTTCGTCAGGACGCGACCATGGGTTAGCACGTGCCGCGCCATCTGTTCTGCCCGCGCCGACGAACTTTCCAAGCTCATCAACAGCCCAGCCTTGAGCTGCGCCTTGGAACGGGCCAATTCGGTGGCGTCGGGAAGCTTCTCCGCCGCGCGCCTCAGTTCCGCGCCGATGATGTCGATGAGCTGGCCCATCAGTCCCGTTCCCGTTGCCGCGTGGATGGCGAACAACCCTGCATCGCGCAATCCCCAGGCGGTCGAGTAGATCGCGTAACAGAGGCCGCGCTTCTCGCGCACCTCCTGAAAAAGTCGGGACGACATGCCCCCGCCGAACAGCCCCGAGAACACCTGAGCCGTGAAGAAGGCATCATCCGTGTACGAGGGACTGGGAAAGCCGATCAGGAGATGGCTTTGCTCGAAAGGCTTCTCCGAAACGCGCACGCCACCGACGTACTTGGCCGGCCGTTCCCCCGTTGTTCGCCGCTCGTCAGTCAGCCCTCCGAATAGGGCTTCAGCGTGGCGGACGACATTTGCATGACGGACCGCGCCGGCGGCCGAAATCACCATGTTTCCAGGGCCGTAGCGGCGTCCCAGAAAGCGTTTCAGATCGCTGGCGGTGAAGTTGCCCACGCTGAATGGCGTGCCGAGGATCGGCCGCCCCACCGGCTGCTGTGGAAAAGCAGCGTCGTGCAGCAGGTCGTAGCCGATGTCGTCGGGGCTATCGCGGGTGGCGGCGATCTCCTGCAGGATCACCTGCCGCTCGCCTTCCAACTCCGGACGCCCGAATGCCGAGTTCTGCAGAATGTCGGCGATGAGGCCGAGGGCGACGGCGTCATCGCCCTTGAGGACGCGGGCGAAATAGGCCGTCGTCTCCATGCTGGTGGCCGCGTTGAGCTCGCCGCCGACCGCCTCGATCTCCTCGGCGATCTGCTGGGCGCTGCGCCGCCGCGTGCCTTTGAAGGCCATATGCTCGAGAAAGTGGGAGATGCCGTGCTCGCGGTCGGTCTCATGGCGCGCGCCGGTGCCGACCCACAGCCCCAGCGACACGGTTTCGAGATTGCGCATGTTGTCGGTGATGACCCGCAGGCCATTCTTGAGCGTCGTCAACTCGACGGTCATCCGCGGCCCTCCAGGACCGCGCGCGTCAAGGTTTCGACGTGCGCCTCCGCGGCACCGATATCGTTGTCGATGGTGGTGAAGCGCTCCTTCGCCGTCATCAGCCCGTCGAGGCGCTCCGGCAGCGGCGGTCGCGCGCCGGTGATCGCCTGCATGGCGTCGGGGAACTTTGCCGGGTGGGCGGTCGACAGCACGATTTGCGGCACCCGGCTGTCATCGAGGACCTGCTCGGCGGCGACGATGGCGCAGGCGGTATGCGGGTCGGCAAGATAGCCGCACGCGGCGCTGGTGTGCGCAATCGCCTGGGCGACATCGGCTTCGCCGGCGGCGTGCGCGGCAAAGTCGCGTCGCATCGCCTCGCCGAGCGAGCCGAGATCGAAGCTGTTCGTTTCCTTCAAGGCGCGCATCTTGGCGCGGATCAGCGGCGCGTCGCGGCCCGAGGCCTCGAACAGGTAGCGCTCGAAGTTGGAGGAAATCTGGATGTCCATCGACGGCGAGGTGGTGGCGATGACCTCGCGCATCTCGTAGCTGCCGCCGTGCAAGGTCCGCGGCAGGATATCGTTGACGTTGGAGGCGATGACCAGCTTGTCGATCGGCAGCCCCATCCGCTTTGCCACGTAGCCGGCGAAGATGTCGCCGAAGTTGCCGGTCGGCACGACGAACGACACCGGCCGATACGGGGCGCCGAGCGCAACCGCGGCGACGAAGTAGTACGTCACCTGTCCGGCGATGCGCGCCCAGTTGATGGAATTGACGCCGGCGAGGTTCACGCGATCGCGAAATCCGTGATCGTTGAACATGGCCTTCACCAACGCCTGGCAGTCATCGAACGTGCCGTGCACGGAGATGGCGTGCACGTTGTCCTCCGTCGGCGTCGTCATCATGCGCCGCTGCACGGCGGAAACCCGCCCCTCCGGGAAGAGGATCGCCACGTCGACGCGCGGCGAGCCGCGGAACGCTTCGATGGCAGCGCCGCCGGTATCGCCGGAGGTGGCGCCGATGATCGTCGCCCGCTGCCCACGCTCGGCCAGCACGCGAGCCATGAGGCGCGCTAGCAACTGCATGGCGACATCCTTGAACGCCAGCGTCGGACCGTGGAACAGCTCGAGGATCCAGCGGTTGGTCCCTACCTGCACCAGCGGCGTCACCGCCGGGTGACCGAAGCGGGCATACGCCTCGGTGGTCATGCGGCGCAGCTCTTCGCGGGTGATGGCCCCGCCAATAAACGGGTGGATCACCTCCACCGCGACATCGGCGAACGGCATGCCGGCGAACGAGGCGATCGTCTCCGGCGCCAGCGTCGGCCATGCCTGGGGCACATAAAGGCCACCGTCGCGCGCCAGCCCGGCCAGCACGACGTCCTCGAACCCCAGCGGGGGCGCCTCACCTCGGGTCGAGATGTAGTTCAACGCGCGTCGTTCTCCCAGAATGCAGGTTGCAGCGCACCCTAGTGCCCGGCCGGTGGGGCTACAAGCAAGCGGAGACCGCGGGTCGTCCCTCCGAACAAGCTTGTTGCGATTAACCCCAACACATTGGCCGGGACGCCTATTTTGGTCTCGCTTGGCGCCAGCGGGTGACGGCGAAGGCGATGAATACGGCGACAAGCGCCCCGGCGAGGCCATACCACGTCAGCGCATACTCGAGGTGACGGTTGGGGAGTTCCACACGGGTGACGCCGCCCTTTGGCCAGCCACCCAGGGGTGCCGGATCGGCCTCCGCGTCGATGACATAGCGGTGCACGCGGGGGGCCTCGGCGCCGAGTGTTGCCGCCATGGCGTCGATGTCGCGCCAATACCAGATGTTGTGCCCCGGATCATTGGCCGGAACGAACATCGTTTGCACGTCGCCATGGCGCAGCAGGCCGGTGACGGTCACAGCGCCGTCAACCTGGCCAGCCGTGCGTTTGCCAGCATTCTTCAGGTCGTTGGGCACGAAGCCGCGATTGACGAGGGCGATGGTGCCGTCGGCAAGGCGAAGCGGCGTGATGACGTGGAATCCCGGACCGTATTTGTCATTCAGCGCGTAGAGATGGATCTCGCGGTCGTTCAGCAGCTGGCCATCGATCTTGACGCGCGTGTACTCGACATCGCCGCCCAGGCTCGCGCGTTCCTCAGCCAATGCCAGAGTCACCGGGGCCGCGTGCTGGCGCTCGGCGATGGAGCCGATCAGCCCCTGCTTCCAGTCGAGCCGGCGCATCTGCCAATTGCCGAGGGCAACGAGAAACGCCACGCCGGTGAGCGCCGCGAGGCTCGGCCATAGCAGGCGCATTTCCCGAATCGTCCTCAGCATGTCAGGCGGCACTCGCCGGCATCGAGCAAAGATCAATCACGGGAGATGCGTCCTTCCTCGGCCTTG
>CAZOOS010000091.1:0-10484 GCA_964581475.1 uncultured Hyphomicrobium sp.
TGGGCGGTCTCTCCGCCGGCAGCGCATCTGCAGCCGACCTTGGGGGGAATTGCTGCGCAGATCTCGAAGAGCGTATTGCCGAACTCGAAGCCACGACCGCCCGCAAGGGCAACCGCAAGGTTTCGCTGACCATCTCCGGTTGGGTCGGCGAGCAGGTCATGTACTGGGACGACGGCTCCGAGCAGAACGCCTACGTGACGGGCCTCGGCTCGACACTTGCCTCGCACTTCAAGTTCACCGGTCAGGCCACGATCTCTCCTGGCTGGTCGGCGGGCTACGTGATCCACGTGGAAGCCAACGACTCTGACTCGCTCACCATCAACCAGTTCTCGCAGCACAATCCGTCGGCCTTGGGAGCGAATGGCGCCTACGCCGTGCAGCTCTTGCAGTCCTACTGGTTCATCAAGAGCGACCACCTCGGCAAACTCGGCGTCGGTCTGCAGTCGTCCGCTTCGGATAACGCTGCGATCCTCGTCGACGGCTCGGGCTCGCTCGTTCCGGCGAACTGGGTGATGTTCGACTACAACGGCTTCTTGCTCCGTAACTCCAACAGCGCCACGATCTCTGGCCTTAACTGGCAGCAGGTCGGCGGCTTCTGCTTCGGCGGCGGCGGCGCAGGCGGTGACTGCTTCGGCGCTCCGCGTGACTCGATCCGTTACGACTCGCCCACTTTCGCCGGGTTCTCGTTCTCGGCCTCTTGGGGTGAAGACGACTTCTGGGACGTCGCGGCTCGCTACTCGGGTGAATCGAACGGCTTCAAGTTGGCCGTCGCTGCAGCCTACTCGCAGTGGAGCGAAGACTTCTTCAACGGTTCAGTCGGCGTCATCAATCCCGGCGTCGGCAACGGCTTTGTCGAAGTCGGCGATGGCCGCTGGATCGATTACTTCCAGGTTGGTGCCTATGTCGAGCACGTCCCGACCGGTCTTTGGCTCTACGGCGCCTACGGTCACGTCGATCCGAACGGTCTGACGGCTCCCACGGTCGGCATCAACCTTGCCGTCGCCGCGGGTGGCTTGGCCCGTCACGATGGCGACACCTACTACATCAAGGGCGGTCTGCGCGAGCGCTGGCATCCCCTTGGTCACACGGTGCTCTACGGCGAGTACGAGAAGTTCGACGGCGCCAACTCCGACTTCCTAGCCAACGCCCTTATCTCTGCTAACACGCAGCTCTGGGGTCTTGGTGTGGTGCAGGAAATCGACGCCGCCGCCATGTCGCTGTGGATCTCCTACCGTCACGTCGAAGCTGACCTGAAGGGTGCTGGCTGCGCCAGCGCTGCCCAGGTTGCCGCCATGGGTCTCGACATCGGTTGCGGTGTCGATGCCTTCCAGTACGTCAAGGCCGGCGCTCTGATCAACTTCTGATCGCCTGACTTTCTATCTCTCTCACTTGAACCGCCCCGGTATCCCCGGGGCGGTTTTTTTTGCGCGCGTGGCGTGCGGCTTGAACGCGGCGAGGCGCGCACGCATCGGTCGGCGGATCTGCACAGAGAACCACGCAATCCGCCGCGTGTCCGGTGCCCCGAATCATCGCGCGTGTTAGCGACGACTTTCCAGTTACTGAGAGCACGCGCGGTGGCGACTATCGATCGAGACGAGCAGGTGAGACGGCCGCGGCCGCCGGTGCGACGCGCCGTCGTTGCGATGCTCCTGTCGGTCGCGTTTTCCGGCTGCGCCTATCACAGCGACGGGCCGATCGACGGGCACTACCAGCGCTACAAAGCCGGCATGCCCGAGGGCGACAAGGTCTTCGTGTGCAGCGCCTACGGCTGCCGCACGCAGACGCCTTTCAAGTTCACCGCCGCCGACATCGCCGAAGTGAAGAAGATCATGTCGGCCAAGCGCACCGCAACGCCCGCCGGCGAGCGCGAGGCGACCAAGGAGGCGCTCGCCTGGATGGGACACCGGGCCGACACCGCCGTCGGCACCGCCGGCGATCGGCCGGGCGACGACATGGCCGGCAGCGGCGATCCGGGACAGATGGATTGCGTCGACGTGGCGACCAACCTGTCGAGCTACATGCTCGTCATGGAGAACCACAAGCTCTTCCGCCATCACAGCGTCGGATCGATGCACGTGAAGGAGGACATCCGCCGCGGCTGGAGCGGGTGGACGCACTACGCCGGCGTGCTCGTCGAGACCAAGACGAAGCAGAAGTTCGCCGTCGACGGCTGGCTGCTGGCCAGCGGCAAGCCGCCGGAGATCGTCGAGGTGGAGAAGTGGTACATCGACGATAACGACATCCTATTCGGCACCAAAACACCGGTAAAGGCAGCGGCAGCTCCTAAGCCTGCCGGTTAAGCGCGGCCGGCGGCTTGTCGCGGCCATGCGGCTCGCGTTCTTCTCTACCGTCATTCCGGCGCAGGCCGGAACCCACGCCAGGCTCCACAACCGCGACGTATTCTTTTTGGGTTACGCCGTGGGGCTTGCCACACGTGCGGCTGCACACGACCATCAAGAATGCGACTGGCGGCAGCATGAAGTCACCCTGCGTCTACATTCTGGCGAGCAAGCCCAATGGCGTCCTCTATGTCGGCGTCACGAGCGACCTCGAAGGCCGAATGGCCGAGCACGCTCAATGCCTCATCGCGGGATTTACCCAGCGCTATGGGGTCAAATGGCTCGTCTACTACGAGTTTTATGAATCGATGGAACTCGCTATCCGCCGAGAGAAGAGGCTCAAAGAATGGAAGCGAGCGTGGAAGGTGAGACTCATCGAAAGCATGAACCCGGAGTGGCGCAACCTCTTCGATCCCGCCACCGGTGAAATTGCCGAGGGGCCGGCTGACGCGGCGCGCGAGGGGCGCTAGCCTGGTGCGACTAGAAGTTTGCGTGGGTCCCGACCTTCGTCGGGATGACGGTAGATTGGAAGCACCGCGCCTGCACAATTGGAATCGGCATTCGGGCCTGCGCCGGAATGACGGTGGTGCACGCGCGGTGCCGCAAGTCTGCCATCGTGCCGACCTTGACGGTATTGATTTCGGCCACCTTGCAGCGTGGCTTAACATGGTAAGTTGGTCTGTCCACGCCTCAACAGCTCGCAGTCGTCGATGTTCGTCACCTTCTTCCATGCCCTGAAGCGCGCCGGTCTCCCCGTCTCGCTCAAAGAGTATCTGACGCTGCTCGAGGGCCTCGATGCAGGCGTGACCGGCCGCCAGGTCGACGACTTCTATTACCTGTCGCGCGCCTGCCTGGTGAAGGACGAGCGCAACCTCGATCGCTTCGACCGCGTGTTCGGCGAGGTGTTCAAGGGCATCGCGGCGTTGCCCGATGCCATCGAGGCGGAGATCCCCGAGGAATGGCTGCGGCTCGTCTCGGCATTGCACCTATCCGATGAGGACAAGGCGCGCATCGAGGAGCTGGGCGGCTGGGAGAAGATCATGGAGACGCTGAAGAAGCGTCTCGAGGAACAGAAGGGGCGCCACGCCGGCGGCAACAAATGGATCGGCACCGGCGGCACGTCGCCCTTCGGCGCCTACGGCTACAATCCGGCCGGCGTGCGCATCGGGCAGAAGGAGAGCCGGCATCGGCGCGCCATCAAGGTGTGGGACAAGCGCGAGTTCAAGGATCTCGACGAGACGGTCGAGATCGGCACGCGCAACATCAAGGTGGCGCTGCGCCGCCTGCGAGCATTCGCGCGCACGGGGGCGGCCGAGGAGCTCGATCTCAGCGGCACCATCCGCGGCACGGCGGAAAAGGGCTACCTCGACATCCGCATGGTCCGTGAACGCCACAACACCATCAAGGTGCTGATGTTCTTCGACGTCGGCGGCTCCATGGACTGGCACATCAAAGGCGCCGAGGAACTGTTCTCGGCGGCACGCTCGGAGTTCAAGCACCTCGAGTACTACTACTTCCACAACTGTCTCTACGAGCAGGTATGGAAGCACAACGCACGCCGGCGCAGCGAGCTCACCCCGACGTGGGACGTACTGCACACCTACCCGTCCGACTACAAGGTCATCTTCGTCGGCGACGCGGCGATGAGCCCCTACGAGCTGACCCACATCGGCGGCGCCGTGGAGCATATGAACGATGAGCCGGGCGCGCTCTGGCTGCGCCGCGTCGCCGACACCTACCGGCATTGCGTATGGCTCAATCCGGTGCCCGAGAAGCACTGGGGCTTTACCCCGTCCATTTCCATGGTCCGCGACTTGATGGAGGGCCGCATGTTTCCGCTGACCTTGGAGGGCCTCGATCGGGCCATGTCCGAGCTGATGCGCTGAAGCGGCGGGGGTGCCAGTAACCAAGGTTGTCTAGGCCGCCATAAATAAGCCGCTGCGCCGCCGCTGAGCTGCGATTGACGGGACTCAAATTGGCGCTAAGGTCCGCCGAGGGTTGGGCCGTGATGGAATTGAGGGGCAAGCGATGAAGGCCGCTGGCTTGATGCTCGCGATCGGCGCGGCAGCCCTTGCCGGCTGCTCGGGCGGCGGCTCCGGCCTGACGACGGGCGCCTTGCTCGGCGAGAGCAAACCGGCAGCGCCGGTCAACGACGGCCCCGCGCGTGCTTTCCAGGTCGGCACGGCTTCTGCCCGCGCGGTGAAGTGCGGCTTCAATTTCGATCCGGCCAAGCTGAAGACAAACTACATCGCCTACGAAAAGCAGCAGCCGGGCGGACAGGACACCAGCAAGGTCGAGCGTATCTACGACGTCTCCTTCAACGGCGTCGCCAAGGCTGTTGCCGCCGAAGGCGACTACTGCTCTGCGGGCAAGACGACACAAATCAAAAGCGACCTCACGCGCCACCTTGCCGGCGACTACACGCCGAACCCGCCCAAGGTCGAAGAGGAGGAGGGTCTGTTCTCCGGCTGGGGCAGCGGCAGCAGCAGCTCGACGGGGATGAAGGTCAAGCACCCCATGGACAACAGCGACTGAAGCGCGCGCCAGCGCACGTGGCGCTGAGCGCCTTCCCGCCTTGGAGCAACGCCTCGCGTGCAGCAGCTCCTGTGGATCGAAACGCTTCTGAAGCTCGTGCCCGGGCTGCTGTTGGCGCTGGCGCCATTGACGACGCTGCGGGTGCTCGGACTGCCGCGCCCGGATACCGGCTTCTGGCCACGTCTAACGGGTGCGCTGCTGATCGGCATTGCCGGTGCTCTGTTCATCGAGGGCACGCAGAGTGGCCAAGGATTAGGGCTGGCGGGCTGCATTATCATTAACCTTTGCGGAGCGACGGTGCTGGCGACGCTGCTGGTTTTGGACCGCGGACCGACCTCGACACGCGGCCGCTTCGTGGTTTGGGCGCTGACCTGCACCTTGGTGATCCTGAGCGTTTTCGAAATCGCAACACTCTGAGGTTTCTCTGGACCTGGCACACGCCTTGCTCTGCCCCGGAGCAGTCGGCGCCTTTTGTGCTGGGTGGTATAGGCCTCGGATTGGGAATGAATTCAGTGTCCGGAGCCATGCGCACGCGGCGGGATGAGCAGGCGATCGGGCGCACCGATGCCGCCTCGCCGGCGCTGCGCGCGCCGGCCGTGGCCGCGGATACCGACGCGGACGCGTGCGCGTTCGAGATCGTCAGCAGCCGGGCCGCCTTCGACGCGCTCGCCGACGATTGGAACGAGCTGTTTGCCCGCGCCGGTCGCGGCGCCCAGGCTTTCCAAGCCTTCAATTGGAACTGGCACTGGTGCAACCATTACCTGCGCCCGCGTGAAGAGCGTGGACGCCGCCTCGCTGTTCTCACCGGGCGACGCGCCGGCCGCCTCGTCATGGTGTGGCCGCTCGTCACGAGCCGCGTTGCCGGCCTGCTGCAGCTCACCTGGATGGGCGATCCCGTCAGCCAGTACGGCGACATTCTCGCAGAGCCGTCGGCCGACACGCTGCAGCTGCAGCGCGCCGCCTGGAGGCACGTCCTCACCACCATCAAGCCCGACCTCGTTTGGCTGCCGCGCGTGCGCGAGGACGCGGCGATTGCCCCACTCCTCGCCGAGTTGGGTGGCCTGGTCACGCAGCGGCGCGCCGCCCCTTACGCGCGGCGCGACGACACCGAGAAGAGCGCCCCGTCACGCAACCGCCGACGCAATACCGCCAAGAACCTCGCCAAGCTCGGCGTCGTCACCTTCGTCGAGGAGGCCGGCAACGCCGCCGCCAGCGCCATGGGCATGACGGCCATCGGCTGGAAACGCGGCCAGCTACAGCAGCGCGGCATTCTTTCACCGGCCGTTGCCGATCCGCGCTTTGCCGCGTTCTTCGCCGCCGTGCTCGCCGATCCGCGCATGGCATCGGCTTGTCGCACCATCGCGCTCGAATGCAATGGTACGCCGGCCGCCGCCAGCATCCTCGTCACCTGCAAGGACCGCATCGCCGGGCATGTGGCCGCCTTCAATCCCGCCTTTGAGAAATCGAGCGTCGGCATGCTCATGCTCGAAGGCGCCAAGGCGAGGGCGTTCAGCGAGGGCTTCGCCGTGTTCGACCTGCTGGCGCCGGCCGACGCCTACAAGGCGCACCTGGCGCGCAACGAGATCGGCGTGATCGATTGGGCGGTGCCGGTGTCGCGCGCCGGCGGCGTCTATGCGCGAGTTTATCTGGCGCGTTTGCGCGGCGCGCTCAAGGCCGCGCTCGCCGCGCTGCCGGTGCCGGTCGGCCGCTTCATCGCCGCGTGCTACGGACGCCCGGCGCGCCTCAGCTGACGCCCAGCTTCTTCTGCAGGCTCGACGACGACGTCGTGTACTGGAACAGGATCTTCTTGCCCGGGAAGACGATCTTGGCGGCCTCCTGCGCCATCAGCGCCACCTCGTGGAAGCCGCAGAGGATCAGCTTCAGCTTGCCGGGGTAAGTGTTGATGTCGCCGACGGCGAAGATGCCCTTCTCGCTGGTCTCGAACTTCTCGGTATCGACGGGGATGAGGTTCTCGTTGAGCGCTAGTCCCCAATTGGCGACCGGTCCGAGCTTCATCGTCAGCCCGAAGAACGGCAGCATCACGTCGATGGCGATGCGCTCCTCGCCGTCCTTCGTCTTGACGGTAACGCCTTCCAGAGCGCCGTCGCTGCCGTGCAGGGCGCTGACCTGGCCGATCATCAGGCGAACCGCGCCCGCTTCGACCAGCTTGCGCATCTTCTCCACCGAGTGCGGCGCGGCGCGGAAATCGTCGCGCCGGTGCAGGAGCGTCAAGCTCTTGGCCAGCGGCTGCAGGCTCAGCGTCCAGTCGAGCGCCGAATCGCCGCCGCCGACGATGAGGATCGATTTGTCCTGCATCGTCTCCATGCGGCGCACCGAATAGACCACCGACTTGCCCTCGTAGGCGTCGATGCCCTCGAGCGGCGGACGCTTGGGCGTGAACGAGCCACCGCCGGCAGCGATCACCACCACCTTGCAGATGAACTCGGTTCCCGCATCCGTCCTGAGGCGGAAGCGCCCGTCGGGCAATCGTTGCAGCTCGTCGATGCGCTCACCAAGATGCAGCTGGGCGCCGAACGGCTTGATCTGCTCCAGCAAACGATCCGTGAGTTCCTGCCCGCTCACGATCGGCAGCCCTGGAATGTCGTAGATCGGCTTTTCGGGATAAAGCTCGGCACACTGGCCGCCGGGCTTGTCGAGGATGTCGACGACGTGCGCCTTGACGTCGACGAGCCCCAGCTCGAACACGGCGAACAGTCCGACCGGGCCGGCGCCGATGATCACTGCATCCGTCTCGATGGGAGCCGCAACGGCGCCCGGGCCGGCTTCGGAGCTCATCCCCTACCCCTTTCGAATTCTCAGAACTGCTTGGCCGGCACGCGCACGATGAGCCCGTCGAGCTCCGGCGTTAGCTTGATCTGACAGCTGAGGCGGCTCGATTCCCGCACGTCGAAGGCAAAATCGAGCATGTCCTCTTCCATCTGAGATGGCTTGCCGGTCTTGTCGCGCCAAGCATCGTCAACGTAGACGTGACAGGTCGCGCAGGCGCAGGCCCCCCCGCATTCGGCTTCGATGCCGGGGACGTCGTTCATTTTGGCAGCTTCCATGAGCGTCAGCCCGCTTTCGGTCTCGACCCCCTGTTCGCTACCGTCCGGCTGAATGAAGGTGACCTTGACCATGTCGTTGCGCGCAACTCCGTTTGGCGGGCCGGCGCTGCGGGCGCCGGGCAACGGCGCCGAAAAACGGCGGTCGATGCCCCGCACCAATAGTCGCCGCGGCCTGCGAATTCAAGCGCAGCGGGGTCGCAAACACTGCTTGTGGTCAGGTGTCGAGGGCGAGTGCGGCAATGTACGCGCGTGCCTCTCCGGCGGCCGCCTCGAGACGCCGAACTGTCGCGCCGCGCGTGTCTGCATCGCCAGTGGAGGCTAGCCGCTCGGCGGCCTCGGCGAGAGCCGCCAACGGCCTTGCACCGACGGCGCGGGCCGATCCCTTCAAGGTGTGCGCTGCCATGCCCCACTCCTTGTCGGTGGTTGCACTTTTGAGGGCGCCGATGGTGATGGGAAGCTGATCGACGAACAGGCCGAGGATCTCCAGCTCGAGCCCCCGGTCACCCAGGGTGTAGCGGCGCAGGTGCTCGAGATCGACCGGGTGGGAAGCACCCACGTCCGCCACTGGCGCAACCACGCTGAGGGAATCGCTGGCACGCATGCTGGCCCGTCACTGCTCCTAGGCGCGGAATAGCGGCTTCCGCACATCTTCCGGTCGGGCAGTGACCCTCACACACAGCTTATAAACGCCAGTAAATTGCACCCCAACAACTTGAGCATTAACCTTCGGCCGACTCACACGCGTGATCGCCGCTCAGCACGGGGAGCCGAACCTTTCTTTCGCCCCAAACTGCGGCCAAGCGTTGGGAGACGGGTGGGAAGCATTTCGGACGGCAGGCGTTGGAGTTGGCCTTGCAGGGGAGGCCAAAACGCCGCTCCGAAATTGCGCACGGCCTTCCCGTTCAGTCGCGTGCTCATGAACGATGAAGCGAGGGGACGCGTCAGGCATGGACGGGGCAATGGCGCAAGACAAGACCACAGCCGACGAGGATAGCGAGGTTCGGTCCGAGCCGACGCTGTCCATGTCGGCCACCTCCGCCTCCCCCGAAGGCACGACAACGGATAGCTCCGCCGGCGAGCCGCCGTTCCAGAGCGCCGCGCCGACGCAGTTCCTGCCGCCGCCCATCCCCAGCCCGGCCGCTGAAGCCGCGCCCGACACGCCTCCCCGCGCCCCCGACTTGCCGGCCGAGGAAAGGTCGCTGCTCGACGCCCCGGAAGCCGACGCCGAAGCCGCCGACGCAACCCCGCGCCGCCGCATGGCGCGTCGCCGTGCCGCCGGCCCCTCGCGCAACCGCATCGCCGCCAACGACGACGGCCCCAGCATCGGCGGACTGATCTTCGCCCTGCAGCAAAAGCCGTCGAGCGCGCCGTACAAGTTCGCCGCCATCGTCAGCATCATCTGGGGCGCCATAGGTGCCGCGTTTGTCATCGCCTCCATCGGTACGGCCTCGCCGGTTCTCGGCTGGCTCGATCTCATCAGCCGTCCGACGACCTTCCTTACCGTCGCCGCCATCGTCGTTCCCATCGCGCTGCTGTGGCTGATGGCGCTGCTCGCCTGGCGCACCGAGGAACTGCGCCTGCGCTCCTCGACGATGACCGAGGTCGCCATCCGCCTCGCCGAGCCCGACCGGCTGGCCGAGCAGAGCGCCGCCTCGCTCGGCCAAGCCGTACGCCGGCAAGTCGGCTTCATGAACGACGCCGTCTCGCGTGCACTTGGTCGTGCCGGTGAGCTGGAAGCCATGGTGCACAACGAGGTGAGCGTGCTGGAGCGCTCCTACGAGGAGAACGAGCGCAAGATCCGCGGCCTCATCTCCGAGCTGTCCGGCGAGCGCCACGCCCTCGTCAACACCTCCGACCGCGTCAGCGAAAGTCTGATGCGGCTGGGCAGTGAAATACCGACGCTGATCGAAAAGCTGTCGGACCAGCAGGTAAAGCTCGCCAAGGTCATCGAAGGCGCCGGCGAGAACCTGACGACGCTCGAGACCTCGCTGGCGACCAGCGTCGGCAGCCTGGAGACCGCCGTCGGCGGCCGCACCGAGCAACTGCAGAGCGTGCTCGAGAACTATACCTCGGCCCTTGGCACCGCGCTCGGCAGCCGCGCCGAGCAGATGCAGATCACCTTCGACAACCAGTTGCAGCAGCTCGACGCTTCGCTCGGCAATCGCACCGAAAACCTGCAAACGGTTTTCGAGGAATACGCCCGCGCGCTCGATGCGGCGCTCGCCAATCGCGCCCAGGCGCTCGACTACCAGCTCGTCGAGCGCACGCGCTCGCTGGACGAAGCGTTCGGCGAACGCCTGCGGCTGTTCGATGAGTCCATCATGCGCTCGACGAGCGCCATCGACACGGCCGTCGTCGACAAGACGCAGGCGCTCACCAACGCGCTCGACGCGCACGCCGTCAGCTTCCGCGAGACCATCGGCAAGCAGGCGAGCGATCTCGACGAAGCGCTCATGCACGGCATCAACTCGGTGCGCCGCGCCTCCGAGAACATCACCCGCCAGTCGATCAAGGCGATGGAAGGCCTCGCCGGCCAGTCCGACCT
>CAZOOS010000092.1:0-10383 GCA_964581475.1 uncultured Hyphomicrobium sp.
GTACCGGAATCGTCGCTGCCGCTGCCCTACTACTGCTCCTCCCAGGCGCGGCGCGCGCCGACTGGCCGGCCAACACGCCGGACCGCATCGATGCTTTGGTAGAGAAGTTTATCGCGCCGCGCACTGGTGCCGTGCGCGTCCCCGCGCTCTCGCTCGCCATCGGCATCGATGGCAAACTCGTCCTCGCCAAGGGCTACGGCGCGGCGCGGCCCGATACGCCGGCGAGCGAACGCACCGTCTATCACATCGGCTCGCTGACCAAGCAGTTCACCGCCGCGGCGGTTCTGCATCTGATCGAGGCGGGTGCGCGCGCGCCCATTTCGCGACAGGCGCTCACCCTCGACACGACCATGCGCGAGATCTTCGATGGCGTCGAGACGTGGACGGCGGCGGACGAGCCGCCCATCTCCGTGCGCAGCCTGCTCACCATGACGTCGAACCTGCCCAACTTCACATCGCGGCCGCCGCCTGCGGCCGATCCGTGGGGCGCGGTCGAAACGCCGAATTTGCTGGCGGCACTGAAACGGCTGCCGCCGCGCGGCTGGCCGAACACGTTCGAATACAGCAATACCGGCTACTTCCTGCTGGCGAGTGCCATCGAGCACGTCCTCGCCAGCGACGGTAAGCCGGGCGTGTTTCGCCGATTTGTGCGGACATCGATCATCGCCCCGCTCGGCCTCGAGCGGACCGGCTTTGTCGGCGAGTATGCGCCGGGCTCGGAGGTGGCACAGGCGCACTACACCCGCCGCCCGGCGTTCGCCCAGCCGCATTGGCTCGATGGGTCCGGCGACATGGCCAGCAACGCCGTCGATCTGTTCGCGTGGAACAAGGCGCTTGTCGATGGTCGCGTGCTCGGTGCCGCAAGCACGGCTGCCATGTTCTCCGATGCCGCGCGTGTCGATCCTCACACGTATTACGGCATGGGCTGGTTCATCGGGCACGACAACGGTTGGAACAGCTTCCACCACTCAGGATCGGTGCCGGGCTACACGTCCTACAATGCCATCATGCGCGAGCAGCGCTCGGGCGCGTGGATGTCGGTCACCTTGCTGACCAACAGCGACGGCGTCACCGAACTGGAGCGGCTTGCCGACGAGATCTTCTTCGCGCTGGGCGCCGGTTAACTCACTGCGCGCACATGACGCGAATGTGATGCGCTGCGCCCGCCTGCACTTATGCCCGCCCCGCCGGTGTAACTGGGTTGCTCGGGAATGAAGGGCAATGCGCCGGGGCGAACATTGCTTGCCTGCGCGGGAACGCCTCCACTGGCGGGATTCTGCTGCGGCCTTACCGTCGCGTTGCCACGCTTTGCGGCCGGGCGCCGAGAAGACCGTTCCTTCATTTTGGGTCCTCTCGGCGCCTGGCCGATCTTTTTTTCGAGCGGCGATGCGCCGCCGATGCGACGACAGATTTGCGCGCGGCATCTCACCACTCCGCAAAAGCGCGAGCCTCGATCGACATCGCAAAAATGCAATTGCGTCGACGCAAGCGGCTGGAATCTTCAAGACATTGTGATGGGGAAAACTTTGCCAATCGCAGCGGGAACTCATCCCCTATCTGCGGGCAAATCCGGCACCTAATGTCAAATCGCCGCGCTACCTGAGCGGAGGCGTTGAGCGGGCCGTTATTCGGCCTCGCAAAACTCTCCGCATTTATCAAGCCGCAGTCCACGGACATGGGGCTGGGGGTGGAGCCGCCGCAATGAGCTGACTGCTTAACGGGGATCTTATGGTCACCGAACGGCAGAACTCGTGCTCACGCGGTTCATCGGGGGGCGCGAAGAAGCGTGGATACGGAGGAAGCGCAATGCAGATGACGAGAAAAGGGGCCATCCGCCTATTCGGCGGCATGATGGTCGCCTTGATCGGCCTTGCCGGACCAGGCATGGCGAATGAAGAAATCGAAAAGCGGGCGAAAGACCCGAATACTTGGCCGGCACCGGGACGTGACAACAAGCTGACGCGTCACAGCCCGCTCAAGGACATCAACACCGACAACGTCGGTAAGCTGCAGATGGCTTGGTCGCAGTCGACCGGCGCGCTGCGCGGCCACGAAGGCCAGCCCCTCGTGATCGACGACGTTGGCGGCAAGCCGATGATGTTCTTCATCTCGGGCTGCCCCACCATGGCTCAGTGCAACATCGCCCAGGGCCTCGACCTGTCCGATCCGGACAACCCCAAGCAGATCTGGAACTACGTCAAGAAAGACGATCGCGATGAATCCGCCGTGCCGCGCGCCTGCTGCGACACGGTCAATCGCGGTGCTTCCTACGCCGACGGCAAGTTGGTCTATGGCACGCTCGATGGTTATGTGATCGCTCTCGACGCGCAGACCGGCAAGGAAGCCTGGGTCGTCAAGCACGCCTGGCCGGAGAAGGGTGAGACCATCACCTCCGCTCCGCTCATCGCCGAGAACCTCGTCATCATCGGCTTCGGCGGCGACGAGTTCGCTGCCCGCGGTCGCGTGGCGGCGTATAGCCTCGCCGACGGCAAGAAGGTGTGGGAGTGCCACTCGACCGGCTCGGACAAGGACGTCTGCTTCACGAAGGAGACCAATAGCGCCAACCCGCACTATGGCGTGGCCGGCTCCGACCTCGGCATCAAGACATTCCCTGGCGAGGACTGGAAGATCGGCGGCGGCGCGGCTTGGGGCTGGTACAGCTACGATCCGGAGCTGAAGCTCGTGTACTACTCGACCGGCAACCCCGGTCTGTGGAGCCCGGCTTATCGCTGCCCCGACAAGACGCACGAGGAGTGCAACACCGGCAACTTCGATAACAAATGGTCGATGACCATTTTCGCCCGCAAGGTCGATACCGGCGAGGCCGTCTGGGCCTACCAGATGACGCCCTTCGACCAGTGGGACTATGACGGCGTCAACGAAAATATCCTCACGGATATGGACATCGACGGCAAGAAGGTCAAAGCGCTCACGCACTTCGACCGCAACGGCTTTGCCTATGTTCTCGACCGTACGAACGGCACGCTGCTGCGGGCCAACAAGTACGTGACCACGGATTGGGCGGAAAAGATCGATCTCAAGACCGGTCGCCCGATCAAGGTGCGCGAGCACTCTCCGCTTGAGGTCGGCCGCAACGTTGCGACCTGCCCGTCGGCCATGGGCGGCAAGGACCAGCAGCCTTGCGCTGTCGATCCGGCCGAGCCCAACAAGTTCTATTGCCCCACCAACAACTGGTGCATGGAGCTTGAGCCGCAGGAGCGCACGCACACGCAGCAGGGCACGGTCTACGTGTTCGCCAACGTGTACATGTTCCCTGAGAAGCCCGGCACGACTGGCAAGGTGAAGAAGTTCGACGTCCTCACCGGCAAGCTCGACTGGGAGATTCCGGATCCATATCCGAACTGGGGTGGCACGATGGTCACCGACGGCGGCCTCGTGTTCTACGGCTCGCTGGGCGGCGACTTCCGCGCTGTCGATCGCAAGTCCGGCAAGGTGCTTTGGCACCGCAAGCTGGCTTCGGGCATCATCGGCAACCCGATCTCATACAAGGTGAAGGACAAGCAGTACGTGTCGATCCTCGCCGGTATCGGCGGCTGGATCGGCGTGCCCGTCACTGCCGGCCTCGATCTCAACGACAAGTTCGGTGCGATCGGTGCCACGGCGATGACCAAGGCAGCCAACCTCGACAAGATCCCGCAGGCTGGCACGCTGTTCACCTTCCGGGTCTATGACTGAGACTTCCGCATACGCCAAGGCGCCCGGTGCTGCACAGCACCGGGCGTCGTTTCGTAAGCCCTGACATCGCCGCACCGCGCGCCGTGACGGTGCGCGGGGCTTGCCTACAAGAGAAGTGTGCGGTCATGCGTGGCATTGTTTCCCTATTTCTGGGTGCGGCTTTCGTTGTCGGTGCGGCGACGCCGGCCGTTGCCGCGCGCGATATGCAGAAGACGTTCGACGAGCTGACGAGCGCGGAAAAGACCACTGCCAAGAATGCCGCCAAGAAGGTGTTCAAGGAGAAGTCGCTCGATAAGCTGAGCGTGTGCGCCGACCCGGGCAACCTGCCGCTCTCCGACATCAACGGCGGCGGCTATCAGAACAAGATCGCCGAGGTCCTCGCCAAGGCGCTCGGCGCCAGGCTCATCTATTTCTGGCGGCCTTACCTGGAGCGCGGCCTGACGCGCGAGACGTTCGACACCAACATGTGCGACGTGCTGCTCGATCTGCCCGTGGTGTACGAGCCGGCGCTGACCACCATTCCCATCTATCGCTCGACCTACGTGCTCGCCTATCGCAACGACCGCGGTCTCGACATTAAGGGTTTCGACGATCCGGCGCTGAAGGGCCTCAAGATCGGCGTCTTCCAGACATCGAGCATCCGCCAGGTGATGACCAAGCGCGGCCTCGCCCCCTACCTCAAACTGAAGACACTCAGCCACAACGCCGACCTCAATCCCGAGAACCAGCCGTGGCGGCAGGTGCAGGAGGTCATCGACGGCAAGCTCGACGTCGCCGGAGTGTGGGGCCCGTTCGCGGGCTGGCTGCAGAAGATGAAGGGCGAGCCGATCGTCATCCAGCCCGTCAACATGTGGGAGGATATCGTCCCCATGGAGTACGAGCTGGCCGCCGGCGTGCGCAAGACCGACGCGCGCCTCAAGTATCTGCTCGACTTGGCGCTGGAGGATTCGAAAGCGGAGATCGAGAAGATCCTCACCGACTACGGCGTGCCGCTGGTCGAGTGCAGCACCTGCCTCGTGCAGGGCAACATTCCCGCGCACGGCGCCTACATCAAGCCGCCCGTCACCGAGTACAAGTCGAAGCCCGAGGCAGCTTCGCCCGATCAGGTGGTGACGGAAGAGAAGCTCGAGACCTGGCTCGCCGAAGGTGCCGATCTCACGCAGGAGCTTTCCAACGCCGTCCTCGCCAATGCGCCCGCCCGTATCAAGCTGCTGGTCGGCAAGGGCGCCGACATCAATGCCCTCGACCCGCAAGGCTATGCGCCCGTGCATACCGCCGCGCGCAAACGTCACCCTGAGCAGATCGCCCTGTTCGCCGACCTCAAGGCCGATCTTAACGCGCCCGACGCCGACGGCATGACGCCGCTGCAGCATGCGGTCATGCGCAATCACGTACCGACCGTGAAGATGCTGCTCGAGCGCGGCGCCGACATCGAGAAGAAGAGCAAGGAAGGCTATTCGCCGCTGGCTCTGGCACTCGCCGAGGCGAAGTTCGAGGTGGCCAAGGTGCTGCTCGACGCCGGCGCGCATATCGACACCATCGCCGGGCCGGAAGAACTGACGCCGCTGATGATCGCGGCGAGCCAGGTGTCGCCCGGCGAAGGCGCCATCTTCCTGCCCGGCAGCACGCGGCCGATCGATCTGGCGCGCGAGCTCATGCAGAAGGGCGCCAACGTCAATGCGCAGTCGAAGTCCGGTGTCACCCCGCTGATGATCGCGGCGGCGCGCAACGTGGCGCCGATGATCGGGCTGCTCGTGCAGTCGGGGGCGAAGACCGAACTCAAGAACACACAAGGCAAGACGGCGGCCGAGATTGCCGAGCTGAACGGCTCGGAGGCGGCGGCGAAGGCGATCAGGCTGCTCAGCAAGGCGGCGGAGGGGGGCAGCAACTAATGACGGCCCTCCGGAAAATGTCGGGAGCGCTGAATATGCACGCAGCCCTGCGCGTGGCAGCGTTTGCCATCGTCACGCTTGCCCTGCTGGCCGCTGCCGGCGCCGGTGATGCGCCGCCGCCCAACCTCGCCGAGGCGCCCCCCGCGACCGCAAAAGAATTTCGCGAGGAGGACGTGCGCGCGACGCTGAAGGATGTCATCGCGGCGCGCAGCCAGGATGGTGCATTTCTCTTCCACGATGCCAAGACCGGCACCGACTTGAAGCTCGTCTTCGACGAGGTGAAAATGGTGCGCGGCATGCGCGGCTACGGCTGGTTCCCCAACGTCATCTTCCACGATGCCGCCGAGCCGGAGAAGAAATACGCCATCGATTTCTGGTTCAAGCCGGACGGCGACAAGCTGCAGCTCGTCGACATCCGCGTGCAAAAGGGCCCGCGCCGCGAGGGCGACGGCTACACGATGATCACGCGCTTGCCCGTCGCGTGGTGGTGGCTGCCGGTCTCCGAGCACCCCGGCGATACCGAGATCGTCCGCCATTGGCAGGTGATGAGCGCCATCCACGGCGAGATCGCCGCCAAGCGCGACAAGGACGGGATTTATTACCTCAAGGACGAGAAGAACGGGCAGACGATCCCCCTCGAGTTCATCGAGATCCATCAGCCGATCCGCCGCCTGAGAAAGGACGGGCGCTACTTCGCCTGCACGGACTTCCGCAAGCCGGGTAGCAAGGACGAATACTACGACGTCGATTTCTGGGTCGACGACAAGGACGGCAAGCTGAACGTCGGCGAGGTTCGCATCCACAAGGTGCCGGTGGAGGAGGACGGCGCCTGGACGCAGAAGCCGCGCTACACGTTCGACGGCCTGGAGACCGAGGACGTGAAGTGATGTGCGCTGCGAGTGGGTACAGGCGCGCGCGCCCCCTCAGGTGGTGGCAAGCCGCGGTGGCGACAACAGCACTGGCGGTGACGGCCGGCGCGGCGGTCGCGGCAACCAAGGATCTCACCGACGAGGACGTCACGGCAGCAACGGCGTCGTCACGCTCAGCGATGCCGGCGGGGCGTCGTTTCCGGCCGAGCTCGTCGACGTGCTGCAGCCCGTGGGAACCTCGAAGGCGGATGCCAGGTACTTTGCCTGTGTAGATTTTCGCAAGTTGGGAAGTGAGCCTGCTTTTTATTCCACCGTCTATTGGCTCGACCCTAAGACAAAACTAGTTACCGCCGGACGCGTCACAAATGTGCGCACCGGCGGAAGCAAAGCGGCGACAGAACCGCACTGCGATATCGGGGGAATAGCATTCGATATCGTCGACTGAAAGTTGGGGACATAGGAACAGGAAACGTCAATGCACACGTTGCTACGCTCGGCAGCCGCCGCCATCGCGCTTGCCGCCGCTTTCGCCCATTTCAATCCGCTCTCTGCCGCCGATACTTCGGCTCCGCCGGTGCCCCCAAAAGAGGCCGCGGGCGCGGCGCCGGCGCCACTCGACATGGAGGAGCTGAAGAAGCCGATGAAGCCGCTGGAGCGCGTCTCCTCGGCGCCGAAGGGCACGCTGAAGAATCCCTACACCGACAACGCCGAGGCGATTGCGCAAGGCAAGAAGCTCTACTTCGGCAAGAGCTGCAACGGCTGCCACGGCGGCGGCGGCGGCGGCGGCATGTGCCCGCCCTTGACCAACACCGTGTGGGTCTACGGCGACACCGACGACACGCTTTTCCGGCTGATCTCGCTCGGCAGCCAGGATTTGCAGAAGCAGGGATACGTGCGCAAAGGCTCGGAAGGCGTCGTCGGTCCGATGCCGCCGTTCGGCGAGCTGATCGATACCGACCAGGACGTGTGGAAGATCATCGCCTGGATCCGCACCGTGTTCGCCGGCGGTCCGGAGCGCCGCCACTGGTAGCCGCGATCGCCGCGTCCCGCAGCCGGACCTTTCAGCGCTGCGGGACCGCACGCGAACCTGTGACTTGACCCGCTCGGCACGGGCTGGCTTACAGGAGATAATGAGAGGTTATAACATACCTTGAAGGTGCTCGTGCCGGCGTTTGTCCCTGCCTTGTTGCGAAAATTTCGCGGTCCTGTTGCGGCCTGCAGCTGTCTTGCTGCTGTTGTTGGCGCGACGGCTTTCGCCGCGCCGAAGGCCGCCCAGCCGAACGATCCACCCTCGCTGACGACGACCATCGTCTATCTCACCAAGGACTATAAAGAGCCGCCGCCCCTGTCGCTCGTCGACAAGGAGGTGAAGGACAAAGGCATCCAGGGCGCGCGCATCGCGCTCGATGAGGACAACCGCACCGGCCGGCTGCTCGGCCAGCACTACGATCTTCTGGAAGTACTGCTGCCGTCCGATGCCAATCCCGTCGACAAGGCGAAGGAGCTGCTGACTCAGGGCCATGGCGTCATCGTCGCCGACCTCGAGGCGCCCGACCTGCTCGGCGTGGCCGATCTGCCCGAGGCCCAGAACGCGCTCATCTTCGATGTGCGCACCAGCGACGACGCGCTGCGGCAGGAGCAGTGTCGCGCCAACGTGTTCCACATCGCGCCGAACTGGGCCATGCGCGCCGACGCGCTCGCCCAGTACATGCTGTGGAAGAAGTGGCGCCATTGGGTGCTGATCGTCGGCAAGTCGCCCGCGGACCAGGGATACGCCGCCGCCATCCGCCGCGCTGCCGCCCGCTTCGGCGCCAAGATCGTCGAAGAGCGCCCTTACACCTTCGAGCCCGGACAGCGCCGCACCGACACCGGCCATCAGCAGATCCAGTCGCAGATGCCGATGCTGACGCAGGGCGCGCCCGACCACGAGGTGGTCATCGTCGCCGACGAATCCGACGTCTTCGGCGACTACCTTCTCTTCCGCACCGCCGAGCCGCGCCCCGTCGCCGGCACGCACGGCCTCGTTGCCGTCGCCTGGCATCGCTCCTTCGAGGAGTACGCCGGCACGCAGATGCAGAACCGCTTCGAGAAGCGGACGGGGCGCATCATGACCGAGCGCGACTACACCGCGTGGCTTGCCGTGCGCATCATCGGCGAAGCGGTGACGCGGACGTCGCAAAACGCTCCCGATGCGCTGCGCGCCTACATTCTGTCGGCAAAGTTCGAGGTGGCCGGCTTCAAGGGCCAGGGCATGAACTTCCGCCACTGGGACCTGCAGTTGCGCCAGCCGATCCTGCTCGCCGGCCCGCGCGCACTCGTGTCGATCTCGCCGCAGGAAGGCTTCCTGCATCCGAAGTATCTCACCGACACGCTCGGCTTCGACGAGCCGGAGACGAAGTGCCGGATCCACAACGCCGCACCGAAAAACGGGAGTAAGTGATGCGACGGCTTCTTGCCACCTTTGCTTTGCCGCTGCTCATCTGCGCGCCGGCGGCGGCCGACACCATTTTTGTTTCCAACGAAAAGGACAACACGGTCACGGTGCTCGATTCCGAGACGCTGAAGGTCATCAAGACCATCGCCACCGGCAAGCGCCCGCGCGGCATCGCCATCACGCCCGACTTCAAGGAGGTGATGGTCTGCGTCGGCGACGACGACCAGCTCGACGTCATCAACACCGAGACGCTGGAGATCGTCCGCCGCATGGACACCGGCCCCGATCCCGAGCTGCTCGACATCGACCACAAGGGCGAGCGCGTCTACGTCGCCAACGAGGACGACGGCTACGTCACGGTGCTGGAGCGCGCCAGCGGCAAGGTGCTGGCCGAGATCGAGGTCGGCGTCGAGCCGGAGGGCATGTCGGTCAGCCCCGACGACAAGATCGTCGCCGCCACCTCGGAGGCGACGAGCATGGCGCACATCATCGATACGACGACGTTCGAGGTGCTGGCCAATATCCTCGTCGACACGCGCCCGCGCGTTGCCACGTTCACCCACGACGGCAAGCACGTCTGGGTCTCGGCCGAGGTGGGCGGCACCGTCGCCGTCATCGATGCGGCGACGTACAAGATCACCAAGAAGCTGCACTTCGAGATTCCCGGCGTGCGGCCGGAGCTCATTCAGCCCATGGGCATCATCTTTTCCAAGGACGGCAAGCAGGCGTTCGTCGCCATCGGCCGTGCCAATCGCATCGCCGTCATCGACACCGCGACGTACGAGGCGACCAACTACATCCTCACCGGTCAGCGTCCCTGGCACATGGCGCTGTCGCCGGACGGCAGCAAGCTCTATTCCGCCAACGGCCTCACCAACGACATGACGATTATCGATGTCGCCAGCCTGAAGCCGGTGAAATCCGTGCCGGTCGGCCGGCTGCCGTGGGGCATCGTCATCAAGCCGAAGCAGTAGGGCGCGCCGCTCGGCGCCGCGCCCCGCACCGCTCACTGCACCATCAGGCGGGTGCCGTCAGTGCCCATGGCCTCACCGGCCTTGAGGTCGCCGCAGGAGTCGCCGAGGAACTTGCCCTGCTGCTCGATCACCCGCTTGACGGAGACCGACTGCGAATCCTGGATGCCCGATGTGGTGGAGTTGATGGTCACGTCGAACGCGCTCTGAAAGTCGCCCTTCATCTCGGTACGGCTTTCGACATCGCGCCCGTTCATGTTGCACGTCGATTCGACGACAACCGTGCCGCCCTCCTTCTTGACGTCGTACTTGGCGCAGCTCTTCTTGTGCTCGGCATCGCTGGCCCGCGCCGTGTTGCGCTCCATCTCCGCATCGATGCAGATCGTCAGCGTCTGCTCGTGCTTCTTGCCGCCTTCGTCCATGGTGGTTTTCTGCTCCCAGGCGCCGGCCTTGCGCAGGGGCAGGGCGGTATCGGCCGCATACGCCGTTGCCGGCTGCAGAGCCGCCAAAGCGGCTGAAAG
>CAZOOS010000093.1:0-10332 GCA_964581475.1 uncultured Hyphomicrobium sp.
GGGGAAGGTCCTTGGCGTGCTCGGCGAGGCCTACGGCAAGCTTAAGCGGTGGGATCTGCTGCCAGGCGCCGCGGCGTTCAAGCTCTACGACACCTACGGCTTCCCGCTCGAGCTGACCGAGGACGCATGGCGCGCGCGCGGCGTCACCGTCGACACCAAGGCCTTCGAGGTCGCCATGGAGCGGCAGCGGGCCGAAGCGCGCAAGGCCTGGAAGGGATCGGGCGAGGCGGCGACGGAAGCGATCTGGTTCGAGGTGAAGGAGAAGACCGGCGCCACCGAGTTCCTCGGCTACGAGGCAGAGGCGGCCACGGGCGAGATCGTGGCGCTCATCAAGGACGGCAAGGAAGCCAAGACGCTGAAAGCCGGTGACGAGGCCGCCATTGTCGTCAACCAGACGCCGTTCTACGGCGAGTCGGGCGGCCAGGTCGGCGATACGGGCGTCATCCGCGGCACCAAGGGCGCGCTGTTCCGCGTCACCGACACGCAGAAGAAGGCCGGCGGCCTGTTCGTCCATCTCGGCAAGGTCGAAGGCGGTGCGTTCAAGCAGGGTGAGGCGGTCGATCTCGACGTCGATCACGCCGCGCGCTCGGCCATCCGCGCCAATCATTCGGCCACGCATCTGCTGCACGAGGCGCTGCGTCAGGTGCTCGGCGATCACGTGGCGCAGCGCGGCTCGCTCGTCGCCGCCGACCGGCTGCGCTTCGATTTCGTGCACACCAAGCCGATGACGGCCGAGGAGATCGCCCGCGTCGAGGACATCGCCAACGCCATCATCGTGCAGAACGCGCCGGTCGAGACGCGGCTGATGGGCGTCGAGGAGGCCAAGGAGTCGGGCGCCCGTGCGCTGTTCGGCGAGAAGTACGGCGATGAGGTGCGTGTCGTGTCGATGGGCGCGCCGGAAGGCAACGGCCTCGGCTGGTCGGTCGAGTTGTGCGGCGGCACGCACGTCAAGCGTACCGGCGACATCGGCCTCGTCAAGGTCATCGCCGAGACGGCGAGCGCCTCGGGCGTGCGCCGCATCGAGGCGTTCACCGCCGACACGGCGCGTGCCTATCTCGGCGAGCAGGAAGCGCGGCTGAAGGAGATCGCCGCGGCGCTGCACGTGCGCCCCGAGGATGCGGCCGAGCGCGTCAAGGCGCTGATCGAGGAGCGCAAGCAGCTCGAGCGCCAGCTCGCCGACGCCAAGAAGCAAATTGCTCTTGGTACGGGGCATGCCGCCGGAGCCAGCAATGCCTCTGCGGTAGGCGTAGGAATCAAGACCATTGGTAATGTGAAGTTGATCGCGCGAACGGTGCAGGGCCTTAATCCCAAAGACCTTCGTGGGCTCATCGACGATGGCAAGAAGCAAATCGGCTCCGGCATCGTTGCCATCGTTGGCGTGACGGAAGATGGGAAGGCCGGGCTCGCTGTTGGCGTCACCGAGGATCTGACCGAGATCTGGAATGCGGTCGACCTCGTCAAGGCCGGTGCGGAAGCGCTAGGTGGCAAGGGCGGCGGCGGACGCCCCGACATGGCGCAGGCGGGCGGCCCCGACGGCTCGCGCGCCGATGCTGCGCTGCAGGCGATCGAGGCGCATCTCAACGCCGCCTGACCTTCCGCCCGATAGCGTCTCGCCCGCCTCATTGTCGGGACGATTCTGTTATTGATCGGCGGCAAGGCTGCGCGCGCAACGGGCGAGGAAGCGGTCGGCGGGGAAGAAGATGACGGCGGAAGGCACCGATTTCATTATCTACCGCGAGGCGATGATCATCCTCGCGACCGCCGCCGTGCTGGTGCCGATTGGCCAGCGCTTCAAGCTCAGCCCCATTCTCGGCTTCCTCATCGCCGGCGCCGTGCTCGGCCCGCATGGTCTCGGGGCGCTGAAGGGAATCATTCCGCCGCTCGAGTGGGTGACGGTCTCCGAGGAGCGCGGGCTCGGCGCCATGGCCGAGCTCGGCGTTGTCTTCCTCCTCTTCCTCATCGGGCTGGAGCTGTCGTTCAAGCGGTTGCTGACCATGCGCCGGCCGGTGTTCGGCCTCGGCACGTTGCAGGTCTCTCTCTCGGCGGTGATCATCGGCTTGATCGCTGCCCTGTATGGCGCCCACGCCGGCGCCGCTGTGCTCATCGGCTTTTCTCTGGCGCTGTCCTCCACCGCCGTCGTCATCGAGGTGCTGTCGCGCGGAGGGCGGATTAGCAGCACCACCGGGCGCACCTCGTTCGCCATCCTGCTGCTGCAGGACCTGGCGGTCGTGCCGCTGTTGTTCCTCGTCAACATTCTCGGCCCTGAGAGCGAGGGTAACCTTCTCGTCGGCCTGGCGCAGGCTTTCGGGCAGGCGGTGCTGGTCATCGGACTGATCGCGCTGGTGGGCACGGCGCTGCTGCGCCCGCTGTTCCGTTCGGTCGCCGCCGCCGGCTCGACAGAGCTATTCGTCGCCGCCGCGCTGTTCGTCGCCGTCGGCAGCGGTCTCGTCACTGCCGCCGCCGGCTTGTCGATGGCTCTGGGCGCGTTCGTCGCCGGGTTGCTGCTCGCCGAGACGGAGTATCACCGCGCCATCGAGGCGACGATCGATCCCTTCAAGGGGCTCCTGCTCGGCGTGTTCTTCTTCTCCGTCGGCATGAGCCTCGACATCGCCTACCTGTGGAACAATCCCCTGCCGATCGTGCTCGGGCTGCTCGGCCTCATCGCCATCAAGTCGGGCGTGCTCGTCGTGCTGTTGCGGCTGTTTCGCGTGCCCTGGCCGGCAACCATCGAGACCTCGGCGCTGCTCGGGCCGGGCGGCGAGTTCGCTTTCATCGTTATCGGTCTTGCCGTGGCGAAGAAGATCGTCGAGCCCGGCATGGGCGAATTGGTTCTGGCGCTTACCTCGTTCTCCATGGCCATGGTGCCGGCGCTCGATTACGTCGCGCGTCGCTGGTCGCATGACGTCGCAGCGAAGAAGCAGGCGGCCGACCCCGCGCTCAGCGTGCCGCCGCCGCATGAGCGCGTCGATGCCATCGTCATCGGTTGCGGACGCGTGGGCGGCCTGGTGTCGGAGATGCTCACCCGCCACAAGGTGAAGCATATCATCGTCGAGAGGGATCCCGCCGCCGTGGCGCGCGGTCGCGAAGAAGGTTTCCCGGTTTACTTCGGCGATGCCAAGAACCCGCTGTTCTTGAAACGCTGCGGTATGGACGAGGCCAAGGGCGTCGTCATCACCATCAACAAGCCGTCGGCCGTCGGCGAGATCGTCACCGCCCTGCGCGAATTGCGCGCCGATATCCTCATTGTCGCCCGCGCGCGCGATGCCGAGCACGCGCGCCAGCTCTACAAGCAGGCGGTGTCCGACGCGGTGCCGGAGACCATCGAGGCGAGCTTGCAGCTCTCCGAGGCAACGCTGGTCGGGCTGGGCGTGCCGGCCGGTCCCGTCATCGCCTCCATCCACGAGAAGCGCGATGAGTTCCGCGCGCAGTTGCAGGGCGCCGCCGGCCGGCCGACGCGCGGGTTGCGCGCCAGTGCCCTGAAGCGCAAAACCTAGCGGCCCCGACGTAGCGTGCTATGGAACGTTGCAGGGGTCGATTTCAGCCACGAGGAAAGTCCAATGCGTCCGGTCCATTCGAACACTGCCAGCCGTCTCGCCACGTGGGCCGGCACCATCGCTGCCGCCGCCATGGCCATGACGTTGCCGGCGCGTGCCGCGCACATCGAGATCGGCTTCCTGACCTGCAAGGTCGCCGGCGGCATCGGCTTCGTGTTTGGCTCCAGCAAGGAGCTCGAGTGCAATTTCAAGGGCCCGCACGGGACGGAGCAATATCACGGCTCCATCGACCGCTTCGGCCTCGACCTTGGCTTCACCGACGGCGGCAAGATCGTGTGGACGGTGCTGGCGCCCTCCAAGGACGTGCCTTCGGGCGCGCTCGCCGGCGGCTACGCCGGCGTCTCGGCGGAAGCGACCGCTGGGCTCGGCATCGGCGCCAACGCGTTGCTTGGCGGCTCGAACAAGTCGATCGCGCTGCAGCCCTTGAGCGTGCAGGGCCAGGAAGGTCTCAACATCGCCGTCGGCGTTGCCGAACTACGCTTGCGGCCGGGCGCCTAGGCTAGGGCACTCGCGGCTCAGACGAGGATAGCGACGGCGACGGCCAGGACGAGGATCGCCGCACCGCCTGCTGCAATCGCCAGCCCCCCGACGCTTACGCCGGCGGTGCCGGGCTCCAGCGTCGAGGTCTCCGGCTGCCGCGGCGCGTAGCGCACCTCGACTCGCGCACCCATGGGGTATTTGTCGACGTCCTGCTGAGCCTTCTGCAGTGCGCCGGCATAGGCGCCAAAGCGCAGGCAATCGCCCACATGGGTCTTGCCTCTGACCGTGTAGTCGTAGGTCACCTTGGCCACGTACATCTCGATACCGTCGGCGTCGTGGGGCGCCACATGGCTCGACCGGATCGCGCCGCGTGCCGTGGGCCAGGTGCGTGAGGCGGCTGCGAGCGCGCGCTCGCGCCAGACGAGCCACGCGCCGGCACCGAGCAGGCTCAGCCCGATCGTCGACAGCACGCCCAGATACAATGGCTTGTCGGTGTTGGCCGCGGCGCTGCCGACGGTGAGGCACGAGAGATATATAGTCGACAACATCGGCGGCGACCCACGCAGGCGACCTTACGCGGCCTTGGTCATTTCGGCCTTGAGGTTGTGGTCGATCTTGTCGAGGAAACCGGTGGTCGACAACCACTTCTGCCGGTCGCCGACGAGCAACGCGAGATCCTTGGTCATATAGCCGGACTCCACCGTGCGGACGCACACGCGCTCGAGCGCGAACGCGAACTCCGCCAGCGCCGCGTTGTCATCGAGCTTGGCGCGGTGCGCCAGGGCGCGCGTCCACGCGAAGATCGAGGCGATGGCGTTGGTCGAGGTTTCCTTGCCCTTTTGGTGCTCGCGGTAGTGGCGCGTGACGGTGCCGTGCGCCGCTTCCGCCTCGACCGTCTTGCCATCGGGAGTCATGAGGACCGACGTCATCAACCCGAGCGAGCCGAAGCCCTGCGCGACGGTATCTGACTGCACGTCGCCGTCGTAGTTCTTGAGCGCCCACACGTAGCCGCCCGACCACTTCAACGACGAGGCCACCATGTCGTCGATCAGGCGATGCTCGTAGGTCAGCTTGCGCTTGTCGAACTCGGCCTTGAACTCAGCGTCGAACACCTCCTGGAACAGATCCTTGAAGCGGCCGTCGTAGGCTTTGAGGATGGTGTTCTTGGTCGACAGGTAGGTGGGATAATTGCGGATCAGGGCGTAGTTGAAGGTCGCGCGCGCGAACTCGCGTATGGACTCGTCGAGATTGTACATGGCCATAGCGATGCCGCTGCCCGGCGCCTTGAACACCTCGCGCTCGATCGTCTTGCCGTCTTCGCCGACGAACTTGATGGTTAGCGTCCCCTTGCCGGGGAAGCGGAAGTCGGTGGCGCGATACTGGTCGCCGTAGGCGTGGCGGCCGATGACGATGGGCTGCGTCCAGCCGGGCACGAGGCGCGGCACGTTGCGGCAGATGATGGGCTCGCGGAAGATGACGCCGCCGAGGATGTTGCGGATCGTCCCGTTCGGGCTCTTCCACATCTCCTTCAGATTGAACTCTTTGACGCGCGCCTCGTCCGGCGTGATGGTCGCGCACTTGACGCCGACACCGTGCTTCTTGATGGCGTTGGCGGCGTCGATGGTCACCTGGTCGCTCGTGGCGTCGCGGTTCTCGATCGACAGATCGTAGTATTCGAGGTTCACATCCAGGTACGGATGGATCAGCTTGTCCTTGATCAGCTTCCAGATGATGCGGGTCATCTCGTCGCCGTCGAGTTCGACGACGGTTCCGGTCACCTTGATCTTTTGCATTTAGGCCTCAAGAAAGGGGCGTCGCTTCACCGGAACCATATCCGCGGTGTTGCGACGCAACAAGTGAGCAAAGGCGCCGCAGTGAGCCCGACCGTCAACGTAGGTATGGATGCAGCGGGGCGCCGCGTGCCGCGCGCTCTCGCCGGCGATACGCCGGTGGCGGAGGTGGTGCGCGTCTGCCATGAGCGCACCATCGACGTCGGCCTGGCCGAGCTTGCCATCGATGGCCTAGACCGAGGCACGCTGGAACCCGTCCTCACGTACTGCGCCGGGCTGCGCTGCGAGGCCGACGCGGCGACCTGTCCCGGCTGCAAGCGGCGCACCGAGACGCTCGGCATCCACACACTCGATGACTTCATCGCCTGCCACAAGGAGATCGTCGTCGGCGACGGCACCGTGCGCCTTCTCGGCCGCGGCGAGGGTATTCTGCGCACGCCGGTGCTGGCCGCGCTGGAGAAAACCTGGTCGGGCGAGAACTACTGGTTCTGGGCGCGGCGCGTCTTGCGCAAGTTGCGCCACGGCATCCGCCGTTCCGGTCTGCGCGGCTCGGCCTTCGCCGGGGAAGGCGAGACCCCGGCCGTCGTGCTGATGGAGCCGCAGCTCGCCGACAACGTCGGCATGGTGGCGCGGGCGATGGCCAACTTCGGCCTCGACGACCTGCGCCTCGTCGCTCCCCGCGACGGCTGGCCGAACGAGAAGGCGCGCATCGCCGCCTCCGGCGCCAACTACATCATCGACGATGCCGCCGGCTTCCCGACGCTCGAGGCGGCGATCGGCGACTTTAATTGGCTGGCCGCCACCACCGCGCGCCAGCGCGACCTGCGCAAGCCGGTCCTTACGCCTATCGAGGCGGTGGCGGAGATGCGCCGGCGGATCGCCGCCGGTGAGCGCTGCGGGGTGTTGTTCGGGCGCGAGCGCAGCGGACTGGAGACGCTCGAGGTCGCCAACGCCGACGCGCTAATCATGATTCCGGTAAATTCTCGTTTCGCTTCGCTAAACTTGGCGCAGGCCGTGCTCATCCTCGGGTACGAGTGGATGCGGGGCAACGAGGCCAAAAGCCTCGGCCGGGTAACCACATACGAGAAGCCGCTCGAGGGCGGTCTCTATATGGGCGACGACCGGCCGGCGACGAAGGACGAACTGCTCGGATTCTTCAATCATATCGAGGGGGAGCTGGAGCGGCTGGGCTTCTTCAACCCACCCCATAGGCGCGCTACGGTGGTGCGCAATCTACGCACCATGTTCTCCCGTATGGGCCCCACGGAGCAGGAGGTGCGCACACTGCGTGGTATTGTTGCCACGCTGGCGAAAGGCAAGGGAAATGCCCGCAAGCCGTCCGACTGACTGCCATTATCTGGCCAAGTTTTCAGCCGAGCGATGCCGCTCCCAACGAGCCGGATTAGCGCTCTTCATCGCGCGGCAAACGCGGCGAGAAGCAACGGTAACAATATAACGCAGGGACAGGCCTTAGGAGATGCGGATCATGAAATGGGCGGGGAGGGGTTGGGCGTGCGCGATGGTGATCGCCGCCAGCGTGGCGGCAGCGCCTGCGGTCGCGCAAGAGCTCAGCGAGAAGGCGACGTTGACGTTCATGGAATACGCATGGACGTTGACGCCGGAGCGCTTCACGAAGCCCAGCGGCGAAACCATTATCATCGACAAGACGAAGCGCGCTGAAATCACCGTACCTCTCGATGTCGCGCGCGAAATCATTCGCGCCGGTCGACTGTCGGCGCATGCGCAGGCGTGCGGCCTGGCGCAGGAGCAGGGCGAAAACCACGACTCCCTGATGCGTCGCCAGATACTGAGCAAGAAGTGGACGCCGCAGCAGATGGTCTACATCAACCAGCTCCATCTCACGGTGGTGATGCTGCTCACCGGGCGCATCAAGCTGGTCGAGAAGGCGGACGACAAGGGCGGCAAGGCCCCCGACAAGGAGGTCGTCGTCGCGCAGGAGCCGGAGAAGGCGGCGCAGACCTGCACCGCCGAGCAGAAGGCCAAGGTGAAGGAGCTGATCGCGGCCTACGTGAAGACAGGCCCGCTCGCCGCCAACAACCCGTCGCCGGCCGCCGGTGCTACCCCGGCTGCGGCGCCGCAGGCAGGCGCTGCCGCCGTCGAAAAGGCCCCGCCGGCCAAGTAGGCGCACCGGACGGCCGGACCCGCCTTGGTTGACGTCACGGCCGGCAATCGCTATTAGCCACCCCACGCGGGCCATACGTGCATGGCCCGCGTTTTAATTGCGCACCTGTGGCGGCACCCAATTGCGGTGCGGCCTGTCGGCTCCGAAGGGCTTTACGGCTCCGGGGAGCAGAGGAGGGGGCGCTCCAAACACAAACAAGCAATTGGAGTGCTGTTACCATGACCAAGCGCATTCGCGCCAAGCACAAGATCGACCGTCGCCTCGGCGAGAATATCTGGGGCCGGCCCAAGAGCCCGCTCAACCGCCGCGAGTCGCGTCCCGGCCAGCACGGCGAGCGCCGCGTGCAGAAGCTGTCCGACTACGGCCAGCAGCTCAAGGCGAAGCAAAAGCTCAAGGGCTATTACGCCAACCTCAACGAGCGCCAGTTCCACAAGATCTACGTCGAGGCCTCGCGTCTCAAGGGCTCGACCTCGGAGCACGTCATCGGCCTGCTCGAGCGCCGGCTCGACGCCGTTGTCTATCGCGCCAAGTTCGTGCCGACGGTGTTCGCCGCGCGCCAGTTCGTCAGCCATGGGCATGTCACGGTCAATGGCCGCCGCGTCACGGTGCCGAGCTACCGCTGCAAGGTCGGCGACATCGTCGAGGTGAAGGAGAAGTCGCGCCAGCTGCCGCTCGTGCTCGAAGCCATCAAGAGCCCCGAGCGCGACGTGCCCGACTACGTCGAAGCCGACCACAACCGCATGGTCGCCAAGTTCCTGCGCGTTCCCGCCCTCTCCGACGTGCCCTATCCGGTGCACATGGAGCCGAACCTGGTGGTCGAGTTCTACTCGCGCTAATCGAGAGAGCTCGACGCCCGTTACGGGGATCGCCTTCGAAGATTTGCAAAGGCCTCCGCACGGCGGGGGCCTTTCTCGTTTCAGGCGGCGATGAGCACTTCATCGAGCGGCCGGCGCGCGGCGTGCGGCGGCATGGCGACGCCTTCCTTCAGGTAGCCGAAGCGGCTGAGCAATTGCGGCTTGCGGCCCGGCGAGGCGAGCTGCGCGAGCTGCGGACGGATGCCCGTCACCTCGATCGGCTGGTTGAGGAAGGCGTTGACGAGGCCGTGCATGGTCAGCTTATGCAGCACGGCGGCAAGCGCGCGGCCGGTGGCGATCCATTCGCCGCGCGTGTCGCCACGCGTGGAGAAGACGCCGAGCAGCGGCGCCCCGAGCACGTTCGGCTTGTCCATGCGGGCGACGGCGCTGCCGAGGTCGAAGGTGCGCATCAGCGTCGCCGCGACGCGAGTCGCCCAATCGGGGAAGCCGAAGCCGGGGCCGGCGAGACCATCGCCTGCCGGTGACGTGAGCGGGTGCATCCACGAGGCGAGCTCATCGCGAAACGCCGGGTTGGCGAACTGCGTGTGGTCGGCATCGACAACGAGCTCGGCGACGGCGTCGCGCATGGCGGCGTCCTCGAACAAGCTCAGCTCCACGCCGAAGGGGCGCGCCGTCTCGCGCATCAGCGCCTGCACCTCGGCTGGTACCGCCGTCTCGGCGTAGGCACGGCGCACCGTGCGGCGCGTGGCGATGGCGCCCAGCATGGCGTAGTCGATGCCGCCGGCGCGCGGGCCTGGCAGCAGCGTGATACGGGCGATCACATCCGCCACCGGCGGCAGCGGTTGCGGCAGCAGCGTACCGGAAAGGCCGAAGGCGCGCAGGGCCGCGAGCAGCGTTTCGGCCGCGGCGGCGCACGACATCGTCATCTCGCGATCATGCGGGTCGACCATGCGCAGGGCCCGGCTCATGTCGGCGACGACGTCGACGTGCGTGTCGCTCAACACGAAGCGCCACGGCTGCGTGTTGTGCCCGGAGGGGGCCAGAACGGCGTAGCGCACGAGGAAGGCGAGCTGCTCGCGCGCCGAGCCGCTGGAAGGGAAGGCATCGGGATCGATGCTCCACGCCATCTCCGAGGGAAGCGTCTCTGCCATTGGGCGTCTCCGCGAATGCAACGTACGGCAGTCGAGCTTGGCGCGGCGGCGGTTGCGAAATCGCCTACAGCGGCTCTGGGTCGGCGACCGGGGAATTGAAACTTCCCCCTTTGCTTAACGGCCGGTGACGGCGCCCGGGGTTGGTCGGCAGCGTGACCACGGCGCCCGCGGGCGGTGCCGCCTCGCTTGGCGAGGCAACTCGCTGGGCGTCGAGCCCGGCCGGCCGCGGCGGCACCGTGTTGGCCCAGCCATAGGCCAGCATGGTGATCAGCGCCGAAGCAGCGAAAAAATAGACGCCGGGCATGACCACGGCCTCTGTGTAGCCGGACGAGTTCACGTAGAAGATCATCAGCGCCAGCACCATGACGTCGGTCATCGAGTAGCGGCCGAGCCATTCCA
>CAZOOS010000094.1:0-10109 GCA_964581475.1 uncultured Hyphomicrobium sp.
CCATGGAGATGACGTAGCGCGGCTCCGGCATCTGGTCGTAGACCTTGCGCAGGGCGGGCGCCATCTTGTTGGTCAGCGTGCCGGCGACGATCATCACGTCCGACTGGCGCGGGGAAGCGCGCGGGGCAAAGCCGAAGCGTTCCAGGTCGTAGCGCGGCATCGAGGCCTGCATCATCTCGACGGCGCAGCAGGCCAGCCCGAACGTCATCCACATCAACGAACCGGTGCGCGCCCAGTTGATGAGGTCGTCGGTCGTGGTGACGAGGAAACCTTTGTCGGCGAGCTTGGAGGAGATCTGCGTGAAGCCCTCCTCGCCTGGCTTGACGAGGATGCCGCCGGAGCCTGCGAGCTCAGCCTTGGTGGGGGTGATCAATCCCATTCCAGCGCCCCTTTCCGCCACTCGTAGATGAAGCCGACGGTCAGCACGGCGAGGAAGACCATCATCGCCCAGAAGCCGGCAAGGCCGATGTCGCCGAAGGCGACCGCCCACGGGAACAGGAAGGCGACCTCGAGGTCGAAGATGATGAAGAGAATGGCAACGAGGTAGAAGCGCACGTCGAACTTCATGCGCGCGTCGTCGAAGGCGGCGAACCCGCACTCGTAGGCGGAGACCTTCTCGGGGTCGGGGTTGTTCACGGCGATCATGAACGGCACCGCCATCAGGGCCAGCGCGATAAACAGCGCCACACCGATAAAGATGGCGATCGGCAGGTAGTCGTAGAAGAGCTGGTCCATGGGCGGGCCTTGGGCGTGCCTGTGATGCGGCCGCCGCATCGTGCTGCGCCGCAATACGAGCGTTAACGCAGCCGCTCGCCGCGCGCAACACTTGCGATGCCCGCCCGCACCTTTGGCCGCAATGTTGTGGGCCGAGCGCTTAAGCTGGCGCCCGTGCGCTCTGGGCTCGATCAGCGGATCGACGGCCGACTGGATAGGCGATTGCACCTGCGGTCAGGAGGATCGCGACGTCCACGATCCACGCCATGGGATCGGCAATGCGCCCGGCCCACAATGTGAGATGAACACACGCGAGGCCGATCAGCGCCAGCGCGCCGATCAGGCGAAGCGCCAGCACCGTCGCCGCCGCACTCGCCAATGCCGCCGACAATGCAAACGCAACACCGATGGTGACGAGATAAATCGTCAAGATCGTTTTGCCATCGCTGCCGGCCACGGCAGCGACCGCGCTTGTCGCCAAAGCCAGCGGCTGGCTCCAGCCGAAGACCGCCCACACTTTTTCCCAGCGTGGTGCCGGGCGTCCCTTGTCGCGCCGCCGCGCCAGCCAGATGGTGACGCCGGTGTGCGTGATGACGGTGAGCGCCAGCCCGAGCACGCCGTAGGCGATCTTCACCGGGTAGCCGCCGAACCAACCGAAGTGCAGCGGTTGCAGAACGCCGAGAATCTGCTGACCGACGCCGCCCGTCTCCAGGCCGCCGTCACCCAACGGGGTGCCGTCGCCCTTGAAGTAATAGTTGTTGGCCATGGCCAAATGGCCGGGCGTGCGCATGCCGAGATGCACGACCTGGCCGGCTTTGCCGACGTGATCGATGTGCACGCTGGTGAAGGTTGCGCCGGGCTTTCCCTCCTGCACCTTACGGATCATCGCGGCGACGTCGGGAATGGGTGCCGCCGTTTCGTCGGCGCCGGCCCGCGGCCCGAGGATGGAGCTGAAGGCCTCCTCGGAATCGCCATTGTAGGCGGCAAGCGCCAGAACCCCCACGATCAGCGTCGACAACCCCAGCAAGGCGCCCGACAGCGACACGACGACGTGGAACGGCAGCCCCCAGACGCCGAGCCGGTTGTGCAGATCCGCCTCCTGCAGACGCCGTGACCCGCCCCAGCGCAGGGAGAATGCGTCTTTGAAGATGCGCGGATGCGACAGCAACCCGGAGATCAACGAGGACAGCAGCGCAACGCCGGTCAGCCCGACGATGAAGAACCCCCATGTGCGCGGCAAATGCAGCTGCATGTGCAGCGCGGCGACGAACTCCGAGAACGGCGCGTTGACGCGCATGACGAGCCGGCCTTCGGCGTCGGCGAGCCAGCTGCCTTCGAGGCCCGTTTCGTGGTCGTGGTAGTTGACGCCGAAGCGCGGCGTGGCCGGATTGGGGCCACCGATGAAGAGGTCGTGCGCCGCATTGTCAGCCAGCGCCTGCGCGTGAGCGGCACGCACCGTAGCACCGACCTCGTCGGCCGTGAGCGCGCGCGTTACGACGGGGGCATCCGGCTGCTCCCAGCGCTGCAGCTCCAAGACGAACACGCACACCGTGCCGCTGAGGCAGACAACGAAAATGAGCGCTGCGAACGCAAGGCCGAGCGCTGAGTGCCCGGCGAGCATGGCGCGCACGAAGCCGGGCGGAAGGAACTGACGCTTCTTCGGTTTGACCTCGACGCGATCGTCCATCAGGGGAGAGCCTTGGGCAGAAAGGCGATGCCATAGCCCAAAGCGGAAATCGAGCCCAGCACCAGTGTTGCGCGCATCAGTTTAGCATCGCTGAGCGTCCAGGCCATCCCAGCGCCCCACAGGATGGGAACCAGCAGACCGCCAACGACGATGCGGTCGTGCGTCGCCATGGGCATGGCGACGGCGAAGGCGACGCCGATGCCGATCGCGGCGATGCCGGCCAGCACGATCGACAGCAGCGCCTTGGCGATGGCGCGCGGCCAGTTCGTCTCTCGGTCTTCCGGCTCGAGCGCCACCTCGCGCACTTTCGGCGCCTTGTGTGCGCGGTTCTCGATGCCGAACGCGACGACGACGTAGGCGGCCAGCGTTAGCGCGATGAGGCCGTATGCGGTACCGACCTCCGCATCCCAGGCGTTGTCGAAGGCAGCAAAGCCGGCAGCAATCAGCAACCAGCCGCCGATCAGGTACGGTAGATTGGCCGGGCGCCTACCGAGCCAGCTTACGCGCAGCAGGGCGATGCCGCCCAAGAGCAGCAACACGCCCGCCCCCACAACCAGCGGAACAGCAACGGTGCCGAGTTGGTCCAAACCGCGCAAGGTCTCCCGCGAAACGAAAACCGGAACGGGCGCCCACTCCGGTAGGGATGAGAAATCAGAACTTGTAGAAGAAGCTCGTTGTGATCGTCCGCCCCTGGCCGACGAAGCAGTCGCCGCGCATCGCCCCGCAAGCGGTCACAAAATACTCGTCCTCGAGATTCTGTGCGGTCAGCTGCCAGCGATACTCGGGCGTCTCGTAGGCGACCATGGCATCGAAGAGCGTGTAGCCCGGCGTCGTCACGCTGATCTTGTGGAAGTCGGGCGTCACGAAATCGACGTTGAGGCCATTGCTTTCCGATTCGCCCACGTAGCGCGCGCCGGCCCCGACCGATACGCCGCGGAAGTAGCCGTCATGCAGCGTGTAGATGGCCCACAGCGAAGCGAGGTGCTCGGGGACCGCTTCCACCCGCTCTCCTTCCATGGCGGCAGGGAAGCCGACGCCAGGTATTAGATCCGGGTACTTCTCGTACCTCGCCTGCGTGTAGGAGTAGGAGGCAATGGCCGTGAGTTCGCGGGAGACCTTACCGACCGCCTCGATCTCGAAGCCGCGGACCTTGACCTCGGCCCCCTGCACAGATGAGGTGAGAGTGTCGATGGAGACGACCTGATTGCTCTCGGTCAGCTCGTAGATGGCGGCGTTGATCATGAACGGCGCGCCGTCCGGCTGGTACTTGAAGCCGATCTCGACTTGCTCGCCCTCCAGCGGGTCGGCGGCGACGGTGTTGGCCAACGGCGTATTGATATCTGTGCCGACGCGCGTGCCGAGCTGCGGCGTGAACGCCTCCGAGTAGGAGACGTAGGGTGTCAGGCCGAAATCGAAGTTGTAGAGCAGAGCGGCGCGGCCCGTCGTCGCCTCGGCGCTGCGGTCCACCTCGCCGTCCTGTTCGATCTTCAGCCAGTCCTGGCGCAGGCCGAGCACCGCCGTCCAGTTGCCGAGCTTGACCTGGTCCTGGATATAGAGACCGGTCGACTGCTGCATTTCGGTTCCGCGGTCATCGAGCGCGACGGCGCTGGCAGGAACGAGTCCGACCGCCGGGTCCAGATAAAACCCCAATTGGCCGTACTGCGGCGCATAAATGTCCCAGATCGATTGGGGAGCGCCAGGACCTAGGGTGGTTTCCGTAAGCAGGTTGTCAATCAGGAGAGGCGCCTGAAACCGATGCGATGCGTAGCGCATGTAGTCAAGACCGCCGAGCACGGTGTGATCGAGCGCGCCAGTATTGAAGCGCGCCGTCAGATTGGTGTCCGTGTTCCACACCTCCGTGTCGGTTGCCTGCATGCTGCGCAGACGAGCCACCTGGGTCTGGTCGGCGTTTAGGAACGGGAGCGCGTTGGGGTCAAGCGGAACGACGCTCGAAATGAACAGCGCGCGTAGCGGCGTGATGACGATCGGCAGGTGCGAGTCGTACCCGTTTTCGGTGTGCGAGTAGCGCGAGACGTGGTGCAGATCGATGCCCGGCACGAGGCGCTGATCGACGAACAGTGAGACGGATTCGGCATCGGTATCGTAGTAGTCGCCCGGCGCGCCCTGGAAGGTGTCGCGCGGAACGATGCGCCCTTGCCTATTGGGATAGAGCGAGCCGGCCGCCGGCAGGAACTGCAGCGCCGAACCACTGTCATCGTTACGGAAGTTGCCGAGCAGTGTGATGCTGGTGTCGTTCGTCGGCCGGTAGGTGATCGACGGCGCCAGCATCAGGCGGTCGTTGTCGACGAAGTCGACCTGCGTGTCGGCGTCGCGGGCCAGGCCGACGATGCGATAGAGCCACTTGCCGTCGTCGGTCAGCTTGCCCGTGGAGTCGAGCTTCACCTGCTTGAAATCGAAGGAGCCGTACTCGACACCGATCTCCGTGTAGGGAATCTCGCTCGGCAGCTTGGATATGGCGTTGACGAGGCCGCCCGTCGCCGACCGCCCGTAGAGCATCGAGGCGGGACCACGCAGCACCTCCGCGCGCTCCAGCGCGTAAGGCTCGATCATCGTCGTCGTTGAGTTGAAGCCATACGTCGTTTGCAGACCGTCGACGAAGTATGGGGCGGTGAGACCGCGAATGATGGCCGCGTCGCCGCGGCTATCGTAGCCATAGGGATCGGCAACGATGCCGGGCGTGTAGCGGAAGGCCTCCTGCAGGTTCTGCACGCCCTGGTCGCGCATCTGCTGCTTGCCGACCACGGACACCGATTGCGGCACCTCGCGCAGCGGCGTGTCGGTCTTTGTACCGGTGGTTGTCTGCTCGGCCACGTAGCCGACGACCGCACCCGTGCCGGTCCCTGGCGCGCCGCGTGCGTTGGAAGGCGCGGGCGGCTGCGGCGCTGGCGCTGCGGCAACGGCGCTCGGGCCCTGCTGCTTGGCTTTCGCCTTCTTCTTGGCGGTCGATTTCTTCGGCTGCGCCGTCGTCTCGACCGTCACCGCGGGAAGCGGGGTGGGTTCAGCCGCCGCAGGTGCTGGCTGGGGCTCCGCCGTCTGAGCAAAGGCAGCCGATGAGACAACAAGAATTCCACCCGCGAAACACGCGGCCACACACATACGCGTACGCACTTAAGCCCCCCGGCGTCGATACGAGATACTGACAGACACGGCGGCCAATCGCGCCGACGCCGGCCGCTAATTGAGCAATGTTACATAGCATCGGTCATTTGTCGACTTGCAAAGTATGGATTCTTGCGGCGACGGGTTTGGAGCTGCGTCGCTGTTGCGGGATTGCCATGCGACTGCGGGCCACGCCGGGGAGCTGACATCGTGATGACGGTGGGCGCCTGAGTCAGCGCAGCCGCCAATAGACGATCCCGTCACCGACGCTCTGGACGCGCCGTGCCCTGTCACCCTTCCGCGACACGGTAGCCGATGCCGAGCTCGGTCAGGATGATCCTGGGGTCCTCGGGGTTCTCCTCGACCTTCTGGCGCAGCTGCCCGATGTAGACGCGCAGATACTGCGTGTCCTCGGTATGCGCAGGCCCCCACACCGCCGTGAGTAGCTGCCGATGCGTCATGACCTTGCCCGCATGCCGCGCCAGGCACGCCAAGAGCTCGAACTCCTTGGGCGTCAGCTTGAGTTCGATGCCGTCGCGCGTGGCGCGATGGCGGAGGGTGTCGATCTCCAGCGTGCCGAGCTTGAGGACGGTCGTCTCGCCGTGGCGTTGTGCGCGGTGCCGCAGCGCGGCGCGCAGCCGCGCCATCAGCTCCCCGACACCGAACGGCTTGTTGACGTAGTCGTCGGCGCCCAGGTCGAGCGCCTCGACCTTCTCGGCCTCGCGCTCGCGCGCCGAGAGCACAATGATCGGTACGTCCGACCACTGCCGCACTTGGCGGATCACGTCCTTGCCGTCGCCGTCAGGAAGGCCGAGATCGAGCACCACCACATCGGGCGCTTGCTTGGCAATGCCCTTCAACGCCTCGCTGACGGTCATCGCCGTGGCAACCTCGTAGCCGTTGGCTTCCAGCGCTGGCTTGAGAAAGCGCAGGATCGCGGCCTCGTCGTCGACCACAAGCGCCCGCGTCTTGTCCGTCATTTGGGTGACTCGCCGAGGGGAAACGTGAAGATAATACGCGTGCCGTGCCCCTTGGCCACCGGGCTTACCGCAGCGATCGCGGCCTTGTGCGCATCCATGATGCCCTTGGCGATGGTGAGGCCGAGACCGGTGCTCTCGCCGCCATCGGCCAGGCCCGGTCCCGATGGTGCGGCATGGACGAACTTCTCGAAGACGTGCGGCAGCACCTCCGCAGGGATGCCCGGGCCATCGTCAGTTACGCGCAGCGCCACGGAGTCGCCTCCGACCTCGGCGTCGATCACGACGCGCGACTCGCGCGGCGTGTGGGCCACGGCGTTGGCGACAACGTTGCCGAGTGCCTGCTCGACAAGGCGCGCATCGGCACGGACCAGCGGCAAGTCGGCCGGGAGCACGATCTCCATACTTTGCGCAGCCCCTCGCCGGCGTGCTGCGCTGGCTACCCTGTCGGCGAGCTCGCGTAGGTCGACCCAGTCCTCGCGTACTTCCAGCGCGCCGGCATCGATGCGTGTCATGGCCAGCAGGTTGCGGACCATCTCATCGAGATCCTCGGCCTCGCCTTTGATCTGGCCAAGCAGCTCCTTCTTGGCGTCGGCATCGAGCTTGTCCCCATAGTCGAGGAGGCTTGTCGCCGAGCCGAGGATAGAGGCCAATGGTGTGCGGAAATCGTGCGAGATCGAGGCCAGCAGCGTGTTGCGCACGCGCTCGGTCTCGGCTGAACCGCGGGCGGCGATCATCTCGCGCGCCAGCGAGGCGCGGTCGAGCGCCGCCGCCGTCTGTTCGGCGAGCGTCTCGAACAGCGTGCGCGCCTCGGCATCGAGGCCGTGCCCATTGCCGTAGCGGCCGAGGCCGATGACACCAAACGTGCCGCGCGCCGTCTTGAGCGGTACAAAATACCACGACACGGCCGGCAAGGTCGTCGTGTCCGCCCCCGCCGGCTCGTTGCGCTGGTGCGACCAGCGCGCCGCCGTCATCGACGCGGTGTCGAGCGTCTCCTCCGGTGGCCACGAGGCGCGTAGTTCCAGCTCCCCGCGCTCCTCGAGGAGCGCCACGGCAGGCATTGCCAGGCTGGCGTGAATGGCGGCGACGGCGGCCTCCGGAATGTCATCGTAGCCGGCGACGCCGGAGAGCTTGCGCGTGAATTCGTAAAGCCGGCGGGTTGCGCGCATGCGGCTCGCCGCCATGCGCGCCTGGTCGCGCACGCTTCCGGCGAGCGTCGAGATGACGACCGCAACGGCGAGGAAGACGAAGAGCGCCAGGAGCTCGTGCGGCTTGGCAACGGTAAACGTATGGACCGGCTCGATGAAGAAGAAGTTGTAGGCCAGGAAGGAGAGCACGGACGCGTAGACGGCGGGCCAGATGCCGAACCTGACCGCGGCGAAGACGACCGCCAAAAGGAAGATCATCGAGATATTCGGAAAGGGGGTCAGTCGATTGAGCACCAGGCCGATGGCAACGACCATCGCCACCGCGACGGTCGACCAGATCAGCGAAGCGGCGGCCAGACGCGGTCGCAGGGCGCGCGTGGGAATGGGCGAGCTGGCGGCGGCACCCTCGCGGCTGGTGATCACGTGCACGGCGATGCCGTCGGCGCGGCGCACAAGCTCGTGCGGCAGCGAGCGGCGCAAGAGCTCGGTGAGGAACCCTCCGCGCGACCGGCCGAGGACGATTTGCGTGACGTTCTCGAAGCGTGAGAAGCGCAGTAGCTCGGCGGCGACGTCTGCCGCCGCCAGCGTATTCGTCTCGGCGCCGAGCGACTGGGCGAGCTTCATGGCCTCGTCGATGTGCCGCCGCTCCGTGTCGGATAGCTGCTCCCCCGGCTTCTCGACCGTCGCGGCGATCCACGGCGCGTCCATCACATCGGCGAGGCGCTTGGCCGCCCGCACGATTGTGGTGGCATCGGCATCGGGGCCGATGCAGGCAAGGATACGTTCCCCCGCCGCCCACGGCCCTTCGATGGCCTGCGCCTGCATACGCTCGATGAGATCGGCATCGATGCGCTCGGCGGCGCGCCGCAGTGTCAACTCGCGCAGGGCCGTCAGGTTCTCCGGCTTGAAGAAACGCTTGCGCGCCCGGTCCGCCATGTCGGGCACGTAGACCTTGCCCTCGGCCAGGCGCTTGAGAAGCTCGTCGGTCGGAAGATCGACGAGGATGATCTCGTCGGCATCCTCGAACACGCGGTCGGGAACCGTCTCGCGCACCCTCACGCCGGTGATGCGCTGCAGGATATCGTTGAGCCCTTCGAGGTGCTGGATGTTCAGCGTCGTCCACACGTCAATGCCCGCCGCCAGCAGCTCCTCCACGTCCTGCCAGCGCTTGGGGTGGCGGCTGCCGGGAATGTTGGTGTGGGCAAGCTCGTCGAGCAGCAACAGACCGGGACGGCGGGTCAGCGCCTTGTCGAGGTCGAACTCGCTGAGGATCTTGTTGACGTAGATGACGGGCTTGCGCGGGATGACCTCAAGGTCGGCGAGCTGCACTTCGGTTTCGCGCCGCCCATGCGTCTCGACGAGACCGACGACGACATCGCGGCCCTCGTTCTTGGCGACGTGCCCCGCGTTCAGCATCGCGTACGTCTTGCCGACGCCGGGCGCGGCGCCGAGGAAGATTTTCAGGCGCCCGCGTTCGCCCTTCTTGGCGATCGCGAGGATGGCGTCCGGCGAAGCTCGTTGCGTCGGCGAGGCGGGCATTTGGGTGTGGTCCGCCTCGCCAGGGTTGCTGTCAAGGCTGCAAGTTATCGAGCGCCAGATTGAGCCGCAGGACATTGACGCGCGGCTCACCCAGCAGTCCTAGCGCACGTCCCTGCACCTGCGCGTTAACGAGCGTGCGCACCCGATCGTCCGGCAGGTTACGCGCCTTGGCGACACGTTGCACCTGAAGCAACGCGTTCGGCGGCGAGATGTCGGGATCAAGACCGCTGGAAGACGTGGTGACCGCGTCGACCGGGATCTCACCACTGATGCCTTGCTGACGCAGCACGTCGACGCTGCCCTGTACCCGGTCGATCAGCTTCTTGGTGATCGGTCCGAGATTGGAGCCGGTCGAAGCTGCCGCGTTGTATGGCGTATCGACCGTCTTCGAGGCATCGGCGGGGTCCGGGCCGCTCGTGGCCGACGGACGCGGATGGAAGTAGCGATCGCTGGTGAATGACTGGCCGACGAGGCTCGAGCCAACGACCTTGCCGTCCTTCTCGACGAGGCTGCCGAGCGCCTGATCCTGCGCCATTACCCAGGCGATGCCGGTGACGGCGAGCGGATAGGCAACGCCGGTCAGCAGCGTAAAGGCAACCAGCATGACCGATGCGGCGCGAAGTTGTTGAAGCATAGCCGATCTCCTTAGACGAGGCCGAGGCCGGCGACCGCAAGGTCGACGAGCTTGATGCCGATGAACGGCGCGAGAAGGCCGCCGAGACCGTAGACGAGCAGGTTGCGACGCAGCAGCGCCGGTGCGCCGACCGGGCGGTAGGCAACGCCCTTCAAGGCAAGCGGGATCAGCGCCACGATGATCAGCGCGTTGAAGATGACGGCCGACAGAATGGCGCTCTGCGGCGTCGCCAGCTCCATGACGTTGAGGGCGCCGAGCTCCGGCAGGGAGGCGACGAACAGCGCCGGGAT
>CAZOOS010000095.1:0-10086 GCA_964581475.1 uncultured Hyphomicrobium sp.
CGCTGCGCCAGCGCCACGCCATCGAGCAGCGGCATCTCGACGTCGCTGACCAGCACGTCGAATTTCTGCCCCCCCGAGCCTTCGACGCACTCCAACGCCTCGCTGCCGTCCTGCGTCACGTGAACGCTATGGCCGTCCGCCTCCAGCGCTCGTTTGACGAGATCGCGGGTCGCCGCGTCGTCGTCGGCAAGCAGTATCTTGGCCATCTCCGCCCCCTTGTTTGCCTACTGCCGTACGACGCGGCCGACGTACGGCAGCTCGCGATAGCGGTGCCCCACGTCCATGCCGTAGCCGACTACGAACTCGTTCGGGCAGAGGAACGCGTAGTAGTCGGGCTCGAGATTGACGGCGCGCGGCAACTGCTTATCGAGCAGCACGCACGTGCGGATCGATGCAGCTCCGCGCGCGGCGATCAGGTCCTTGGCGAAGGCGAGGGTGCGACCGGAGTCCAGAACATCGTCGACGATGAGGACGTTGCGGCCCCGCACGTCAAGGTCCATGTCGCGCAGGATCGAGACCTGGCCGGACGAGATCCTCGCCTTCTTATAGCTGGACAGGGTCATGAAATCGACCTCCGGGGCCAGGCGCACTCTGTGCAGCGCACGGATCAAATCGGCGGCAAACACGAAGCTGCCTTTCAGGATGGCGACCACGAGCAGATTCTCGAGCTTCGCGGTGGCGATTTCCTGGGCGAGCTCATCGAGGCGCCCGGCGATGGCCTCGGGGGTGAAGATGACCTCGAGGTCGGGGTCTAATGTCGGCGTCGCGTCGTTCATGACCACTGTTCCAAACCGCTTCGGCCTCTTGTCCGGGGAGGATAGCAGGACATTGCGTCCCCGCGGCAATCCCGCCATAACGTGATTAGCCCGTATGCACGGCCGTCTGCACACGAACCCGCCACATTCGTACCCGATTGATCGCCGGTTCCCGCGTATTTCGTGACCCTGGGAGCCTGGCGCCTCATGCTGCAACCCGCTGGCTGAAATCTGTGATTCGTTTGTCGAACATCGCGCTCGCCTACGAGCAGGGGCCGAACATTCTGTCGGAAGTGAGCTTCCATCTGCGTCCGGGCTCGTTCCACTTCCTCACCGGGCCCTCGGGTGCCGGCAAGACGTCGCTTTTGCGCCTTCTCTTCATGTCGCGGCACCCGACAAGTGGGCATATCCATCTGTTCAATCAGGACGTCAGCCGCATATCGACCTCGAAGCGCGCGCAACTGCGCCGCCGCATCGGCATCGTGTTCCAGGATTTCCGTCTCCTCGACCATCTGACCACGTGGGAGAACGTCGCGCTGCCGTTGCGCGTCGTCGGCAAGCGCCTTGGCGACTACCGCGAGGATGTCACCGATTTATTGCAGTGGGTCGGTTTGGGCGACCGCATGCATGCCTATCCCTCCATTCTCTCGGGCGGAGAGAAGCAGCGCGCCGCCATTGCGCGCGCCGTCATCGGCAAACCGGAGCTGCTGCTCGCCGACGAGCCGACCGGCAACGTCGACCCGCAGATGGCGCGCCGTCTTTTGCGTCTCTTCATCGAGCTCAATCGCCTCGGCACCTCCGTGCTGATCGCGACCCATGACCATCAATTGATGCGGCAGTTCAAGGCGCCGCGGCTGGAGCTGCACGACGGTCATGTCCGGATCGTATGACAGGCCGCCAGGCCGCCGAGATCAGACGACGTCGCAGACGGCGACCAACTTCGATCTCTATGACACGGTGCTGACGGGACCGTCGGGACCTGGTCAGCGCTATGCGTACGAATCGCCCACTGTCGACGTGCAGGACGATCCGCCTCCGGTGCGCAAGTTTGCGCCCTCACGCAGTCGCAAGTCGAAGAACGAGCCGTCGAGCACTCCGGTGGTGCCGCCGGATTCGGTCACCGGACGATCGCTCACGCTCGTCATCTCCATCATGTGTTTCCTCGCCTGCCTGACGGCGGGTGCCGTATACATGATCAACGAGTCCGCCAGCGCCTGGCTGAAGGACATCGCCAGCGAGGTCACGGCCCAGATCGAGCCGCGCGAGGGGATGGATGTCGATAAGACCGTGCGCGACGCCGAGGCATTCCTGCGCAACGCCAAGGGCATCTCGCGGGCCAACGCCCTCAGCCTGGAGGATTCCTCGAAGCTGCTGGAGCCGTGGCTCGGCCAGTCCGATGTGCTCGCCGCCCTACCGGTCCCGCGCCTCATCGCCATTGAGATTGACCGCGACGCGCCGCCCAATATCGAGGAACTGCGGGCGGAGTTGACGAAGCAGTTTCCCTCCGCTTCGCTCGATGACCACCGCCGCTGGCAGCAGCAGATCCGCACGGTCACGCGCTCATTTGCGCTCGGGGGCCTGGGCATCCTCCTGCTCGTTTGCGCCGCGACGACTGCGGTCATCGTTTCCGCCACCCGCTCCGCTCTCGCCTCGAACCGCGAGATCGTCGAGGTGCTGCATTTCGTCGGCGCCACCGACCGGTACATCGCCCGCGAATTCGAGCGCCACTTTCTCCGCCTCGGCATACGCGCCGGCTTGGTGGGAGCCGTTTGCGCCATGGTCGTCTTCCTCGGCATGCCGACGGTCATGCAGATGCTCGGCGGCGGCGCCTCGACGGCATCCGAAATGCACAGGCTGATCGGCACCAGCGGCCTCGACGCCACCGGCTACCTGCTGCTGGGGGCCGTCGTCGTAACGATTTCGGCGTTGTGTATGCTGACCTCCCGTTTCGGCGTGTTCCGCATCCTGAATTCCAAGCCCTAGCATTGTGCTGGCGCAGCATAAGTTGCCGGGGCACATACTGTTGCCGGAATCGCGAAGGACCTGTCGCAACCGCTATCAAATCGGTTAGTGTGCGCCGACGCTGAAGCGATGAGCGTCGGACCAAGAACTTAGGCAGCAGCTTCCGCGATGAGCAGCTTGCGGCGAGTGATCATTCTCTGTGCGGGAGCGATGTTGTCGCTGCTGATCCTCGGCTTTGTCCTGTTCGCCAGCGTCGTCACCCGCCTTCCGGCCGAGAATAATCCGCATGCTGACGGCATCGTTGTCCTGACGGGCGAGGGGCGCCGCATCGCCGAGGGCGCCCGCTTGCTGGATGAGGGTCGCGCCGAGCGCATGCTGATTTCCGGCGTTTTCCGCCGCACCGGGAAGAAGGCGCTGCTGGAGATATCCGGCCTCGCCGAGGATAAGTTCGACTGCTGCGTCGACGTCGGCTATGCGGCACTGGATACGGCCGGCAATGCCAATGAAACGCGTGCCTGGGCCACCTCCCACGGCTACGACAGTCTCATCGTCGTCACCGCCAGCTACCACATGCCGCGCAGCCTCGCCGAGCTGTCGCTGGCGCTCCCCGCCGCACGGCTCGTTCCCCACCCGGTGATGCCCAACAACTTCCCGCCCACGCGCTGGTGGTTGCATGCGTCCGTGACCCGGACGCTGATTTCGGAATACTTCAAATTCCTGCCAACTGCGGCCCATCTGACGATGGCGAAACTCTTCCGCTCGGCGCAGTCGAGCTCGGTTGCCGAGGTGCCGGCCGAGCACTCGGCCGCAGGGATCTTCTGACCGTTGTCTCTGGCGCTCCTACGCTCGCTCGTCTTCGCGCTGTTCTTCTATGTCAGCACGGCGCTGTTCGTCATAGGCGGCTCATTCTTGCTGTTCGGGCCCCGCCGCTACGCCATGGCCGGGCTCAAGGCGCACGCCCTGGTTTCCCTTTGGCTCCTGCGTACGATCGTCGGAACGCGCATGGAGGTGCGCGGTCGCGAGAAGCTGCCTCAGCCGCCCTACCTCGTCGCCTCCAAGCATCAGTCGGCGTGGGACACCTTCGCGCTGATCCCTATCTTCACCGACCCGGCCCTGGTGATGAAATGGGAGCTGACGCTCATTCCCTTCTACGGCTGGTTCTCGCGTAAGTTCGAGCACGTGTTCGTCAAGCGCGAGCGCGGGCCGGCCGCGCTGCGGCGGCTGGTACGCGATGCCCAAGACCGCGCTAAAGCCGGCCGCGAGGTGCTGATCTTTCCCGAGGGTACCCGCCGCGCGCCGGGCGCCGAGCCCGACTACAAGCCGGGGGCCGTCGCCCTCTACGAGGGCCTTGGACTGCCGTGCGTGCCGATGGCGCTCAATTCCGGGCTTTACTGGCCGCGGCGCCAGCTCATCCGCTATCCCGGCACCATCGTCGTCGAGATCCTCGATCCGCTGCCAGCAGGGCTGCCGCGCGCCGAGTTCCGCGCCGAGCTGCTGCAACGCATCGAGACGGCATCGAGCCGGCTGATCGTCGAAGCGGCACGCTCGGCAGAACCACCGCCGATCGCACCCGAAGTGTTAATCAGCGCTGAACAAGCGTCCGCAAAAATCTGAAATTTAATAGATTAATCTACAAATTTCGCACTCTGCCCGTTTTGCAACGGCGCCAAGCGCGCAACTGCACGTTCGACCATCGCTGCAAAAGTAAAAGCGCCGCCCGATGGGCGACGCATTCACTTCCGACATCGCAATAATCAGCCGATTGCGGAAAACTGAACCTAATTCCACAACTACTTTTTCTTGGCAGCCGCCTTAGGCTTTGCCGCAGCTGCCTTCGGCTTCCGCTGAATGACAGCGGTCTTCGCCTTGGCGGAGGCCGGAGCAACGTAGTTACCGGTGGGGCGCGCCTTCCCGGCGGCCTTGGTGGAAGCTTTAGCCATGTCGAACCTCATCGATTTGGATTTCGAACGTAAGCGTCGCAACCACGCGCAATCTACTGAGCAGCACGAACCCGAAATGTGGTGCTGCGAATGCGGCTGTATCACATTCTATCAATGGTCAAGCGGAGCCATTCAGTGCGCCGCTTGCAAAGTTGTGCAGAACGGCATCGAGGCGCCCTCCCTGCCTTCGAGCTGACGCCTTCGAGGGCGTAACCACCGTGTTGCACCGCCAAGAACTTTTAGAGAACTTAATAGGAACATTTTATTGACTTTGCGCTCCTTCGACCCCATATTGGTGGGCCGGACAGCAGGACGCGCCGATGCGTGACGAAACCGAATTCTCCGCCCCGATTTCCCGTGAAATATGGGACCTGAAGTACCGCCTGAAGGACACGGACGGCGGCAAGGGCGATTCGTCGCTGGACGATACGTTCTGGCGCGTGGCGCGGGCCGCATCCGGCGCCGAGAAGGGCGGCAAGAAAGCCCGCGAGAAGTGGGCCAAGCGCTTCCACGGCGCCATGTCCGACCTCGGCTTCCTGCCGGCGGGGCGCATCCTCGCCGGCGCCGGCACCGGCCGCTCCGTCACCCTCTTCAACTGCTTCGTGCTCGGCACGATTGACGACGACCTCAGCGCCATCTTCGCTAACGTCAAGGATGCCGCGCTGACCATGCAGCAGGGCGGCGGCATCGGGCATGATTTCTCCACGCTGCGCCCCAAGGGAGCGCCCGTCGTCTCCATCGGCGCCGACGCCTCCGGCCCGGTCAGCTTCATGGAGGTGTGGGACGCGATGTGCCGCACCATCATGTCGGCCGGCAGCCGCCGCGGCGCCATGATGGGCACCTTGCGTTGCGACCACCCCGACATCGAAGCCTTCATCGACGCCAAGTCGCAGCCCGGCCGGCTGCGCAATTTCAATCTGTCGGTGCTGGTCACCGACGACTTCCTCGCCGCGGTGCGCGCCGATCAGCCCTGGGCCCTGAAGTTCGGCGGCAAGGTCTACCGGACGCTGCCGGCGCGCGCGCTGTGGGAGCGCATCATGCGCGCAACCTACGACTTCGCCGAGCCAGGCGTCGTCTTCATCGACCGCGTCAACGCCCGCAACAACCTCAACTACTGCGAAGAGATCCACGCCACCAACCCGTGCGTAACGGGCGACACCTGGGTGCACACGGCGTCGGGACCTCGACAGGTGCGCGATCTAGTCGGGAAGGCGTTCGAAGCGCGCGTCGACGGAATCGATCACGCCTCAGTCGAATCCGGGTTCTTTCAAACGGGTCATAGACCCTTAGTGCGGCTGCAGACGAGAGAAGGCTACGGCCTGCGGCTGACGCCCGACCACAGGGTGCGCCGGGTCAGTCGCTTCACGCCGTACACAATGGAGACGAACTGGTGCCCCGCCGGCGAGCTGAAGCCGGGCGAGCGCATCGTCATCAACGATCATCGCGCCAATGCTGAGTGGACAGGCCCGCTAACCCGGCAGGAAGGATATCTGCTGGGCCTTCTTATCGGCGACGGCACGCTGAAGGAGGAAAAAGCGGTGTTGTCCGTCTGGCAGCCGGCGGCAGTGGTGAATGGAGAGTCCGATGGGGTGCCAGCTGGTGGCGTGAACGCCATCATAGATGCCGCCCTCGAAGCCGCAAAGACTTTGAAGCATCGCAGCGACTTCGCCGGCTGGCATTACATCCCCGGCCGGAATGAGTGGCGCATGTCGAGCGTCGCGTTGAAGGCTTTGGCCGCGAAGGTCGGCATGCAGCCGGCGGACAAGGCAATCACACCCCTTCTGGAGGCCGGGTCGAGTGAATTCTACCGCGGCTTTCTGCGCGGCTTCTTCGATACCGATGGAAGTGTGCAAGGTGACCAGCGCAAGGGAGTGAGCGTTCGCCTGGCTCAATCCGATCTTGCGCGCCTTGAAGCCGTGCAGCGCATGCTCCTGCGGCTCGGGATCGCCAGCGTGCTTTATCGCGAGCGGCGCAAGGCCCAGTCGACGTTGCTGCCGGACGGCAAGGGCGGAAGCCGGCTGTATCGGGTCAAGGCGCAGCATGAGCTGGTTATCGCCGGGGCAAACCTCGCGCGGTTTTACGACATCGTCGGCTTCGCCGATACGGACAAGTCGGCAAAGCTCGGTCGTCTACTGAAGCGCTATCAGCGGGCCCTCAATCGCGAGCGTTTCACCGCTGTGGTCGCGAGCGTCACGCCCGATGGAAGCGACGACGTTTATGACGTCCAGGTTCCCGGCGTAAATGCGTTCGATGCCAACGGCCTCTACGTACACAACTGTGGCGAGCAGCCGCTGCCACCGTTCGGCGCCTGCCTGCTCGGCTCGATCAACCTGGCGCGACTGATCGAGCATCCGTTCACCAGCGGCGCCAGCCTGGACCGCGCCAAGCTCGAAGAGCGGGTCAAGGTCGCCGTCCGCTTCCTCGACAACGTCATCGACATCTCAAATTACCCGCTCGAGGCGCAACGCCAGGAGGCACTGGCGAAGCGGCGCATCGGCCTTGGCATCACCGGATTGGCGGATGCGCTGATCTTCGCCGGCGTCCGCTACGGAACGCCGGAGGCAGCGAGGCTCGCCGGTGGCTGGATGGCGATCATCCAGAACGCCGCCTACGCCGCCAGCGCCGAGCTCGCCGCCGAGAAGGGCACCTTCCCGCTGTATGACGCCAAGCGCTTCCTCGCCGGTCCCAATGTGGCGATGCTGGATGCCCCCGTCCGCGAGGCTATCCGCCGTCAAGGCGTGCGCAACGGCTGCCTCACCTCGATCGCGCCGACCGGAACCATCTCGCTGCTGGCCGGCAACGTTTCGAGCGGCATCGAGCCGGTGTTCGACTACCGCTATGCGCGCCGGCTTCTCGCCCGGGACGGCACGGCGCATGAGCAGACGGTCGAGGACTACGCACATGCGCTATTCCGGCGCCAGTTCGGCGCCGCGGTGCCGCTGCCCGAGACGTTCGTGCGCGCCGGCGATCTCAAACCAGCCGAGCACCTTGCCATGCAGGCGGCGTTGCAGCCGCACGTCGACAGCGCCATTTCCAAGACCATCAATTGTCCGGAGGACATCTCCTTCGAGGCGTTCAAGGACGTCTACCTCGAAGCCCACGCACTCGGGCTCAAGGGTTGCACCACGTACCGGCCGAACCCCGTGACCGGAGCGGTCCTCGCTCCCGTCGCCGAGCCCGGCACGGCAGCGGCCAAGGCGGCGAGGCCGGCTCTCGTCGAGGTCGTGCCCGCCTCCGAGCGCGCCGGGGTCGTCTACATGGCGCCGCCGCTCGAGCGCGAGGGTGTGCTCGCCGGCTACACCTACAAGCTCAAGTGGCCGGGCAGCGATCACGCCATCTACGTGACCATCAACGACATCGAGCAAAGCGGCAGACGCAGACCATTCGAGATCTTCATCAACACCCGCAATCTCGAGCACTACGCCTGGACGGTGGCGCTGACGCGCATGATCAGCGCCGTCTTCCGCCGTGGCGGCGACGTCTCCTTTGTCGCCGACGAGTTGAAAGCCGTCTTCGATCCGCAGGGCGGCCACTGGGTCGCGGGCCGCTATGTCCCGAGCCTGCTCGCCGCCATCGGCGAGGTCATCGAGACGCACATGCGGCACACCGGTTTCTTGCAGCAGGGCGAAGCGCTGCCCGTTGACCAATTGCAGCGGCAGCACGAAATAGCCTCGCACGGCAGCGCAATTAAGCGATCCGCGCGCATTAAGCTTTGTCCACGTTGCTCATCGGCCGACTACGTGCAGCGCGAAGGTTGCTGGGTGTGCGACGCCTGCGGCTTTTCCCGCTGCGGCTGACGCTTGGCGGGCCGCTGCAAGCGCTTGTTCTGTTGCGTGTTGGCATCTCGCAACATGTCGCAAGGTTGCGTTCACTCTGCCCAAAAATCACTGACATGGAGCCACAATTCGGCTCGAAACCGGGGGCATCGTTAAGCAATGAACCATAGGCTGGCACGAAAGAAGAAAAGCGTCGAACACAGCGTGGGCCGCGAGGCCGTCAAGGGATCTGCAGTAATGGTTGCGCGTATCATTGAGCTCGCCGTATACCGGGCGCAGCGTACACTCGCCCAGGAAGAGCTGGCCGAGCGGACCGCCCGAGCGAACGAAACGACCCGCTTCCACTTCTGGACCGGCGCTTCCGGCAAGCGCTACGTCCACAGCGTCTATGACCTGCTCGATTGCCCGCCCATGCCGGCCGTCAACTACGTGCTGGTGCGCCGCACCGGCAACGGTCGCGCCGAGGCGCTGTCAATCGGCCGCGTCAATCACGGCGCTCCTTCGCTTAATCTCGCCGAGATCCGCCAGCGCGGCGCCGAGCTCGGTGCCGACGAAGTGCACGTGCACATGCTTGCCGACAACGCCAAGCTCGGCAGGCTCGTCGAGTTCGATCTGCGCACCGGCCAGGTCGAGGCAGACTTCGCACGCTTGGCCGGCAGCAGCGCCAACTAGGCGCCCACTGACCTTTCGATTTTCGTCGGCTTGCTCAGTCCTTGCGCGTGCTCAGCACCGTGCGATAGCAGAACCGCCGCGCGTCCTCCGCCTTGAGCCGCCGTGCTCGCGCCGGATGCCTTCCGAAGACTCGGGCCATCGCAGCCGCACTCGCCCGCGCATGCCCGTTGTCGTCACCACGTGCCGCGTAGCTGCCGACCAGCCCCAGCAACCGCTCTAACTCTCGCTCGCGAATACCCAGCTGATCGAGATGCGCCAGCGTGCTCGCCAGGTAATCGATGTTGTATCCCGAACGCCCGGCGCCGCCGCGGATGAAGTGCGCCTGCTTGGTAAGGGCCAGCTGACCGGCGTAGCTGGGATGCGCCCGCTCGACGAGGAACGTCAGCGCCATCACCTCGGGATGCTCGCCGGAGAGAAGTGTCACCGGCACCAGCGCCTCGCGATAGACGCTGGCCACCTGCTCGCGCTCGCGCAGATAGCGCAGCGTTTGGCGCGCATTGGCGGCGGAGACGCGAAACGCCAGCCCCTCGCACACCCCGCCGCGATCCAGGCCAAGCACCAGTCCGGGGCGGCGCGCGGAGCCGCGGTGAAAGCGCGAGTAGATGCAAAAGCTGCGGCGCCAGCCAACGAGACGCGCATGCACGACTTCCTCGGCTACAAAGCCGGGCCGCCACATCAGCGAGCCGTAGGCGAAGATCCAGAGGTCGTGCGTTTCTGCCATCGCTATTTGCGTGTGCCGCTTCCTTTCGCCGGGGTGTCCGGCTGCACGGACGGCGTACGGCCGAAGTCCGGCGCCGAGGTGTCCTGGCCGGCCGCGATAATCCCGCGACGGATGGCGCGCGCCTCGGTGAAGCGCCGGAAAAGCGTGTCGCCGTCGGCGCCTTCAATGGCAGTCCGCAATTCCAGCAGGTCGTCTGAGAAGCGGCGCAACATCTCCATCACCGCTTCCTTGTTGTTGAGGAACACGTCGCGCCACATGGT
>CAZOOS010000096.1:0-9853 GCA_964581475.1 uncultured Hyphomicrobium sp.
TGGCGATTTCTTCCGAGGCGACGGTCCCAACCTCGATGTGTTCGCCGACAGCTCCCCCGAACATCGCGGCGAGCAGGAACGCAAACGCCGCGACCGTCAGCACCGCCGCGATGATGATCTCGCGCGAGGAACGGCGCATGCGGTCGGCGTATGATTCAAATTGATCGTGTTTCCATTTCATGGCGCGAGAGTTCGTCCATCGACCACACCAACACCAGAGCGCTGGATGCCGCGCGACAGAAACGCACACGAAATGGCTTATGCGAGTTAGGTTCTAAGGATCGTTCTAAAGACCGCGCATGATGCAGCCGAGAACGAGAATGATCTGCGCCAGCAGCAGGGCCCAGAATTCGTTGCCGGTGACGAACGGAACCTGCGCCCCGAAGAACTGAATGATCAGAACGGTAACCGTCAGAATGACGGACAACATGAACGTCACGATGCCAGGCGCTTTCAGTCCCATCGTCTCTACTCCCCTCGATGCCGTGCGATTTATCGCCATGCGATCCGCTTAACGCCTCGCAAGGCGCTCCCCTGAGCCGGCGCCGATTCGGCCAGCCCCCGTCGGCTTATAGCAGGGGCAACTCGGTCTGGCACTCGGATGCCTGGATGTACTGGGGATGGCTGGGGGAATCACCCTCGGGTCAGGCGGGGGCCCTGCTCCGGGGGCGCGTGAACAGCAGCCGGTGCAACAGCAGCAGCACGAGAAGCACGACGAGGACGAGCCCGACGATCACCAGGGGGTGCTTTTCCCACAGGAGGATCGGGCTGACGCGGCCATCGGCGACGAGGCGTACGTCCTGGGCGATAACGCCGGGATCGAGGCCGCCGCCGGTGCGCAGCATCATCGAGACGGCCGCCGATTGGTCGGTGCTGGCGACAACGGCTTGCCGCACGCGGTCCGACGACAAGGAATGGATCCGGGCCGGATTGGCGGCCACGGCTTGCAGCACGCGTTCGCGCGGCTCCTTCTGCAGCCCAGTGAGGTAGCGCGACAAACTCGACAGCTCGTCCTCGGTAAGGCTGCGCGCCAAGTTCTTGAGGTCGGTATCGTTCAATTCGAACAGCGTGTCGCGCGCTGCACGGTCGATGGAGGCGAGGCGCACGATGGCGAGCTGATCCTCGAGCGCCAGCAGGCGTTGCAACGAGGCGCGGCTCAACTGATCGGGCTGCGTCCGGCGGTAGAGGCTGAGCTCCACCACCTTCGGTAGGCTGTCGCCGGCGAGGGCAGCCCATTTGATGCCGGCGTCGACCGAACGTGTCTCGCGCGCAATGTCCATCGCCGGTGCAGGCAGCTTGTTGATGGCCGTGCTGAGCGTCCCGTCATCGAGCCGCCGCAGGATGCCGCTCTCCCCCTCGCCGGCCAGGAGAAGCGCGACGACCTCGTCGAGACGCGGCAGCGCGGAGGGCTGCAGGGAATCGACGAACGCCCTGAACTTCGGATTGCGCTCGGCAAGGCCGAGGGCCTCGGCGTGGGCACTGCGGAACTCCCGCCAGATGTCGATCACCCGGTCGGCCGTCGCGGCGCCGATTTCCTGGATATGGCCGGAAATTTGCTCGGCGAACGTCTTCGCCAGCTCCTCCTGAACCTTGTCCTTGTTCTCCTTCGACTTCATCTCCGTGGCGATGATCGGCAGCACGCCGTTGCGCAAGTCCCAGATGTCCTTGGCGATGAGCACGAGGCCGATGCCGCCGGCGACGACCGAGACGAGGCGCGCCAGGACGCTGCCGACGATGCGCTGGCCGACCCGCGCTGCCATGTTGGAGAGCTGACGACGCATGAGCAGCACGGCGGCGCCGGCGATGCCGCCGCTGGATTCGCGCAGCACGGCGCTGGACGACATTTCCGCGGCGCCCTTGTTGGGGTCGATGGCGATCCCCTCGCCGCCGGCCACGGCGCGCGAGGCGGTCTCGCCGTAGCGGGCGCCGACGAAGGCCTTGAGGCAGGCGAGCGCGGGCTCGGCCACATCCTGGCTGGCGAACTCCATCTGCTTGCCGATCTCGTTGCCGACGCCGACGGCCAGTTGCTCGAGCGCTGCCTTGATGGCGTCGGAGCGATAGACGCGCTCGGCGACGGCCGTCGCCAGCTCCTGCGCCTTCTGCTGGTCGGCGAGCGACTGCAGCAGGTTGGCCCAGCTCGTCTCCTTGCGGACCTCCTCGACGGCCAGATCGACGCGGTCGTCGATGATCCGGTCCATGCCGATGTGGCGCCACTGATCACCGATCGCGGCCCGGTAATCGACATTGGCGATGCCGGTTTGCAGAGCGCGGATGGAGATGGCCTGGATGGCTGTCCGGAAGGCGGTCTCATCGCGCGCCTGGCAGGCTTCGTAGTCGGCCTTGGTCAGCGGCTGGGCAAAGGCCGGCGCGACCTGTCCTACGGCAATGGCGAGCGCCAGGAGATGGCCGATCAGACGACGTACGTGGGCGAGCAACGCGGCAGTGTCCTTCGGTCCGCGGCCGCTCCCCTCCGGCGGCTGCACTTAATCATCTAATCACCTCGACTATGGGGTGTCGATTGCGCTCGCACGGTGACAGCGCCAGCCGCGCGGCCGCCGATTGAGGGGTCGGGAGGAGGGAAGCCGTGCTCGCCTTCGCGCCGGACGCGCAATCTGGAACGCGACAGCCGGGCGCAGCGGGATCACAAATTCTTTCACTGATGCAGGACATGCACCCGAGGAGTTGCCGCCCGCGTGGCATGTGCACTACAATTGTGCTTACCACTGATCAATTGCCCAGCTTCGGCCTTAATTGTGGCGGCGGCACAACACGGGGTTGAACGATTAAGAATGTTTGCAATGCAGTAATTCGCAAAAAACGAGAACGCAGGTACACTTAGCTACGTAAGTTCATTTGAGAAGCGGCGTGTTTTTCAAGGCGTTGTGCCGCCGTGCAGCAAAGCAGTCGAGTTCCAGCCCCTGGCCATCTCGAGTTCTCCGGCGCCCGCCGGGGTAGCGGGGGCGCTGCCACGTTTGCGTCATCGGCTGGCCGCAATCCGCCGAGGAAAGACCCCCGTTCAGTGCGTCCGCCGGTCACCCGGCTCCTCATTGCAACAGGCGGAGCATGACACCGATGGACGGGACGGCGAGGGAGACGGGGACGGGCTGCGGCAAGGTGCCTAATCGAACTTCGCGGCCGATCCGGTCAGTGAGACACCTCCATCGCATCTCGTGCAGTGCGGGTACGAGATCTCTTTCAAAGCGGCTTCCCCATACGAGCTCCGCCGAATTCGACCGGTCGGTGCCTCATCGAGGAAACGAAAAAGAGAGAGTTTCAACGACATGCTCCGGCGGCGCGGGATCTCGCGCGGACTGGAGTCTGTTCGGGAATGATTGACTTCGTCTAGTATGCGAGCGGGTCCAGTTACAGAAATGAAAAATACCGAGAAAATGAAGGCAGCGTGGGGTAGCATTTACGTTCCGGGGGGGCGCAATGGCGTATTGCTCGTCCATAGCCTCGGCGGCTCGCCCATCGAGCTGAAGTTCGTTGCCCACACGTTGGCTCAGCTTGGCTACACGGTTTACTGCCCGCTGCTTCCCGGCCTCGCCGGCGGCACCGACGTGTCGGGCCTGTCGACTTGGCAGGACTGGTATGCAGCGCTCGAGCACGCCCACGATGAGCTCACGCAGCAGTGCGACGCGGTCATCGTCGGCGGCATTTCCGCCGGTAGCATGCTGGCGCTGCGCCTTACGGCGCTGCGTCCCGAGAAGATCCATGGCCTGATGCTGTTCTCGCCGACCTTCTGGCCGAACGGCTGGGCTATTCCGTGGTACTTCAGCCTCTTCCGTCTGGTGCAGCAGAAGTGGAGCGCGCGCCTCTTCAAGTTCCGCGCCCGCGCCCCGCACGGCATCAAGGACGATCGCCTGCGCAGCTTCATTCTCGACAGCGTGCAGTCGGAGACGGATTCGATCGAGGACCTGTTCGCCCGTGGCGGCGGTCTCGTGCTCGAGTTCCGCAGGCTGGTGCGCAACGTCAAGCCGCTGCTCGGCACGATCACGCAGCACGCGCTGGTGTTCCACCCGCGCAACGACGACCAGAGCGATCTCAGCAACGCCATGACGCTGCAGCGCAAGCTGTCCGGCATCGTCGAGACCTGCGTGCTCGACGACTGCTACCATATGGTCACGCTCGACCGTCAGCGTCCGATCGTCATGGATCGCGTCAAGGAATTCGCCGAGCGTCTGACCGGGCGTCTCGACAAACTGCGCACCGAGGAGGCCGTTGTCGCGGCCACTGAGGCTCCGCAGCACAACAAAGGCCGCAGCGAGAACCGCGGCACGCCGGGCTGACGGATACGTCGCGGCGCGAATGCAAAAAGCCCGGCCATCGGCCGGGCTTTTTTAGTGCGCAATGCGCCGGTCTGAAGCTGTGTTCTACTCGACCGTTGCCGGCCGCACGGCGGGAACGGGGCGCGGCACCTTGAACTGCGGTGCCTGCGCCGCCGTCTTCTTGGGAGCGGCGTCGTCGGGTGTCGCGCGCGCCTCGCGCGGCTGGTCGCAGCGCGGCAGATCGGCGGGCGCGCGCCTCCAGGTGAACGACTTGGAAAAGAACTTCACGCCCTTGTAGCCCGTGAGGACGAGCCGGTCGCGCGAGGCGAGCTGGATGGCCGCGTCGAACTGCGAGCCTTGCTCGGGATCGTAGACCCAGCCGTTGTCCCAGCCGCCGCTGACGCGTTGCAGGGATCCAAGAACCGGCAAACCGCAAATCGTGCGCCGACGCTTGCCTGCGTCGGGATTGTAACCGTCGGTCAACGGTTCGCCGTTTTTCTTGTTCGGCTCTTTCAACCAGACGATGAAACCGCACAGGCGATTGGCGCTGGCGCCGGAGTTGCCGCAAGGGCGAATTTCAACCGCACCCTTGCCCGTGTGATTGATCCAAACACCCACTTCGATCGGCGGAGCCGCCTCGGCACAGCTCACGCCGAGGCCGAGCGCCAGCCCGCAAGCGATTGTGGCGGGCCAGTATTTCCGGGTCTTGGCTGCATGAAGATCATGACGCATGGTGGCATCACCAATATTGTGCGAGGTATTGGGCTCGCATTAGGCTTTGAAAGCGGCGAAAGCTGGTCAGCCGACCAGATGGGGCCGCTGGGCTCGGGCCAACCAACGGTATCTAAGAGCTTTCCTTGATCACTCGAGCTTACCCTTTATTGACCACTTCGCGTTAACGCTCCGTGAGTGCGCCATTCACGCTCGTTTCTAAATGGAGCGGTTTCGCGTTATGCTTAGGTAACTCTTAAGCACGAGTTCGCCTTTACGAGGCCTAGTTCGAGGGCTACCAGCGGCGCAAGCCGCGCTGTCGGCGTTCGGCCGATCTCGCCCAACACAGTGCGGAACCGATCAATGATCCTGACGCTTGCCTTCCGAAATCTGTTTCACGACCGCATTCGACTGGCGGTCACGCTGGTCGGCATTCTCTTCTCCATCGTGCTCGTCGCCGTGCAGCTCGGCCTCTATCTCGGCGCCAGCAACATGATCACGGCCAACATCGATGCCGCCAAGGCCGATCTGTGGATCACCGTGTTCGGAGCCAAGAGCTTCGAGGATGGCGGCATGCTGCTCACGCCGCGCGAGCGCCATCAGGCGCTGGCGACGCCGGGCGTCAAGGCTGTGATCCCGCTCATCGTGCGCTTCGCCGAGTGGCGCAAGCCTGAAGGCGGATCGACGCGTGTTGTGATCGTCGGCACCGACGCCGAAGACGGCGGCTTGGCGCCCATCAATCTTGTCGATGGCACGTGGGAAGACATCAAGGCCCCGGAGGCCGTCGCCATCGACCGCACCTACTTCAACGAGCTCGGCATCAAGGGCATCGGCGACACGGCGCAGGTGATGAACAGCCGCATCCGCGTGCGCGCCCTGACCGACGGCGTGCGCTCGTTCGTGCAGTCGCCCTACACCTACACGACGCTCAACCGCGCCCGCAGCATCTTCCCCGATAGCGACGGCGTCACGTTCTACTTGGTGCAGACGCAGCCGGGCGCCAATATCGAGAAGGTGCGCCAAGACCTGCAGGGCCGGCTGGAAGGCGCCGAGGTGCTGACCCAGGCCGAGTTCCGCGATCGCAGCCTCAAGCAGTGGCTGTTCCGTACTGGCGCCGGCGTGGCGTTGATCGGCGGCGCCCTGCTCGGCAGTCTCGTCGGTACCGTCATCGTCGCGCAGACCCTATATTCCAGCACGAAGGACCACTTGGGCGAGTTTGCCACCCTGCGTGCATTGGGTTCATCATCGGGATACATTCACCGGGTTATCCTCGCCCAGGCCGGGATCAGCGCCGTTGTCGGCTACGCCCTCGGCATTTCGATCGCCCTGACCATTCTCGTGCTTAGTCGCAATACGGCCTTGCCGATGGTCATGACGCCGGGCTTGGCCTTCTGGTTGTTCGCGTTGACGGTCGGCATGTGCGCCATTTCGGCCCTCTCGGCGATCGTCAAGGTGACCAAGATCGATCCAGCAACGGTATTCAGCAAATGACAGAGTCCGTGAGCCAAGAGCCGGTCCTCGAAGCCATCGACATCGTCAAGGACCTCGGTTCCGGCGCCGGCAAAGTGCGCGCCGTGAAGGGCGCCAGCCTGACGTTGGTCCCGGGCGAGCTCACGCTCTTGATGGGCCCGTCGGGCAGCGGCAAGACGACGTTGCTGTCGATCCTCGGCTGCATCCTGACGCCGACGTCGGGCACCTTGCGCATCGCCGGCGTCAGCACCGACAGGCTGGATGCCGAAGAGCTGGCCGCCCTGCGGCGCAAGCACATGGGCTTCATCTTCCAGTCCTACAACCTGTTCCCGACGCTCACGGCGCTGGAGAACGTGCGCATTTCGCTCGACGTGCGCGGTCAAAAGGGATTCGCCGCCGCCAACCGCTCCGAAGAAGTGCTGCGCGACGTCGGCCTCGCCTATCGCCTCAGGAGCTACCCCGGCAATCTCTCCGGCGGTGAGCAGCAGCGCGTCGCCGTGGCCCGCGCCATCGCATCCTCGCCATCCATCGTGCTCGCCGACGAGCCGACGGCGGCGCTCGACGGCGAGAACGGCCACGCGGTGATGGCGCTATTGGCGCGCATCGCCAAGGAACAACACCGCAGCGTCCTGGCGGTTACGCACGACCCGCGCACGCTGAGCTACGCGGACCGCGTCGTGCGCATCGAAGACGGACGTATCGTCGGCGAAGAGCGCCGCCCTGAGGGCCTCGATGCCCCGGAAATTGCAGATCTTACAAAGAGACGGAAGGCCCATGCTTAAGGTCAATCCCACAGTCATCACACTCGGCATCGCCGGCCTCCTGGCCATCGCCGTCGGCTTCTACGTCAACAGCGTCAGCTGGGGTCCGGTCGCCGAGGAAAAGACCATTCAGGCGACCGCCAGTACCGGCGGCTCGAAGGCGAAGAACGACGCGGCGGCGATCAAGCCGACTTGGGCCGCTTCGGCCACTGGCCGCGTCGAGCCCAAGAGTGGCGAGGTGCGCATCACCGCCGAGGTTGGCGGCCGCATCGTCGATGTCCCCGCCGGCCTCAACGACCGCGTGAAGACGGGCGACCTGCTCGTTCGCCTCGACGACGACGACGCGCTCACCAAGGTTGCCGGCGCCAATGCCGAAGCGCAGGTGCGCGTGCGCGAGCGCAATGAAGAGGACGCCCGTGGCCTGCAGCTCGAGCGCCGCAACGCCGAGGATGACGTCGCTTCCGCCGAGCGGGCGGTGTTCGGCGCCCAGCAGGAATTCGACGACGTGCTCGACAAGAAGCGCAACAACAACGGCAGCGACGATGACGTCGAGAAGGCGCGCACCAAGCTTGCCGACGCCAACAAGAAGCTCGCCGATGAGCGCGCTGATCTGGCCGCTGTGAACGCCAAGTCCGCCATGCCGCTGCCGACCCGGCTGGAGGCGGCGTTGTCCGTCGCCCGCGCCGAGCTGACTGGGGCCGAGCTCGGCGTCGAGCACACGCGCGTGCGCGCGCCGTTCGACGGCACCGTGCTCAACGTCATGGCCAAGGAGGGCGAGGTCGCCGCTCCGTCGCCGGAAAATACCCTGGTCGTCTTCGGCGACCTCAGCGCCATGAAGGTGCGCGCCGAGGTCGAAGAGCGCGATGCGGCGAAGATCCACGTCGGCCAGCGCGTCGTCGTCCGCGCCGACGCCTATCCGGATCAGGACTTCGAGGGCCGCGTCAGCTCCATCGCCCAGTCGCTGTCGCAGCCCAACATCGTCTCGCGCGGCCCGCGCCGACCGAACGACGTCGAGGTGCTGGAAGCCATGGTCGATCTCGACGGCCTGCCGCCGCTGCTGACCGGCATGCGCGTCGACGTGTTCTTCAAGCACGACGCCACGGCCTCGACCAAGTAGGGCGGCTCCACACACTGTCGAATCTGCAGCGGGCGCATCCTCATCGATGCGCCCGCTTTCGTTTATGCATGAGGGCGCGCGGCCGCGGGAAGGCGGTCGGTTACAGACGCGCACCGGCGAGGCCAGCGCCGGGCCAAGCTAAGCGCGGGTCACTTCTGAGCGTCCAAGGACTCAAAGCTGGCCTTGCATGGGCGTGCTTCAATCTCGCAGCGATACAAGACCTGCCCCGCGACCTCGCCAATGGACACGCGGCCGCAGCGCTTCGCGAAGTCCGCGGCGTGACTGAGATCGAGGAAAGTTTCGCCGTGGTAATAACGGACGCGCTCCATCCAGTCCTTTTTGGCTGCGTCCAGGGCGCCCTGCTCTCCAATCCATTGGGTACCGAGCCCGCGCACGCGATCGAGGCATGTGCGATCCCTTTCGCGATCTGCGCGACGCTCCGACGCTGAAGACTGTTCGCGGGGTTTCGAGCGATGCTTGTCGCGCGCTGCAAGCGTGTTCGTCGCCACCATCATGGCCAAAAGAAATATGAAATATCGATACATGGCGAACCTCCCTGCTGGTTCCACGCAAGTATGCGGATCGGTGAACTAACGGGTTCGTCGCGAAGCGCCGGATAAACAGGCGGTCTGTGCGCAGAATATTGTCGCTAGAGCGATTCGGGATTCAGACTCAAACGGCGATAACGCCCATCCTGTGTCGGATCGGCTACGATTTGCGCGTAATACCCTGGTCTCACTCCCGCGCATCAACTAATCCCCGCCCGCAAACTTGCGCGTATGCTTCGCGCATCCCGCCCCGCTGAAGGGGTCGACTCGAGACGTTCCTGTTCGAGGGCGGGCTGCAGGTCGGGTACTGGCGGCTCAACGTAAGGCGCGACTACCTGAGGCTCGCCACGCCCACCCGGTGAGAGTCCGGGAGGGGGAAACCCCTGAAACGCCGTGGGTATGCCCATAATCCTGCGCGGGGCGGCGACAGTGCCGCTCAAAAACAAAACAGCTTCGCGGCGCTTCCCGCCCCGCAGCCCCTTGCTCATTGACATCCCTCGGGGCCGCAAGCTCGCGAGATCGGAAAGGCGTGTGCGACGAACTACTCGGCCGGGGTCGCGGCCGGACGCGTGTGTGCCGTTTCGGCGAGGTACTCGGGCGACTCGTCGGTCGGACCGATGAAGCGGCCGAAGATCCACCACACGAAGCGGCCGACGTCGTCCATTACGGTGAAGAACGACGGCACGAACACCAGCGACAGGACGGTCGACACCAACAGGCCGCCGATCACCGCGATGGCCATGGGCGCGCGGAACTCGCCGCCGTCGCCGATGGCCATGGCGCTGGGCACCATGCCGGCGACCATGGCGAGGGTGGTCATGACGATGGGGCGCGCGCGCTTGCGGCCGGCATCGATCACTGCGTCGAAGCGCGGCACGCCCCTGGCCACCTCCTCGACGGCGAAGTCGACGAGCATGATGGCATTCTTGGTGACGATGCCCATCAGCATCAAGAGGCCGATGTAGACCGGCATGCTCA
>CAZOOS010000097.1:0-9678 GCA_964581475.1 uncultured Hyphomicrobium sp.
TCGGCCGCCACCGCGGCGCCGGCCTGGGCGGCGGCCACGACGAGCGCGAGCAGACGCTCAACCAGTTGCTGGTCGAGATGGACGGCTTCGAGGCCAACGAGGGCATCATCCTCATCGCCGCCACCAACCGTCCCGACGTGCTCGATCCCGCCTTGCTGCGCCCGGGCCGCTTCGACCGTCAGATCACCGTGCCGAACCCCGACGTCGCCGGGCGCGAGAAGATCCTGCGCGTGCACATGCGCAAGGTGCCGATCGCGCCCAACGTCGATCCGAAGGTCATCGCCCGCGGCACACCCGGTTTCTCCGGCGCCGATCTCGCCAACCTCGTCAACGAGGCGGCCCTGCTTGCCGCCCGCCGCAACAAGCGGCTGGTGACGCAGGTCGAGTTCGAAGATTCCAAGGACAAGGTGATGATGGGTGCGGAGCGCCGCTCCATGATCATGACCGAGGAGGAGAAGCTCGCCACCGCCTACCACGAGGCCGGCCACGCCCTGGTCAACATCAAGGTGCCGGGCGGCGATCCGCTGCACAAGGTCACGATCATTCCGCGCGGTCGCGCATTGGGCGTCACCATGAGCCTGCCCGAGCGCGACAAGCTCAGCTACTCCAAGCAGTGGTGCGAGGCGCGCATCGCCATGTCGTTCGGCGGCCGTTGCGCCGAGCAGGCGATCTACGGCAAGGACCACCTCAACACGGGTGCTTCCAGCGACATCATGCAGGCGACCGACCTCGCCCGGCGCATGGTGACCGAGTGGGGAATGAGCGAGAAGCTCGGACCGCTGCGCTACAACGAGAACCAGCAGGAGGTCTTCCTCGGCCACGCGATCACGCAGCGGCAGAATATGTCGGAAGACACCGCCCGCCTGATCGACCAGGAGATCCGCCGCATCGTCACGGAAGGCGAGAGCGTGGCGCGCGAGGTCATCGCCAACAGCCGCCGCGAGCTCGAGGCGATCACGCAGGCGCTGATGGAGTACGAGACCATCTCGGGCGACGAGGTGATGGGCCTGATGCGCGGCGACAAGATCACCCGCAAGCCCGACGACGAGGTGCCGCGTGACCAATCCGGCTCCGCCGTCCCGAGCGCCGGCGGACGCTTCCGCCCGAGCGGCGGCACCGGCCCCTTGGAGCCGCAGCCGCAATCCTGATCGCTCGCCTCTTTACGGGGCAAGCGCAAATGACGTAGATGCGGCCGCGGGGTAAGCCTCGCGGCCGCTTCGTTTGGGATTTCGGTGAATGCAGCGCTTGACCTATGTGCGGCCCATCGGGCTGTTTCCGGCGCCCGCCGACGCCACCGAGGATGCCTGGAGCGGTCTGCCGCTTGCCGGCCAGGCGCTGCGCTTCACTGCCGTCGAGGTTTCGGTGCGTGAAGGCGCGCGCGTCAGTCGCCGTGTCATCTCGCTGGAGGACGCCATCGAGCGTGACTGGGGTCGCGGGACGCTGGATGCCGCGCACGACCTCGAGGCGATCACCGCGCCGCGCGCGCGGCTCGCCGGGCTGGCACTCGACCGGCCCCGCATCATGGGCATTGTCAACGTGACTCCCGACAGCTTCTCCGACGGCGGCCTGCATGCTTCGACGCAGGCAGCCATTGCGCACGGCCTGCAACTCGCCGCGGAAGGCGCCGACATCCTCGACATCGGCGGCGAGTCGACGCGGCCCGGCGCCGACTATGTTCCTGCCGACGAAGAGCTGCGCCGCGTCATCCCGGTCATCGAGGGCCTGCGCGCGCGCACCGAGGCGCGGATATCGATCGATACGCGCAAGGCCGAGGTGATGCGCCGGGCGGCCGGCGCCGGCGCCGACATCCTCAACGACGTCTCGGCGCTCACGCACGACGCCGAGGCGCTCGACGTCGCCGCCCAGACGGGCCTGCCGGTGATCCTGATGCACGCGCAGGGTGACCCGCGCACGATGAACGACAACCCGCAATATTCCGATGTCGTGCTCGACGTGTTCGACTACCTCGAAGGCCGCATCGCAGCCTGCGAAGCCGCCGGCATCCCACGCGCCAAAATCGTTGCCGACCCGGGCATCGGCTTCGGCAAGCACCTGCACCACAACGTCGCCGTTTTATCGGCATTGTCGATCTATCATGCACTGGGTGTACCGGTCATGCTCGGTGCATCCCGCAAGAAGCTCATCGACCATATCTCGGACGTGCCCAATCCGCGCGACCGCGTGCCGGGCTCCATCGCCGCTGCCCTCGCCGGGGCCGCCCAGGGCGTGCAGATCATTCGCGTGCACGACGTTGCCGCGACCCGGCAGGCGCTCGACGTTTGGCGTGCTGCCCTTCATGGCACGGCCCGGGCGCTCGCCTGATTTACTGGGATTTGCTGCGAGGTTTCGGATTTTTAGCGCTGCCGGGTGTAACCTCCCCCAACAGGATTTGATGCTGGGGCAGCGCGGCCGCCGCAGTATGTTCCTACGGGGCGTTTACCATACGCACAGGCGGCAAGCGGCCAGGGTAGGTTATGCAATCTAATTCGCGCAACGGTAAGCCGAAGCTGCCGAAACGAGCCAAGGGGACCTCCATGTCGCGCCGCTATTTCGGTACAGACGGTATTCGCGGCCTCGCCAACAAGTCGCCAATGACCTCGGAGGTCGCGCTGAAGGTCGGCATGGCGGCAGGCAAGATCTTCCAGACGGGCAAGCACCGTCACCGCGTCGTCATCGGCAAGGACACGCGCCTGTCCGGCTACATGCTGGAAGCCGCCCTCATGTCCGGTTTCACCGCCGTCGGCATGGACGTGTTCCTGCTCGGGCCGATGCCGACGCCCGCCGTTGCCATGCTGACGCGCTCGCTGCGCGCCGACCTCGGGGTGATGATCTCCGCTTCGCACAATCCGTCGGACGACAACGGCATCAAGCTGTTCGATCCCGACGGCTACAAGCTCTCCGACGAGACCGAGCGGCGCATCGAGCAGTTGATCGACGCCGACACGAACGAGCTGCTGGCCCACGCCGACGGCATCGGCCGCGCCACGCGCGTTGAAAGCGCGCAGGAGCGCTATATCGAGTTCGCCAAGCGCACGCTGCCGAAGAACCTGCGCCTCGACGGCCTGCGCATCGTCATCGATTGCGCCCACGGCGCCGGCTACAAGGTGGCTCCCGAGGCGCTGTGGGAGTTGGGTGCCGAGGTCGTGAAGATCGGCGTCGAGCCAAACGGACGCAACATCAACGAGAAATGCGGCTCGACCGAACCTGAAGCACTGATGGCCAAGGTGCGCGAGGTGCGCGCCGACGTAGGCATCGCCCTCGACGGCGACGCCGACCGCGTCGTCATCGTCAACGAGAAGGGCAACATCGTCGACGGCGACCAGCTCATGGCGGTCATCGCCGACACCTGGCACCGCAGCGGCAAGCTGACGGCCGGCGGCGTCGTCGCCACGGTGATGAGCAACCTCGGCCTCGAGCGCTACCTGAAGAGCATCGGTCTCGACATGGTGCGTACGCCGGTCGGCGACCGCTACGTCGTCGATCACATGCGCAAGCACGGTTTCAACGTCGGCGGTGAGCAATCCGGGCACATCGTCCTGTCAGACTTCGTGACCACGGGCGACGGCTTGGTGACGGCCCTGCAGTTGCTGGCCGTGGTCGTCAACACCGGCTCGACCGTCAGCGAAGTCACCAACCGCTTCGAGCCGCTGCCGCAGATCCTCAAGAACGTGCGCTACGCCAGCGGCAGCCCGCTGGAGGACATGCGGGTCGTCAAGGCAATCAACGCCGGCAAGGCGAAACTCGGCGAGTACGGCCGCCTCGTCATCCGGCCCTCCGGCACCGAGCCGGTGATCCGCGTCATGGCGGAGGGTGATGACGAGCATCTCGTCAACACCGTGGTCGGCGACATCGTCGAGGCCGTGCGCGCCGCCGCTGCCGCTTAAAGCCTCGCTAACCCGAATCGCGCTCGAACTGGTGTGGCGCTCCCGGGCCGCAGCGTTAATGCTTTGTTTACGGATTGCGCGCCGCGCATTGTTTCGAAGTGAAACGCCGATTAAGCGCTCCTTAAGCCTTCTTCTCCATAGTCGTCCACTGAGCACGTAGCGCGTCCGCTAACGAGCGCCGCCTTGTCAGGCGGCATGACGATGACGAAGGGGAAGTTCCATGAATACCAATCGCAGTTCCTACCTGCTAGGTGCGGCGCTCGGGTCGGCTCTCGTGCTTGCCTTCTGCGCTCCTGCCAACGCGGCTGACATTTACGACGGCGGCCTCAAGGGTGGCTACGACGTTCCTCCGCCACCTCCGTCCGACCGCGGCATTTATTTCAAGGGCTACGTCGGTGCCGCCGACGCCAACGTGGGCGACATCTGGACCGAGCAGTTGGGCACGGGCACGGGCTTCGTCCATCACAAGGACATCAAGTCGAGCCCGCTGTTCGGTCTCGGCATCGGCTGGCAGCGCAATCACTGGCTGCGCTTCGACCTCACGGGTGAATATCGCGGCGACGCGCTGTTCCTGGCGCACGATCAGTTCCCAGGCGACAATACCAACGAGTACACGGCCGACATCCGTAGCTGGATGGGTCTCGTCAACGCCTACATCGACATGGGCAACTGGTGCGGCTTCACGCCGTTCATCGGCGCCGGCATCGGCTTCTCGACCCTCACCGTCGCCGGTATGAAGGACGTGAACGTCGTTGCTCCCGGAGGCAGCGTTGCCTTTGGTCAGGACCACACCAAGACGAACTTCGCTTGGGCAATTTACGCTGGCGGGGCCTTCGACATCACCCCGCAAGTGGCGCTCGAGCTTACCTACCGCTACGCCGACCTCGGCACCGCGCAGAGCGGCCGCGTGACCACTTTTGACGGCACAGCTTCCAACAGCGGCGTCTTCGTTCAAGACATCACCTCCAACGATGTGATGCTCGGCATGCGCTACAAGTTCCAGCGCGAAGCCGTCGTCTATCAGCCGGTGAAGTAACCGGCCGGCGCCGACCCGGCGCCAGACACGAAACTTCGCCGGGCCCCTCAGCGGGCCCGGCGTTCACGGCCCCGGCGTCGATCGAGGCTGCCTGAAGTCCAAGTTCGATTTCCTAGTTTGCTTACGCGTGAGGCGAGCGCCCAGGTCGGGTGGCTGCAGCCTTCAAGAGCAGAGTTAGGACGTCGGGCGCGGCTCTAAGGCCAGCCTAGCCGTCAAGCAAGGATCGACGCAGATGAATCGTGCACTCAGCAGAATTACGCGCGCCCTGGCCCTCGGCGGCAGCCTCATCGGCGCCATGATGTCGCCCGCGCTGGCGGACGGCGATCCCTACTATTCCAACGGCATCAACGCATCCGGCGTGCGCACGCCGATCCCGGCGCCCATCCCGGTGCCGGTCGAAGAAGCCTTTTGGTACCTGCGAGCCGACTTTGCCGCCGGCTTCGGGTCAAACCCGTCGGTCAGTGTGCTCGGCACCAACTATGCGGATTTGGTTGCCGGCGCCGTGCAATCGGACAGCTTTGAGCCCTCGTTCACCGGCGGCGGCGGCATCGGCTACGTTTGGAGTGCGTACTTCCGCACGGATATAACGGTCGACGTGCACTCGATCATGAACACCGAGTTCACCGGCAGCACCACCGATTTTTCGGTGACCGACAAGACCAAGTTCATGTCGACCATCCTGTTGGCCAACGCCTACTACGACATTCGCACCGGCACTGCCTGGTCGCCCTATCTCGGCGCCGGCGTCGGCTTTGCCGTCAATCAGGTGACGCGCAACCTCAACTATTCCGACGGCGTTACGGATACCGCTGTCATAGCCGGCAACCGCACGACCGACGTGCAGTTCGCCGGCGCGGCCATGGTCGGCGTGACGTACGATATTTCTACGCTTTGGGCCCTCGACGTGAACTACCGCTTTCTCCATATCGGCGGGTCCGAGGTCAGCCTGAAGCCCGACGCTCCCTCGTCGGTGGCCATCGGCGACCTCAACGAGCACCAGATCCGCGCCGGCCTCAGGTTCCTCGTGAACTAGGCTGGCGCGTAGTCGGATCGCGTAGGGGCGGCCCTTGTGGCCGCCCCATTTGTTTTCGGCGGGCAAGTTGACGACGAGCCCGCTGCCTCCTAGACCGCCGTCATGACAGCGGTCAGAAAACCCGCGCGCCGGCCGGGCAATCCGAACTTCTCGAGTGGCCCATGCGCCAAGCGCCCCGGTTGGACGCCGGATGTGCTGGCGTCGGCGCTGCTCGGGCGCTCGCATCGCTCGCTCGCCGGCATCGAGCGGCTGCGGCTCGCCATCGACAAGACGCATGCGCTGCTCGAACTCCCCGCCGACTACCGCCTCGCCATCGTTCCCGGGTCCGACACCGGCGCCTTCGAGATGGCGCTGTGGTCGATGCTCGGTGAACGCGGCGTGGACGTGCTCGCCTGGGAAGATTTCGGCCGGCGCTGGGTGGCCGACATCGTCGGCGAGCTGAAGCCGCCCGGCACGCGCGTGCTGGCGGCCGACTATGGGCATCTGCCCGACCTAGGAAGCGTCGACTTCGATCACGACGTGGTCTTCACTTGGAACGGCACCGCAGCGGGTGTGCGCGTGCCGGACGGAAACTGGATCCCCGCCGACCGCCGCGGTCTCACCTTTGTCGATGCCACGTCGGCGCTGTGCGCACAGGCCGTCGATTGGCGCAAGATCGACGTCGCCACCTTCTCCTGGCAAAAAGTGCTCGGCGGGGAAGCGGCGCATGGCATGATCGTGCTGTCGCCCCGCGCCATCGAGCGGCTGCAGCGGCATCGCCCGAGCTGGCCGGTTCCGAAGCTGTTCCGCCTCGCTGAGGATGGGCGCGTGCTCGACGACCTTTTCGCCGGCATCACCATCAACACGCCGTCGTTGATGTGCGTCGAGGACTACCTCGATGCCTTGCGCTGGGGCGAATCCATCGGCGGCCTCAGAGCGCTGCAGGCGCGCGCCGACGCCAACGCCGCGGTGCTGTTCGACTGGATCGCGTCGACGCCGTGGATCGCCAACCTCGCGGTCGTTCCCCAGACGCGCTCCAACACCTCCGTGTGCATGCGCTTCACCGATGTCCCGGGCGGAGCGGCAGAAGAACGCCGCATCGCCGACCGCATGGTCGCCCTGCTCGCCGCCGAGGGCGTTGCCCATGACGTCGGCGCCTACCGCACGGCCCCCCCGGGGCTGCGGGTGTGGAGCGGCGTCACGATCGAAAAAAGTGATCTGCAAGCGCTCACCCCTTGGCTCGATTGGGCCTACGCACAGGGCCGCGTCAGCGCCGATTAACGCCCCTCCACGATCGCCTGGAAGTCCTTCGCACGCCGTCATAATTCAGACGTGAACCGCCCTCACTCGTCTCGCCCAGGGACGGCCGTCCGCGGCCGGCAAATAACTGGGATGGGCTGCACCATGCGCACGGTCGTCGCACTGTCGGGTCTGCTTCTGGTCGTCGCCGGACAAGCACTCGCCGACGAGGTTCCTGTCACCTCTCGCATCGAGGCGGTGACCGTTTTCCCCGCCGGGGCGGAAGCGACGCGCACCGCGCGGCTTTCGCTGCAGAAGGGCGAGCACACGCTGATCTTCAGCGATCTTCCGGCCGAGGCCGTGCCTGGCTCCATCCGCGTCGACGGCAAGGCGACGGCGGGCCTCGACATTCAGTCGGTCGACACGCGCCGCCGCTATATCCCGCGCGCCGATCAGGAGACGCTGCAGGCCGAGCGCAAGGGCATCGAGGACGAAATCGAGAAGCTGCGCGACGAGCGCGGGATCATCCAGGGCCAGGAGGACGCGGCGCAGACGCAGAAGACGCTGCTGCAGAACCTGGCACAAATGCCCGGGCGGGCACCGACCGAGGATGGCCAGCCGGCGCTGACCAGCCCACCGCCGGCCACCGACTGGACGCAGATCCTTTCGCTTATCGCTTCGGGCTGGACCGAAGCTCACCGATCGGCGCTCGATGCCGAGGTGAAGAAGCGCGACCTCGATCGCCGCATCGAGGAACTTGAGAAGAAGCTCGCCGCCCTCGCGCCGGCTCGCGCCGAGCAGACGGAGGTGAAGGTCTTCGTCGTCGCCGGGGCGCCGCTCGAAGCCGATATGACCGTGCGCTATCAGGTCCGCAACGCCGGCTGGACGCCGCACTATGACGCGCGTCTCGCCACCGGCTCCAAGACGGCGCCGCCGCTGCTCGAGCTGACGCGCCGTGCCGACATTGTGCAGCGCACGGGCGAGACGTGGGAAAACGTCGCCGTGCAACTGTCGACAACGCGCCCGAATGCCAACGCCGAGGCGCCCACCATCGACACCGTCACGGTCGACTTCGAGCCCGAGGCCAAGCCGATGTCGGAATCGGCGCCGGCGCCGCCGCCCGCACCCATGGCCGCCTACGATGGTCTCACCGTGCGCAAGAAGGTCGCTGCCGGCCGCACGGCGCAACTTTCAGCCGCCGCCGAGCCGGAAGCGGCGGAGATGGATCTCAACATCGGCGAGCAAGGTGCCAGCATCGCCGCCGCGCCGTTCCAGGCCGTGTTCGGCGTGCCGGGGCGTCTGATCGTCCCCCCCACCGGTGAGGCAAAGCGCGTGTTCCTGCAGGAAGACGGCATCGAGCCGGTGCTCACCGTGCGCTCAGTCCCCAAGCGCGAAGCCAAGGCCTACCTCTATGCCAAGCTGATCCTGCCGAAGGGCTCGCCTGTGCTGCCGGGTCCGGTGTCATTGTTCCGCGACGGCACTTTCGTGGGCACCGGCACGCTGCCCGTACTGTCGCCGGGCGAGGACCACGAGCTCGGCTTCGGCGCCGACGATCAGGTGCGCGTGCGCCATGCCGTCGCCGACGAGAAGCAAGGGGAGACGGGGCTCATCTCCTCGGCCCGCACCGACAGCCGCAACTTCCGCATCACCATAAAGAACATGCACGAACGGGCCGTCGAGCTCGTCGTGCACGACCAGGTTCCCGTCTCGCAGAACGACGACATCAAGGTCGAGCTGTTGGGGCCGGTGCAGCCGACCAAGAAGGACATCGACGGCAAGCGCGGCGTCATCGCCTTCGAATCCAAGCTGGAGCCGGAGGAGGAGCGCCTCATCGAGTTCGGCTACCGGGTCATCTGGCCGGGCGCGCGGACGATCACCTACCGCTGAGCCCCGTTTTCCGGCCCTTGGGGCCGGCGGGCTCCCCCATCAGAGGGGGTGGCAGCGGCGAATCTGCGCTATAAGGCCCCGAATGGCCCCGGCAACCGTTCCGGGGCCTAATTGTGATTGGGGCTTACAATGGCGAACGTCGCGGTGGTAGGCCCCCAGTGGGGCGACGAGGGCAAAGGCAAGGTCGTTGATTGGCTATCGGAGCGCGCTGACATCGTCGTGCGTTTCCAGGGCGGCCACAACGCCGGGCACACGCTGGTCATCGGCGACAAGACCTTCAAGCTCTCGCTGCTGCCGTCGGGCGTCGTGCGCCCCGGCAAGCTCGGTGTCATCGGCAACGGCGTCGTCGTCGACCCGTGGGCGCTCTGCGCGGAGATCGACAAGCTCGCCGCCCAGGGCGTTTCGGTGAACCGGGACAACCTGCGCATCGCCGAGAACGCCACGCTCATCCTGCCTCTGCACCGCGAACTCGACGTCATCCGCGAGGAAGCCGCCGGCGCCAGCAAGATCGGCACCACCGGTCGCGGCATCGGCCCCGCCTACGAGGACAAGGTCGGCCGCCGCGCCATCCGCGCGCAGGATCTGCGCAACCCGGCGACGCTCGGCGCCAAGATCGACCG
>CAZOOS010000098.1:0-9661 GCA_964581475.1 uncultured Hyphomicrobium sp.
CGGCTTCCGCCGACGGATCAGCAGAGGAGCGCGGCTTTCGCTTCCGTCTCCGCATGCTCGGCGCGCGCCAAATCGGCGACGAACGCTTCGATCTCGGCTTGGGTCATGCCACGCACGTCGTAATACTGTGCGCCGCGCGAGACGACGACGGTTTCCGACAATGCCGCGGAGCCGCTGCCGATGATGAAATTCGCCTCGGCCTTGTTCACCGCTATAGCCTTGTGGAAGCGCATCAGGCGACCTCGATAGGAGCGAGCCGGAATGGGCTCAAGGCGCGTCCACGTCGTCCGCTTCGCGGACCAGCGGATAGCTGTTGCTGTCGTAAAGCGCGCGAATGGCGGCGAACTCGAACCGATCGTCGCCGACTTCCATGACGGCACTCCGCTGCATGATCTGCGGCAGCTGCTCGACCGTAAAGCGGATGGCCTCGGCACTGCTCGCGAAGCGGCGGTAGCTCACCGGCCGCCGGCGCGCGCCGGTGCCGTCGCTCGAATAGATCTCGGCCGGAGCCTCGTAGGAGAATTTTTCCACCGGCTGCGTCATGCGGCATCACGCGGACGGTACGTCATCGGGCGCGTCCGGCTAGGCGTGCTGGCGCGCTGAACATGGAACTCGCAATAGGGGTGACCATCCTGCTTGCGCTTGCCGCAGAAGTGGAAACCCGGCGTCTGCGGATCGCCGATCGGCCAGCGGCAGTCGTCGGGCATCAGCGTCGTCACCGTCTTACGGGCTGCAACGGGGATCACGAGATCGTCGTCGGTCATGGGCCGCGGCGGGTTCTTGAACGAGTTCATGGTGCTCTTTCTCAGCGCTTCTTGCCGGCTTTGGAAGATGGGGAGGCAAACGTTGAAGTGACAGTAGCGGGCCCTACGGCGGCAGCCTTCTGGGCCGCCGACTTCTTCGGCTTCCTGACTTCGCGATTAGACTTCTGCTGACCTTTGGCCATCTTAGCCTCCCTTATAGCGCTTCAGTTTGCTCAGACCGGCGACGACGTGCGCAACAGCTCGCTCTCGCGGGCAATGCGCTCGAACGCCTCCGCGATCGTCTTGATGCGGTAAAGCCGCTCTCCACCTTCCGTGGGGAGCAGGCTCAGCACCTTGTAGGACCTCGCCGAAGCGGGAACGCCGCTCTTTGATGGCACGAAGTCGACCATCTGGCCGACCTTGAACTTGTGTATGGACGATTGCCCTCTTGCCATGGTCGTTGTCTCCGCAGGGGTCGGTTCCCGTCGCCTCACGCGAGGGAGAGGGAACCACACTGTTTTTCCGGTGCCAGTCCTAGTGCTCGGCCAATCTCTGGCCGACGATGGATGGCGCCGGTATCAAGTAGATGAGCGGTGCGCCCAGGGCAGCCGCTCGGCGACGATGCATGCGCGAGTAACGACGCTAACGGGCAGAATATGCGCGAGCGTGGAATCCTCGAGCCGCGCGCGGTCTCGCTCGCCGCTTGCCACAGCAGCCAGAACGTGGCGAGTGGCCGCCAGATGCAGCTCGCCGCGCTCTATGTGCGACGTGACGCGCGTCGCGGCGACCGCACGAACAGCACCGGTCACCAGGCAATGCAAATCGGAATCTTGGAAGTCGGCTGGGCGCATGCAGTCTCCTCGCTTGAACAGGCGGGAGCACTCACAGCTCTCAGTCACGAGCGCCCTACGGTCGTAGCGCGTGATCAGTCCTTATATCTCGGCGCCCCGATAAAGTCCAATCCGGCGGTCCATGCCCGGACGGAACCGAATGTGTTTCCAAGCGTTTACGTTAGTTGATCCATGCGGAGGAGCCTCGATGCAGGCGCACAAGACGACGCTCGAACGCGCCTTCGAGCTCGCCCGCTCGGGGCATTACGCGACCGTTTGCGGTTTGAAACAGCGCCTTTCCAAAGAAGGCTATGTAGCCGAGCAGCTCACCGGGCCCACGCTACTGGCCCAGGTGCGCTCGTTGCTGCGGAATTCGCAAAACGAATAGGGCTCAAGACCCGCCGGAGCGCGACCGCAGCAGGTAAGTGTCCATTATCCAACCTTTGGCCGCGCGCCGCTCCTCGCGAATGCGGCGAATGTCATCGAGCACATCGGCCACGCATCCAGCGATGAGAACTTCATCTGGCGTGCCGAGATAGGCGCCCCAGAAGATATCGACGTCCTTGCCGGCAAGGGAGTCGAGGCCCGCGCCGTCATCGAGCAGCACCACGATGCTGTCGAAGTGCGCGGGGTATGCCTCGGCGAGCTTGCGGCCGGTCGTCAGCAGGATCGGCTCGCCAATGCTGTTCAGTGGGAGCTTGTGACGCGCCGCCAGCATCTGAATGCTGCTGATGCCGGGGATCACCTCGTACTCGAATGTCACCGCTGGATCGCCCGCGACCGCCTCGAGAATGCGCAGCGTGCTGTCGTAGAAGGCGGGATCGCCCCACACCAGGAAGGCCCCGCAGCCAGCGTCCGCCAGCTCATCGCGGATGAGGCCTTTGACGATCTCCGCCCTCTCGCGGTGCCAGGCGCGCACGTCTGCCTTGTAGGCCCCTGCGGCGCCGCGCTCCGGGTTGGCAATCTCGATCAGCCGGTACGGCTTGCCTCCCCGATAGCGCTCACAAATATCGCGACGCAATTGCAGGAGATCGCTCTTCGCCTCGCCCTTGTCGAAGGTGAAGATGACGTCCGCCCGATTAAGAGCGTCGATGGCCTGCACCGTCAGGTGCTCAGCTCCACCGGGTCCTATGCCGATAACGAGAATGCGCTTCATTTGGGTCGCGTGCTGCTCATGGAAACCGGCCGCGTGCCAGCGTACGCCAGCCGACCGCCACGCCTGATACCGAGATGATCAGGCCGGCAATGGACAGAACCCACACGAGGATGTCACGGGCCGGCTGGTTGCGTAGCAGAACCGGCAGGTCGTAGTCGTGCAGGAAATTGAACAGCCAGCGATAGGTGCGCGCGCTGCTGTCGCTCATCCCCGCAATCTCGCCCGTTGCCGGGTCGATGAACAACCACGACCTATTGGCGTCGTCAAACTGCACCCTGAGCACAGGCAGGAGGCGCTGGCGATGGTGCGCGTACCAGTAGACATCCTCTTCGGTGAGACGATCGACGCCGGTAATGCGGCTGGCCGAATAGGCAGCCTGCGCCGCCTTGACGAGCTGCGCTTGATCGAAGCCAGTGGGCGACCCCGTGCCGGCGGCGAGCAGGGCCTTTGCGCTCTTGGTCCGGGCGACCATAACCGGTGTTCCGCCGACCCAGGCGAAGGTCAGCTCGCGCGCACCCGTTCCGAGCGCGGCGGCGAGAGCGTCCGTCGTCACGCCGAGCGTGGGCGGCGAGCCGCGCCCGGCATATGCGGCGCGCTGCGCCTCGGTGATCTGCGTGCGGGCGAACAGCTTGAACGGATGCATCGACAGCCAGCCGCTGGCAATCCACGTGACGAGGAACAGCCCGCCAACGAGACCGCCAAGGTGGTGCCACTTCATCCACCCGCGGTGCGGCGTTATCGACCTAGCCTTAGCTGCGCGGCTCGGGCGCACCCTGAGGATGCCGATCCACAGACCGGCGATGGCGCCGACGATCATCGGTCCGGACAGCCAGACGACGACCTGGTGCCAGAGGTCCGCATCCTTGCGGATGGGCGAGAAGTAGATCCAGTGCGGGATGGCGCCGAGCCAATTCCAGACGCGTTCGAAGTGCGTCGTATCCTGCACGATCTCGCCGGTGCGCGAGGAGACGTAAACGACCGTGGCGGCGGCATCGTCAAGCTCGACTTTGTAAAGCGGGCGATGGGCATCGAAGCGGCGCGTCACCGTCCACTGGTCGTAGTCGATGGCGGAGACGGCAGCGATTTTCTCGCCAAACGTCGCACTGACGAGCTGGCGCGCGTCCGCTTCGCCGACGTCGCGGGTCGTCTCGCCCGAGGTGGCGGAGACCGAGACGTGCTTGCCGCCGGCGACGATGCGATAGACCGGTCCCCCAGCGCCCATCTCGAGCCGGAATACGGACGGCAGAGCGGTCAGCCCCGATTTTGCCAGTGCCTCGTCGGGCAACACCCTGACCGTGCCGGGCGCGATCGGCGGCAGGGCGGCAAGACGCTGCTCATCTCCCCATGCCGGAAACGGCACGTAGAGCATGACCAGCCCAGACAAGAACCAGATGACGCTCAAGATGCACGTCATCACGCCCAGCCAGCGGTGCGTATAGAACAGCCACCGCTTGCCGGCCTTCACGATCCGCCGCAACATTCCCGGGCGGCGGACCTTCGGCGTCGTGAACGCCTGCACGCCGGCGATCTCGTTCATGTCAATACTTGATCCGATAGCTGAGCTCGGCCGAGCGCGGCGGGGCAAGCTGCCACTCGGTGGCGTTGCCGCCGACCGCGTAGACCTCGTCGAAGGCATTGAACACCCAGAGCGCGATCTCGCTGTTCTTGCTGACGTCGTAGTCGAGCCCGAGATTCACGACGGTGAACGGCGGACGCTTCACCGTGTTGGCGTCGTCGTTGTACATCGTGCCGACCCACTGCACGCCGAGGTGACCTTCCCATTGCGGCATGAAGGCCCAGCTCAGCCAGTTGTTGATCACCTGCTGGGGAACGTTGGTCGGCCGGTTGCCTGAAAAGTCGACCAGGCGCGCGCTCGCCCCTGACCCCGTGGTCGTGGCGAATTGGTCGTACTGCGCTTCGAGCACGGCCACGTTGCCTTCATAGCGCAGCGTGTCGGTGACCTGCAGGGCCACCGAAGCCTCGATGCCGCGCGACGACTGGGCGCCGATCTGACGCACAATCAGCCGGTCGTTCGGATCGGGCGATAGCAGGTTTTGCTTCTCGATGTCGTAGGCGGCCAGCGTCCATTCACCGAGCCCGTTCCAGAACGCTTGCTTGACGCCGATCTCGTACTGTCGCCCCGTGGCCAGATCGAAATTGGCGTTGGCGGCGCTGAGCGTGATGATCGCGCCGCCGATTGGATCGACGCCGGTCGAGTACTGGCCATAGAAGGCGAGATCCTTGATGGGTGTGAAGACCGCTCCCACTCGCCGCGGCGTATGCGAGAATTCCTTGCGCACATAGCCGCGGGTGACCAGATCCCAGCGATCCAGTGCTGGCTTGTCCAGACGAATTCCGGCGACCAGTGCCAGCTCCTTGGACAGCTCCAATCGATCCTCGGCAAAAAGCGAATACTGTCGGGTGACCGTTGCCGTGCGCGGTCCCATGCCCGGCGGGTTGTGGATGAACCATCCCGGCGCCGGATTGTAGGGGTCGACGTACGACTCAGGGACCGGCGTTGCTCCCGAATTGCTCGTGCTGACGAACGTTATGCGGTTCACGTCGAAGCCGACGACCAGCTCGTTCTTGACGCCCCCACCCAAGTTGGCGCGCAGCGTCACGTCCATCCGGTTGCCGTATTGCTCCTGGTCGTGGGCGACCTCGGTATAGCTGGTGCGCCGCACCTTGCCGGCATTGGGACCGGATTCCTGAAAGTCGTAGGTCTCGACATTGTGCCAGTGGCGGTCCGTCGCCAGGCGATAGGCGATGTTATTCAGCGTAAACCACTTCGTCGGGGTCCATTCCGTCTTGAGTTGGCTCCAACTGTCGACGAAGTTCGTGTCGTGATCCTGAATGTTGAAGCTCTTGAAGCGAATGCTGTCCGGAATGACGCCGTTGATCAGCGGCGTGCCCCAGTAGCTGTTCGGCGATCGATACGCTTGATCGTGAGAGACCGTCAGCTTGAGGTCCTTGATCGGCTTGTAGGTCACCGCGCCCGATAGGGCCAGCGAGCTGAACTCGCCGTGCTCGTTGTCCATCCAGCCGTCGGACTGCACGCCGCTGGCATCGATGCGGTAGGCGAGCTGATCGCTGATGGGACCGCCTGACCCGGCACCGAACCGCCGTGTTGCATCGGTGCCGATGGCGACGAGCGCCTCATGCGTAAAGTAATCGGTGGGCTTCTTGGGCACGACATTGATGACGCCACCGATGGCGCCTTCGCCATAGAGGACCGACGCCGGACCGCGCAGCACCTCGATGCGCTCCGCCGACCAGGTGTCGAAGGGGAAGGTCACCGTTCCGGCACCGACGTAGAGCCGCGTGCCGTCGTAGAGCTGCATCACCGAGCCGTGGCCGTTGAAGCCGCGCGTCGCAAGGCCGGTGTCACCGTTGCCCGGCGACGCCGATGACGTGAAGCCGGTGGCGTTTTGCGTGACGGCCTGGCTGACGCTCGTCTGCCTGCGCTCCTGAATGGTCACGCCGGGAATGATCTCGACACTCGCCGGCGTCTCCAGCGGCGTCATGTTCAGACGGCTCCCGGTTGTGGCAGGCACGTCGAGATTGAGGCCCGGCTTGGTGCCGCCCTGCCCCGTCGCGTCGCCGGGACCGACACCAACTCCGTCCGACGGGACGACCTGCGCCGCCCCCGGCGCCGCCTGCGTGGGTGCTGCCTTCGCCTTGGCCTTCTTCTTCTTCGGCGCGCCGGCCGTCACGTCGACCTGCGGCAAAGCGATTGCCGGCGCCGGCGGCGCCGCTTCCTGCGCCGATGCAATGCCGGAGAACACGGCCACCACGAGCACTGCAAGGCGCGTTGCGCTGGAGCGGGCAGATTTTCCGTTCGAAACCGACGACAAACGCCAACACGACAAAAGACGCGAACACATACCGTTTCCCCGTTACGCGACTGGGGGAGTCCGCAGAAACGCAAATCCACGATGCTTCAGGACCACGGCACGCAGACGCGCGGCGAAGCGATCGCCGAGCAGGCGCGGAAGCCGTCCCGAAAATTTAGTGTCTGGAAATGACACCGTAGAACTGCATACTGACGTAGCTCCCCTTCGGTTGCACATCAGTCGCCGCTACGGTTTTCCGTTCCACCGCGCGGCCCGCACGTTGGATGGGCGACTTCGCGACGGCAGGTCTCCTGGCTTACGGCTCGAGCGTCCCTTCCGACCTTCCCGGCACTTCGGTGCGAAGCGCCAGTGGCATATCCGGAAGCAACTTGCCGTCTACAGTTGCGGGCGCAGCCGCGGCTTCGACAAACGTCTGACCGCGTTCCCTATCTGCACGTCCGAGGACGCACAGACTGACCGTCACGCGTGCATTTGCGCTGATGACCGCCGTAGCTGTCAATGGCGAAGTTTGCTGCCGCCCTGCGCGCAACGCGCGGACTGCATCAATCGCGAGACGCCGTTGCCCGCTGCAGCGAAGCCGCGAGACGCTGCCAGGCGGCAGGCAAACCGGGCAACCCGAAGCGCAACCATTCACGACGCTCGGGAAAGCGTCGCACGTGAATGCCGTCGGCTGCCAACGCATCGGCAATCGCGCCGGCGCGTGGGTGCGCGACGAGCCGAAACAGCTCGGTGCCTCCTAGCGCCGCGCATCCGTGCGCCGCGAGAAGCTTATCGATTTGAAGACAGTCTTGCGCCAGTCGCGCGCGCGTCGCCTCTATCCACGGCGTGTCGCCGAGCGCCGCCGCGCCGATGACCAGCGCCGGCCCCGACACGGCCCACGGTCCGAGCTCGCCGCGCAAACGCCTTGCATACTCTGCATGCGTCACGGCGAAACCCAAGCGAACACCGGCTAGACCGTAAGCCTTGCCGAACGAGCGCAGCACAACCGTGGCCGGCGGCAACCGCGGCACGAGGCTGACATTGGGCGCGGCAAAATCGGCGAAGGCCTCATCGACGACCAGCAATCCGCGGCGTTGCGCCAAGCTGTCCGCCAGACGACATAGATCATCTGACGTAACGATCCGCCCGGTGGGATTGTCCGGATTGACGACGACGACGACGCGCGCGTCGCCGATTTCAGCAAGCGATGGGACCGTGCGCACGCGGTGACCGCAGCGCATCCAGGCGGCACCGTGCTCGGCATAGGTCGGGCCGATCACCGCAACGTCGGCAGCCTCGATCAGGCGCGGAACGATCTGGATGAGGGCCTGGCTGCCGGGCGCCGCGACGATCGCTTCAGGGTCAGCGGCGCCGTACCGCTGCGCGGCCGCCAACCGGGCGGCGGCATCGGCCGATGCTTGCGGCAGCCGTTGCCACACCTCGACGGACGGCAGATCGAAGGGATAGGCATAGGGGTTGATGCCGGTCGACAGATCGATCCACGGCTCTGGCGCCTGCGGAAACCTGCGCCGCACGGCCTCGATGTCGCCGCCGTGGACGATCGTTTCGCTGTCCGCCGCGGGCGTGCTAGCACCTGCCGTCATCGCGGTGCCTCGGATCGGCGACCCATGCATTCACTCACTGCTCTCGTCGCTTTGGCGCTCGACGCGGCGTGGGGCTATCCCCCATCGGCGTTCGCCGCCGTCGGCCATCCCGTCAGTTGGATCGGGCGGCTGATAGCATGGTGCGAGGCCCGCTGGAACTCACCCGCGCTTTCCTTCGCGCAGCGCCGCGCCACTGGCATCGGCGCGCTCCTCCTCGTCCTCGTGGCTACCGCCGCAGTGTGCGTGCTGATCACCGCCGCCATAAACGCCCTGGTCCCCTCGCCCTTCAACGTCGTCTTGATCGGCGCGGCGGCGAGCACCCTCATTGCCCAGCGGAGCCTGAACGAGCATGTGGCCGCCGTCGCCAACGCCCTCGAGACCGAAGGTATCGAAGCGGCGCGCGCGGCGGTCGGGCAGATCGTCGGCCGCGACACGGCCACGCTCGATGCGGCGGCGATCAGCCGCGCCGCCATCGAGAGCCTCGCCGAGAATTACGCCGACGGCGTCGTCGCGCCGCTGTTCTGGCTGGTTGCCGCCGGGCTCCCGGGCGCCGGTGGCTACAAGGCGATCAACACCGCCGACAGCATGATCGGCCACAGGAGCGAGCGCTATCTCGCCTTCGGCTGGGCGGCGGCGCGCCTCGACGATCTGGTCAACCTGCCGGCGTCGCGACTGGCGGCGCTCTTCATCATCGCCGCCGCGGCGCTGCTGCCGGGGCACGATGCAAGGTCGGCGTTGCGCGCCGTCGCCCGCGACGCAAGCCGCCACCGCTCACCCAATGCCGGCTGGCCGGAAGCGGCGATGGCCGGCGCACTCGGGCTGCGGCTGGCTGGCCCACGCGTCTATGCAGGCGTCACCCTCGACGACCATTGGATGGGCGAGGGCACAGCCGCGGCAGGCCCCGCGGACATCCGCCGCGCGCTGCGTCTCTACCGCACGGCCTGCCTCTTGCAGGCGCTGGTCGTCGCGGCGCTCGCGGTAGTGTTCGCTATCTGAGGCGGGGCACCCGCGCCGTCGCCATCAGCGCGTCGCAATCGAGGTGGCGTTCGAGGTGCGCGGCAAGCTCATCGAGGGTGGCATCCACCACCTCCTCGTAGCGCACAGCGGTTTGACCGGCCCCGAGACGCGCGAGCCAGGCACTACGCTGCCGGTCGTCGGCAAACAGCCCGTGCACGTAGCAGCCGATTACGCGTCCGTCGGGGCTCGCGGCGCCATCGTCGCGGCCGTCGGCAAATCTGACGACAGCCCGCGCGCAGTCGGCGCCGCTCGTGCGGCCGACGTGCATCTCGTACCCGCGCAGGGGCACCCCGCCGTCCTTGCTGGCCCCCGTGACCTCCAGCAACAGCTTGTCGCCCGTCAGCTCGGTGTCAACGTCGAGCAGCCCGAGGCCGTCGCAGGTCGACGGAGCCCCTTCGATCCCATGCGGATCGGCGACGCGCCTGCCGAGCATCTGATAGCCGCCGCAAATGCCGAGCACGCGTCCGCCGCGGCGCAC
>CAZOOS010000099.1:0-9647 GCA_964581475.1 uncultured Hyphomicrobium sp.
ACGCGGCGGTACGGCGGGTAGAGCCGCAGCCAGAAATGAATGCCCATGCAGCCGTGCACCCAGACGATGACGAGCAGCAGGCTCTGGATGATGGCGCTGGCAGGCCACAGGCGCGCCAGTTCGTAAACATAGATGTCGTTCACATCGAAGTAGACGTGGGCGATGCGCGTGTTGACGATGTGCGGCAGCAACAGGAATGGGATCGAAATCCCGAGCAGGATCTGCACGAGCTCCCAGCGCGGCAGGCGAAGCGTCGCCCGGCCCGCCAGCTTGAAAAGCCCGAGCGAGGCGTGCGTGAGGAGCGCCGCCAGAAGAACGATCGTCCCCGGCCAGGAACGCGTGATGGCCCAACGCCACTGCTGCACCACCTGCATCATGTCGATGCTGATGAGGCCCAGCGCGTGATTGATGAAGTGGGTTGCGGCAAACGTGAAGAGGATGAGCCCGGAGACGAGCCGCAGCCGCTGCAGAGTATCGCCGCGCCAAAGGACGTGCATTGTGGCCGGTCATCCCAGAAAGCTCGGGCGCAGACTATACGAGCGGCGCGCCGGGGGAAGGCCCTTGCCGCTAGTGCGCGGACGGGTTGTCGGCGAGGCTTCGGCCGAGAAGCACCAGCTCGCGGCCGTTGACGCTGGTGCGGGCACGTTGGCGAAATCCCACGCGCTCGTAAAAGCGCACGTTGCGGGCATCGGCCGAGGTGACGACGTGCACCCCTTTGGCACCGGCGCGGCGCACGTCGGCGGCAAATGCTTCGATCAAATCGGCGCCGATGCCGCGACTACGGAACTGTGGGGCGAGATTGACGTGCAGATGGGCAGGAAACTCCGCGGCGGCTACGGCGAAGTCGTCAAGGCCGCTACCTTCGTCAAGGGCGCCGACGAGATAGCCGGCGACCCGGCCGTCCTCCGCAATGGCCACGTACGCCCACTGCGGATACTGCGCGAGATAGCGGGCGAACCACCGTTCACGAAATGCCGCGCGCGCCTCGTCGTCGGCGAACGTTTTGGTGCCGCTGGCCTCGAAGAAGATGGCGTCGAGCTGCTCTAGCAGTCGATCCGAGTGCGCAACGTCCATCCATCGCCGGACGGCGATGGCGGGACGAACATCGGCATTGTCCTCGGACATCATCTTGTCGCGCCTGCGCCGTCGGCTCTGCGCAACCCGATGCCCGACGCAGAAGGGCCGGAGCAAGCTCCGGCCCCGACGTTAATTAATAGTTGTCGTCGACGCAGTCTTCATATCGCGCCCACCAGTAACGGCTGCCGGTGGCGAGGGCGCGCCGGCGCAGCCACCCGCACCCTTCGTAGTGGCCGCCACCTCCGTAGTAGTAGGCCCCGTAGCCCACGAACGGAGCGCCGTAGAAGCGGAAACCTCCGCCATGGCCATGGTGGTGGTGGTGCCCACCTCCACCGCCCCAGCCAGGTCCGGGGCCGCCGCCATGGTGCCCATGACCGCCGCCATGACCACCACCGGGACCGCCTCCACCACCTCCGGGACCGCCGCCACCGCCGTAGCCGCCACGACCGACTTCGGTCACCATGCTGCCGGCGGCCGGCGCTTGTACTTTTCCTGCTGCGAAGGCCTCGGCGGTGTGCACGGTAGCGACCGCGGTAAACAGCGCGCCCGCGGCGAGTCCCGCCATCATCGTTCGTTGCATGCTTGCGTCTCCTCGGGTTTCGGCCACGCCGGCTAGCGTCGCATCTGTGGCGAAACGAGGCGGGCGTACGGATGGCGTTAACCGTATGTAGGAAACGTCGTTACGCGGTTCCAAGACCTTGAGCTGCAAAGAATTTGGCGTGAGCCGAAATGCTCAATTGAGGCAGGCGCGATAACGCGTCCACCAGTTGCGATTCTTGGTGACGATCGCGCGGCTCGCAAAGCGACGGCAGGAACCCGGCGAGCGGTCCGTATCGCTGTAGTAGCGGTAGTAGTACGGCTGCTTGTTCTCGCTGTCGCCCACCTCGCCGGCGCCGCGTAACGGCGGGCGGCGAGATTTGAGGCCACCGTAGGCACCGCTCCGGTCACCGCGATGCGCATCGCTGGCGACACCTGACCGCACAAGTGCTCCCGGCCGCTCATACGACGCGGCAAAAGCCGCGAGCGGCAGGGCAGCGACCCACAGGCTCAACACACATCCGAGCCAAGCGCGAACGTTCATGCACGACTCCCGCAGCGACACGACCATTATATGGGATCGGAAACGGCTAGCGGAAATGATCGTGTTCAAGCCGGTTCGGCAGGATCTTCGGCGCCGTCATCGGCAGGGATCGGCACCGAGCCGTAATTGGGGCTGAAGGGCTGTGTGGGATCGTCCTCGCGCTCGTACATGCGCAGGCGCGGGGGGCGCTGGCCCTCCATGCCATCGTCCTCGATCTCGCCCGCCGGCTGCGGAGGCTTGCGGTCTGCCTCCGACATGGTGGCCATCAGGCCGCCAAACAGGCCGCCCGTCGGCGAGGGCGCAGTGGTGCTGCAGCCGCCGAGCATGGCGGCGGCGAGGGAGAGCAGGAGCGCCCTGCGGACGCGGGGCGCCCCTGAACGCACTCCGGCCGAACGCAGGCCGGTACGCACCAACAACACACGCGACAAAGACATGGGACACGCCTTTCGACCAACGCGACTGTCCCAATTCTGGACGGGCAAAGTTAATGGCGGCCTAACCGATGTACCGCCCTAAGGCGGTCATCATTCAGTTGGCGATACGCAGCAGGCCGCTACCTTCAAGCCCGTCGAACACGGCCTGCACCGCGATGCCGGACAACAGGATGCCGAACACGCGCATCAGCACGCGCTGCGCGGTGATGCCGATGACCCGGTTGAGCTGATGCGACAGCAGCAGCAGCGCGAGCGTGAGCGCCATCACCGCGGCGAGCGCGCCGACCACCATCGCCAGCGACCAGGCGTTCCCGTCCGCGTTCGCCGCCAACAGTATTCCCGCGCTCATCGCGCCGGGGCCGGCGAGCAACGGCATCGCCAGCGGAAAGACGGCGATATCGTCCTTCGTTTGCGCCTCCTCGTCCTCCGGCTGCGTCAGCTTGAAGGCGCTGGTCGGCTTGGCGAAGATCATGTCGAGGGCGATGATCAGCAGGATGATGCCGCCGGCGGTCTGCAACGCGGCGATGCTGACGCCCAGCTCGTCGAGGAGCGGCTGCCCGAGCAGCGTGAAGACGAGCAGCAACAGGCTGGCGATAATCGTCGCGCGGACGGCAATCGCCGCGCGCGCGCTGCCGCTCATTTTCGGCGTCAACGTCGCAAATAGCACGGCAGCTTCCACCGGCCCGATGGTGGCGAAGAACGTCGTGAAGCTCGTCAGCGCAATCTCAAGCATGGCAGTTGCCTATTGCAGAAGCGAACTGGTGCGCACCCGGCCCAATTTCGCGGCGGTTATCAGCAGTCGCACATCGGGGCTGCTAACGCACTCAAGTTGTGGAACAAATTCGTTGTCAGAGGCTTTCCCTGATCTATCATCCGAGGACGAGTCTGGGGGACTCGTCACTGACACGGGGGATTTCGATGCAAGAGCCCGAATTCGCCACCCTACTGCGAGGATACAGCCTGACGACGGCCGAGATCCTCTATCGCCTGCCGGACCACCCGGCCCTGCTGCAGTCCTACATCTGGCAGGACTACGACCTTCACCCGCGCTTTCCCAAACTCAAGAGCTTCCTCGACTTTTGGACGGCGAAGCTCGACGGCAAGCTGTTCAAGGTGACGGTCGCCCACAACAAGCTGCTCACACCCGCCGAGGTGCGCCTCGTCGGCGCCGAGTTCAAGGTGCACTGACCGCCTCGGCGGTTCCGATCGGAAAGAAGGCGCCGCCGCTCCAGATGCCGGCGAGGCGCTGCCCATCGTGCGGTTCTTCCACGGCGAGCGCGATGAGGTCATGCACGAGCGCGCGTGTCAGCAGCGCCTCCAATCGGCCGCGCACCAACACATACGGCTTGAGGCCGCGACCGGGATCCTGCTCACCAAAGCGAAGGGGATTGCCCGGCCCGCAGGCGACCACATCGTCGACATTGGTGCGGAAGGTAAGCTGCTGCGCGCGACCTGCACCGCGCGTCTCCATCTCGACGGCGAGGAACGGAGCGTCCTCAACCTCGACATCGACCTTCTCGGCCGGCGTCACCAGGTAAGTGGCTCCGTCCGCGTCCTTGCGCAGCACACTCGCGAACAACTTGACCAGCGCCGGCCTGCCGATCGCGCTGTCGCGATAGAGCCAAGTGCCGTCGCGGCGGATCTTCAACCCGATGTCCCCGCAATACGGCGGGTTCCAGCTTTCGACAGGCGCCGGACGCCGCGTCATGGCGGAGCCATGCTTCGCATGGACGGCACCGTCGCCATCAACCCCTCGAGCTTGCCTATCTCACCCAACGTATTTGCCTTCGTGCCGCCTATTTTCGCTTCCTGCGTCACACTCTGCGCGCATCGGCTGCGTGTGACACCCTTACCCCCATATCTAACGTAACATTCACTTGACCCAGCGCATGCCGCCTTGGATCGTTCCGTTCATATATTTGTTAAGCTAGTGCTGGCCCTGCGTATCCCGGTCCCCAAACGATGAGCGAGCCCCGATCGCCATGAGCACCCTCACTGACACGCACACTGACATTGTCCCCCGCCTGGAAGCGGCCTCCGAGCGGGTGCAGAGGGCGCACAAGGCGGCAGCTTCTGTCATCTTCGGCCAGGATGTGGTCATCGAGCGAACGCTCATCACCATCCTCTCGGGCGGCCACGCGCTGCTCATCGGCGTCCCCGGCCTCGCCAAAACACTGCTCGTCGAAACGCTGGGGCGCGTGCTCGGCCTCGACGCCAAACGCGTGCAGTTCACCCCCGATCTTATGCCCTCCGACATCATCGGCTCGGAAGTGCTCGAAGACGCGCCGGGAAAATCGCGCGCGTTCCGCTTGGTCAAGGGCCCCATCTTCACCCAGTTGCTGATGGCCGACGAGATCAACCGCGCCTCCCCGCGGACGCAATCGGCGTTGCTGCAGGCGATGCAGGAGCATCACGTCACCGTCGCCGGCGCGCGCTATGACATCCCCGCGCCGTTCCACGTGCTGGCGACGCAGAACCCGCTCGAGCATGAAGGCACCTACCCGTTGCCCGAAGCGCAGCTCGACCGCTTCCTGCTGCAGATCGACGTCACCTATCCCGACGTGCTCGCCGAGCGGCGCATGCTGTTCGCGACGACGGGCACCGACGACCGCCATCTCGACGCCGTGCTCACCGGCGCCGAGCTCATGAGCATCCAGCGCCTCGTGCGCCAGATCCCTGTCCCCGACAAGGTCGTCGACGTGATCCTCAAGCTGGTGCGGTCGGCCCGCCCCGGCACCGGCGTCAGCGAAGAGACCGATCGCTACGTCGCATGGGGACCCGGCCCGCGCGCCAGCCAGGCGCTGATGCTCGCTGTCCGCGCCAAGGCGCTGATAGATGGGCGCCTGGCGCCGTCGGTCGACGATGTCCTTGCCCTCGCCGAGCCGATCCTCAAGCACCGCATGGCGCTGACCTTCGCGGCCCGTGCCGAAGGCCAGGACCTCGGCGCCATCATCGCGCGGCTCGTCGCAGCGGTGGAGTAGCACACGCATGGCGAACGCCGCGCAATCTCGCCAGGATCCCGCCAAGGGTGCCGGGGTCCTGGCGCTCGAACGCGAAGCGCATGGCCTCGCCGACCGGCTGCCGGAAATCCTCATCGACGCGCAGCGCATCGCGCAGACCGTGGCGCACGGGCTGCACGGCCGCAGACGCGCCGGGCCGGGCGAGACGTTCTGGCAGTTCCGTCAATTCCAGGCGAGCGACACGCTGCGTCAGATCGATTGGCGGCGCTCGGCGAGCTCCGATCATCTCTACGTGCGCGAACGCGAGTGGGAAGCTGCGCATACCGTGTGGCTGTGGCCGGATCTCTCGGAGTCCATGAACTTCCGCAGCCACTTGGCGACATCAACAAAGCGCGATCGCGCCGTGTTGCTGATGCTGGCTGCCGCCGAGCTGCTGGTGCGTGGCGGCGAACGCGTCGCCATGCTCGGGCTGACGCAGCCGACGGCAAGCCGTAAGGCGACGACGCGCATGGCAGAGGCCATACTCGCCCATCAGAGCGCCGACGCTATCGACACCACCCAGCCACCCAAGGTCCAGCTCGCCCGCTATTCAGGCGCCGTCTTGTTCAGCGATTTCCTCGATCCCATCGCCAAGACGCGCGAGCACATCGAAGCCTTGGCCGCCGACGGCGCAGTCGGCCATCTCGTCGAGGTCGTCGATCCGGCGGAAGAGACGCTGCCCTATGAAGGCCGCACCGAGTTCTTGAGCCCCGACGGCGCCCAACGCTGGGTCGCCGACCGCGCGCAAAGTCTGCGTGCCCAATACCAGCAACGGCTGGAGGCCCACCGCGCCGAGCTCATCGCGCTGACCAAGCGCCTCGGCTGGTCATTCCTCGTCCATCACACCGACCGCTCGCCGGCCGAGCCGCTGCTGACCCTCATCATGCGCATGCAGGGCGGCGTCGCCGATCACCGCTGGCACCAGCAGGAGCCGGCCGCAACGGGCACCGAGGCAGCGCCATGAGCTTCGGCGCGCTCGCCTTCCTCAATCCCTGGCTGCTGGCGGCGCTGGCAACGCTGCCGATCATCTATTGGCTGCTGCGCACCGTGCCGCCGAGCCCGCACCAGGTTACCTTCCCGCCGACGCGCATCCTCGTCGGGCTGGAGAACCAGGAGAAGACGCCGGCTGCGTCTCCGTGGTGGCTGACGCTGATCCGCCTGCTGGCCGCCGCACTGCTGATCTTCGCCCTCGCCGAGCCGGTGCTGAACCCCTCGCGCGAGGCTGCGCTCGAAGGCTCGGGTCCGGTGGCTATCGTCATCGACAACGGTTGGGCGTCCGCCTCCCGCTGGGACGAACGCACGCGCATGCTCGATCGGATCATCGCCGATGCCGAGAGCAAGAGCCGGCCTGTCGTCATCGTGCCGACGGCGAGCACGGCCAAGGTCTCCACTGCACGTATCGAGGCGCCGGCCGACGCCCGCTCCACCGCCGCCGCGCTCAATCCGCAGCCGTTCGCGCCCGACCGGCTCGCGGCCGTGAGCGCCCTCGAAACGGCGCTGGCCGGCGCGCAGGGCCCCAGCATCGTTTGGCTGAGCGACGACATCGACCACGACGGCAAGGCGGCAGACGTCGCCGCCAAGCTGCGCGACCTCGCGCAGGGCGGCACGTTCGCCGTCATCGAGGACGGGCGCGCCACCGAGCCGCTCGGCGTCGCCGCCGGCATCGGCCAGAGCGGCAAACTCGAAGCGCGCGTGCTGCGCCCGCACGGAGGCGCGCGCAGCGGCTTCGTGCACGCCATCTCGACGCGCGGGCAAAGTCTCGCCGAAGCGCCCTTCCAGATTTCCGCCGGGGCTGCGGCGGCGACCGTATCCTTCGAATTGCCGCTCGAGTTGCGCAATCAGGTCGGTAGGGTCGAGATCGCCGGCGAGCGCTCGGCTGGCGCCGTGAGCCTCATCGACGCGCGCTCGCAATGGCATCGCGTGGCACTGATCTCGGGCGAGAGCCGCGAACAGGCGCAGCCGCTGCTGGCGCCGCTCTACTACATCGAGAAGGCGCTCAATCCCTACGCCGAGCTGATCAGGCCCAAGGGCTCGAACCTCGCCGCCGGCATTCAGGAGGCGCTGGCGCAGAACGCCAGCGTGCTCATGCTGGCCGACATCGGCACGCTGTCGGGCGAAGCGGCAAAGCACGTCGAGGATTGGGTGAAAAAGGGTGGCGTGCTCGTGCGCTTTGCCGGCTCCCGCCTCGAGAACGGCGGCGACGAGCTGCTGCCCGTGCCGCTGCGCGTCGGCGGCCGTACGCTCGGCGGCGCCCTGTCGTGGTCGACACCGCAAAAGCTGGCGCCGATCGAGGATACGAGCCTCTTTGCGGGGACACCGGTTCCGCCCGAGGTGACGGTCAGCCGCCAGGTGCTTGCCGATCCGGCAATGCTCGGTCCCGACGTGCACGTGTGGGCGCGCCTGCAGGACGGCACCCCGCTCGTCACCGAGCGCAAGTTCGGCGAGGGGCAGATCATCCTCTTTCACGTCACGGCCAACTCCGATTGGTCCAACCTGCCGCTGTCGGGCCTGTTCGTCGAAATGCTGCGCCGGATCTCGGCGCTCGGATCGGGCGTTGCCGACGGCGGCGGGACCGGCACCGCCAACGAAGCCGGTGCTCCCGATGCACCCTCGGTATTGCCGCCACTACAGACGCTCGACGGTTTCGGCATCCTCGTACCGCCGCCGCCGACGGCGCAGCCGGTCAGCGCCGCCAAAGTGCACGACCTCGTACCCAGCCTCGATCACCCGCCGGGATATTACGGCGCCGGCGGGTCACCGCATGCCGTCAACGTTCTCGGACCCAAGAGCACCATCGTGCCGCTGCCTGCCCTGCCCGCCGGCACCGAGCGCCTCAACTACGAGAGCGAAAGCGCTCGCCCGCTGAAGTCGTGGCTGCTGCTCGCAGCCCTCGGTCTGCTGTTCGCCGACATCTTGGCTGTCATACTTCTTCAGGCCGGCGGCTTCGCCCTGTGGCGCCGGACGCGCCGCGGCGCTGCCCACGCCGCACTCGCGCTGGCTGTCGTCGGCGCTGCCGCACTTTTGATCGCCGCGCCAAATGCTCAGGCGCAGCCCGTCGATGCGCCAACGCCAACGCCGAGCGCCACCAGCACGCAAGCCGCCGACGAGCGCGCCATCGAGGCCACGAGCAAGGTCACCATCGGCTTCGTGCTCACCGGCGATCAGAACGTCGACGAGATCAGCCGCCTCGGCCTCGACGGCCTCGGGCGCCTCCTCGCCGTGCGCACGGCGGTCGAACCCGGCCGGCCGATGGGTGTCAACATCCTCACCGACGAGATCGCCTTCTATCCGGTGCTCTATTGGCCGGTGCTGCCGGACGCCAAGGCGCTGCCCGAGGAAACGCTGGCGAAGATCGATGCCTACATGAAGCAGGGCGGCCTGATCATTTTCGATACGCAGGACTACGGCCGCGGTCTCAACGGCGGCGGCGCACCCGGCGGTGGCGAATCCGCGCTGCAGCGGATCATCGGCAAGCTGGACGTGCCGCGCCTCGAGCCGGTACCGGAGAACCACGTGCTGACCAAGGCTTTCTATCTTCTGCGCAATTTTCCCGGCCGCTGGGACGGCGGCCAGCTTTGGGTCGAGGCGCTGGAAGGATCGAGCCAGGATCAGGCGCGTCGCGCTCGTGTCTCCGACGGCGTCACGTCCATTATCGTCACGCCCAACGACCTTGCGGCCGCGTGGGCGCTGGACGAAGGCGGGCGGCCGCTTTATCCGACAGTCGGCGGCGGCGAGGACCAACGCGAGATGGCCTTCCGCACCGGCATCAACATCGTCATGCACGCGCTGACCGGCAACTACAAAGCCGACCAGGTACACGTGCCGGCACTGCTCGAACGGCTCGGGCAATGAGGCGCAGCGCATGAACTGGTCCATCGATTTCGCCCCCATGCTGCCGATGCCGTTCTTCTGGGCGGCGGGGGCGCTTGCGCTCGTACTCATCGGCTATCTGCTCTATCGGCGCTCGCGCGGCGCCCTGCTGCGCGCCGCCGCCATCGCCGCCGTGCTCGCCGCGCTCGCCAATCCGACGCTGCGCGAGGAGCAGCGCGAGAGCCT